>CAYUFW010000179.1:0-16485 GCA_964443915.1 uncultured Pirellulaceae bacterium
GTTCCAGCAGGAATTGGGCCAGTGGGAGGACCCGGACTGCTACGTGAAAGGATGAAGGATGAAGATGCGAAATCTGAAATCTCAGATCTGAAATCTGAAATTTCAGATCTGGAATCTGAACTCTCCAATCTCGGATCTCGAATCTGAAGCCAAGGGTGTAACGTCGAAGGACTAAGGACTGATTGGCATGCCGTCGTTGGGCGAAAGAATCCGCCGTTCGCAGCTGTGGAAGAGCATCTTCCGGCATCCGCCGCCGTTGGACCGCCGCAACCGGGTCGCGGTGATCCTGACCAACTTCGTCTTGCACCTGCACCCCGTTTCGATCCGCAAGCACGGGATCGCCCTCAGCTATACCTGGTGCATGGGCGGCATCACGTTCTTTCTGTTTGTGGTCGAGACGATCACCGGCGTCCTGCTGATGTTCTACTACCGGCCGACGATCGAATGGGCCTACCACGACATGCTCGACCTCCGCGACGTGACCACGTTGGGCGTGCTGCGGGAGCTGCACCGCTGGGCCGGGCACGCCATGGTGATCGCCGTCTGGCTGCACATGTACCGAGTGTTCCTGACCGGCAGCTACAAACCGCCGCGCGAGTTCAATTGGGTGATCGGCGTCATCCTGCTGGTGCTCACGCTGCTGCTGTCGTTCACCGGCTACCTCCTGCCCTGGGACCAATTGGCGATTTGGGCCATCACGGTGGGGACGAACATGGCGCGGGCCACGCCGCTGTTGGGCGCCGAAGGTCCTGGCTCCCAGATTTTGACCGTGGACGGAATCGACTTGATCACCGGTTCGTCCGACGCCCGGTTTGGGTTGCTGGGGGCGCGGTTTGTGGGCGAAGTCGCGCTGAACCGCTTCTACGTGCTGCACTGCGTCGCCATTCCGCTGGCCGCCGCCCTGTTGTCGGCAATCCATTTCTGGCGCGTGCGCAAGGACGGCGGGATCAGCGGGCCGATGTAGCGGCCGTGCCTTTGCCGCGACAACAAATGCCGCCGGCTCGCCCGGCGGATCGTTACGCTTCCCACTACAAGAGAACGAACCACAGAGCACCCCGAATGCCGCCGGCTTGCCCGGCGGATCGTTACGCTTGCCGCTACCATGCACGGCCACGTTGACATCACCGAGTTTTACCAAGAAGTATCCGGCTTCCTCGTCGGCTACTATCTGGCCCTGGCCGTGATGAACGCCTTGGCGGCCGGGTACGTCTGGCGCAGGGGCGCGGCGACGGTCCGCCGCGGTCGGCTGCGCGTGACGGGCGCGTTGCTGTGGCTGCTGTTGGCGGTCGTGTTCGGCTGGATGTCCTTCACGGCGTGGGGCGGCGAGACGGCGTCGTTGAGCCGGATTTCGCTGCCGGAGTGGGCCAAGGCGTTGTTGAATTACGCCCTGCAGCCGACTTGGTACACGCTGGGCACCTTCTCGGCGATTCTGGTCATGTTCTTCGCCCGGCGGTTTTGGGTCCGGCCGGCGGTGGCCTGGATCATGCTCAACTTGGGCTTCGCGTTTCTGGGCCTTTCGATGACCGACCCGGACTTTGCCCGCATTGTCGGCAAGCCGGACAACGTGCCGATCGTCGGCATGATCTTCCTGCTGGGGTTCTTCACGTGGCTGGCTACGCACCGGGCCGTCGAAAATGACCGGCGTCTGGCCCGCGGCGAACCAGTGGTCGAACAAAAGGACAGCGACAAAGTGCTCGTCTGGCCGGATCTGGTCTACATCGAGTTGATCTGCATGGTCGGACTGACGGCCTTTCTGATCTTTTGGTCGCTCGTGCTGCAGGCCCCGTTGGAGGAGCCCGCCAGCCTGATGAACACGCCCAATCCGTCGAAAGCGCCGTGGTACTTCCTGGGCCTGCAGGAGATGCTGCTGTACTTCGATCCCTGGATGGCAGGCGTCGTGCTGCCGGCCTTGATCATCTTCGGTTTGTCGGTCATCCCGTATCTGGACAAGAACAAGCTGGGCAACGGCTACTACACGATCCAGCAGCGGCGATTTGCGTATTTGGTGTACCAGTTCGGCTTCCTGGCTCTGTGGATTTCGCTGATCGTGATCGGCACCTTTCTGCGCGGACCGAACTGGAACTACTTTGGCCTTTACGAAACGTGGGACGTCCACAAAACGGCGAATTTGAACAACGTCAGCCTGTCCGAGTACTTCTGGGTCTGGCTGTGGCACACGCAGCGGCCGCTGGCCCCGGCGGGTGCGGGGGCCTTGTCCCGGTTCGGCTACATCCTGCTCCGCGAGTTGCCGGGAATTGTCCTGCTGACGCTGTACTTCCTCGTCCTGCCAGCGGTGTTGGCCAAGGGCGCCAAGTTCTTTCGCACCCTGCACGTGCAAATGGGCACAGCCCGTTACGCCCTGATGATGTTCCTGCTGCTGACGATGACCCTGCTGCCGATCAAGATGCTCGCCCGCTGGACCGGCAACCTGAGCTACATCGTTTCGATCCCGGAGTACTTCCTGAACGTGTAACCGCGGTGGACGAGGCCCATGCCCGCAAGCGACCAGACGGCGTATCCGATGAAGCTGCTGCACAGGCTGTTTGCCTTGGCGTCCTTGGCGCTGTTGGCGACAACCGTGTGGCTGCTGGTCAAAGACCATCAGCGCGAGTGGAAGCAGTATCAGCGGACGGCCAACCGGATCGACGGGCGCATGGCAAGCTGGCGCAAACTGCAATACGAGACGGACGACGCGGTCCAACAGCGGCAGCAACTCGAACGCCAACTGGAACAAGCCCGGCAACAGCCCTTGGACAGGAAACTGTTGGCTCAGTTCCGCGCGCAAGTCGCCCGCGACGTGCAGCGGCGCGGAGGATCGGATGACCTGAGCGGCTTCGATCGAGCGTGCAGCCAACTGGAAGCGTTTCATCGCGAGAGATTCTGGCAGCCGGATGACGAGACCGGATCCGCAAGCACGCTTCGCGCAGCGGTGCTGGCCCAAGTGCGAGACCTGGTCGCCGGCGCCCGCCAGCTTGAGGACGCACGAGCCAAAGCCCAGAAACTGCGGTCCGCCGATTGGGACGTGGCGAAGGCCGAGGTGGGACTGGCCGTCCGCGGCGGCCGTACTGCAGCCGAAGTCGAACGGCGTCAAGCCGCGGCGGACCGACTCCAGGCCGAGGTCGCCGAATTGGCCCGGCAGCACGCCGCAGCGAAGGACCACCGGCTGGCCCTGGATGCGATCTGCGCCCAATTGACCGTCCGCGAACGGGAGTTGGAGCAGCAGTTGGCCGACCGCCGCGCCGATCTTGCGCGGCTGGAAGACACCGTAGCGGAACGTGAGTCAGAGTATTTCAACCTCGATCACGGTTTTCCGCTGCCTGGCAAGAAGTTCCTGGAGTTGCCGATTCTGGATGCGTTCAACTCGCCGCTGCGGATCGAGAATCTGTGGGCCGAGGGCCTGACCCAGGATTTCAATTTCCGCCAGGTCCCGCGTTTCGACCGCTGCACGACCTGCCACACGGCGATGCAAAAGACCCAGCCCGGCTCGGCCGATGTGCCAGCGCACTCCCGCGAGCAGCTCATCGAGTTCACGCTGCAGGTCCCCCGTCCTGAGGCCGCTTCCCCTCGTTTAACCGCGACCCAACACGGAGCGCGCGACGCAGACCCGGCTGCCCCCGAGATCTCCGCCCCCGCAGAAGCCGCTATTTCTGCGGTGCCCCGCCCGCTCGAAGACGTCCTGGGCCTGCACTTGGCCGACGAGGGCCTGCTCGACCCCAACGACATCACCGTCAGCTACGTCCAGCCCGGAACGCCCGCCGCGAAAGCCGTGCCGGCGACCGCACCGCCCGTCGCTCAATCGGCCGACCAGATCCTGTTGGACCTGTTCCAGACCCGTAACGCCAGACCGTTCTCGGGTGTCGGACCGGGACTGCAGGTCGGCGACGTGATCGTGGCGATCAACGGCCAGACCGTCACCAGCCGCCAGCACGCAATCGCCCAACTCGCGTCCGCCGTCACGTCCACCGCTGCCGAGCCTGCACCAAGTGCCGACAGCGCAGCAGCCCAAAGCGACGAAGACGAGGAGGCAGCCGACGCCGATGATGACGAATCGCATGGCGCCGGAGCGGCGCCGCCAGCCGTAACGCTCACCATCCGCCGCGGCTTGCCGCATCCCTACTCCAGTCATCCGCGACTGGATTTGTTCGTCGGCGAACTCAGCCCGCACAAGCTGTCCGACTTTGCCTGCACGGTCTGCCACGAAGGGCAAGGCAGCGCCACGGATTTCAAGTGGGCTTCGCACTCGCCCAACGATCTTGCCGACCGGCAGCGCTGGCGCCGGCAGCACGGCTGGTTCGACAATCCGTCTTGGGACTTTCCCATGATCCCGCAGCGGTTCATCGAAAGCACGTGCCTGAAATGCCACCACCGCGTCGCCGACATGCGGCCCAGCGAGCGGTTTCCCGATCCGCCCGCGCCGAAGCTGCTTCGCGGAGACAACTTGATCCGCACGTACGGCTGCTACGGCTGCCACGAGATCAACGGATACCAAGGCAGCCGCCGCATCGGTCCCGACCTGCGGACCGAGCCGCCGGATGCCGCCGCCCGACCGGAACTCGCGGGTCACCCGCCCGGCCAACTCCGCCAGCCGGGTCCGAGTTTGCGGTACGTGGGCCGCAAGCTGGAGGACGCCTTCCTGCACGACTGGCTGAGCGATCCGCGGCGGTTCCGTCCCACGACCCTCATGCCGCGCGTGTTCGGACTGTGGAAGCATCTAGAGGGGAGCAGCCGCCGCTTGGCCCAGCAGTACGAGCCGCTGGAGATCCGCGGCATCGTCGCCTACCTGCGGGACCGCACGCAGGACCCCGGTCCGGCCGCAACGCCTGCCGGGATCACCGCTTCGCCTGCTGCCGAGAAGGCGGAGCGCGGGCGGGTGCTGTTCCAGACGCGGGGCTGCCTCGCCTGCCACAGCCATGCGGCGTTTGCCGACGCCGACAAGTTCCGTACCGCGGACGACATTCTGGCGGGCCCCGACCTGTCGAAGATGGCCGCCAAACTGACCAGCGAGTCGCGCCGCGAGTGGCTGACCGACTTCATTCGCCAGCCGACTCGGCACCTGCCGCGGACCATCATGCCCGATCTGCTGCTGGAGCCAATCCCGAACCGCGACGCCGCCGGCCAAGTGCTGTCGGTCACCGATCCGGCGGAAGACATCGCCGAGTTCCTGCTGCAGGGTGCGACGCCGGCCTACCAGCCGCAGCCGTTGCCGGACATCGACGTGCAAGCGCCGGACCAGCTAACGCTCGAATATCTGCGCGGCGCGTTCCACGAGAACAAAGCGAAGCAGTACGTCGAACGAGGAATTCCGCCGCAACTGGCCGATACGCTGCAGGAGGCGGAGAAGGAACTGATCGTTCCGCCCGCCGCAAAGACGAAAGACGCTCGCCAAGCCGGTGAGGGCGAAGCCCGGACGAGACTTTCCGTCCAGCAGAAGCTGCTGTACATCGGCAGCAAGAGCATCGCCAAGTACGGCTGCTTCGGCTGTCACGACATTCCGGGCTTTGAGACCGCCAAGCAGATCGGCCCGCAGCTGTCCGACTGGGGGCGGAAGGACACGGCCTTGCTCGCCTTCGAGAACATCAACGCCTACGTGCAATCCCATCCCAACCCGAATCGCAACCAAGACGGCGCGTCTTCCTCCTCGCTCGCGCGCCGGGCCGACATCGACGCCAACCGATCCGACGATCCCGCGGCCGCCGCCTACTTCCGCCAGCAGTTGGCTGCCGGCAGCCGGATTGGTTTCATCTTCCAGAAGCTGACCGAGCCTCGCAGCTACGACTATCAAGTGGCCCCGAACAAGGCGTACAACGACCGGCTGCGGATGCCCCAGTTCGCGTTCGACGCCGAGGAGCGCGAGGCGATCATCACGTTCGTACTGGGATTGGTCGCCCAGCCGCCAGCGGAGAAGTACGTGTACGCTCCCGACTCGTCGCGGTCGGCAATCATCGAGGGTCAAGTCCTGCTGGACAAGTACCGTTGTTCCAGCTGTCACGTCCTGGAGCCGCAGAAATGGCGTCTGGAGTATCCGCCGGGCACGTTCCGCCCACAACCGGAAAAGCCCGTCTTTCCGTTCGTCCGTTGCGAATTCCGCAAGGAGGAACTGCAGCGGTCCCAGCAGGCCGATACCCGTGGTTTGCTGCACGCTACGCTCGCCGGCATGCCCACCCTGGGCGACGACGGCCGGCCGCTCGTGTTCGACGACGCAGGCGACGAACTGTTTGAGGACGAAAAGTACCTGCCCGCGACGCTCGAGTATCCGTTTCAGCTCTGGCAACCCGTGGCCCTGGACGGGCACGGCTATCAAGTCGGCGGCACGGCGATCAACGTCCGGGAAAACCAGCTCGCGGCTCGCCAGCCCGCTCGCGGCGGCTTCTTGACGCAATATCTTCTGCCGCACGCAGCCCGGCTGGAAAAGTCAGTCAATCCCAACGCCAAAGGCTCGGAAGTCTGGGGCTGGTTGCCGCCGCCGCTGCTGGGCGAAGGGGCCAAAGTGCGGCCGGAATGGCTGCACGACTACCTGCTCGCTCCGTACCTCATCCGGCCTGCGTCCTTCATGCGCATGCCCAAGTACAATCTGTCGCCCGCCGAGGCCGGGGCGCTGGTGGACTATTTCGCCGCTCAAGACCGCGTGGCGTACCCGTACCAAACCATCGACCGCCGCGACCGGGCTTATCTGCAGCAAGCGGAACAGGCGTACCGCCAGCAGCAGAAGGCCCAACCGGACACCAAACGCCCGGCGGACGCAGACCGCTTGACCGCCGCCATGCGGATCGTTACCGACAAGAACTACTGCGTCACCTGTCACATCGTCGGCGACTACGATCCCCGGACCAGCGACCGGGCCAAGGGTCCGAATCTGGCCGACGTGTACCAGCGGTTCCGCCCCGACTACGTCCGCCGCTGGGTGGCCGAGCCTGTCTCGATCCTGCCCTACACCGGGATGCCGATCATCATTCCGTACCAGCCGGACGCGCCGCACCAGGGCGGCCTGGACCAGTCGCTGTATCCCGGCACCAGCACTGAGCAGTTGGACGCCCTGGTCGATCTGCTCATGAACTTCGACGCCTACACCCGCCGGCGCGCCCCCGTCGCACCGCTGGTGGAAGCTGCCGCCACGCCGCCGTCCCAGACGCCTGCGGTCGAGACGGATGCGGCGGCTGGCAAGCCTGCGCCGAAAGAATAGACCGGATTATTCACCCGCCGAGGGGCGCTAGCCCCGGTTGACTTTCCATTGCAGGAGAGGTTGCCCATGAGTCTTCGCATGATCGTCTCCGCCGCGTCGAAGTCCGCCAACCTACGAACCGGGCTTCTTCATCGCCAGGCTGTGCAGGACGAACACGCCGCCGACGGAGATCAGTGCCCAGGCGACCCAGCCGGGGGGCCGGACCTTCTTGCGGGGCACCATCCCGTTCTGGGAAGCCAGCGAGACCGGCAGCGTCCACATCGAAGTGGTCTCGGTCTTTCCCGCCTGCCGGGCAAGGAACTTGGTGCTGCTCTCGTTCAGAACGTAAGTATCCACGAAGCGGAGTTGCACGCCCAGCAGGATCAGAACCAGGCCGATGAGACAGAATTGGTTGCGATTGAGTTCCATAACCCGCCTTTCGATAACTCGGCGTCTCTTCCTCCGCTGTTATCGAATCGCCGTCCGGCACGGCTTGAGCCTGGAACCTCGGCGACGGGATATCGTGGTTATTGCCGATATGCGCCTGGTGCCAAAAAAACGGACTCCGGTTCGCAAGCGAGCGCGTCCGGTGAAGCGAACTCGGCCGATGTGCGAGGATCGATGCATGGAAGTGAAGGTACAAACGTCACAGCCGGGGGCGGGGACAGACGCCAATTGGCGCGGAGGTCATTCGCCAGGCGACGTGAGCAGGCGATCGAGTGACCCAGCCAGAACGGGCTCACGAGACAGCAATTCCCGCCAGGGCGAAAAATCGGGCAGACCCAAGGCAGATGATACGGCGTCATCGATCGCCTTCCGGGTAGCATCAACTGCCAACTCCGGAATCAGCAACAACGACTTCCCGCACAATCGATCGTAGGCTGCTGCCAGCGTCCGCAAAGATCTTGCTCCAACTTTGGCCACGTCAAGGACAGGCATTCTCTCCAGGACGGGTTTCTTGAATTGCACCCAAGCTCCTTCGGTGTCCTCACGATGCCCAAGCCAGATCAACATCGCGGGCGTCGAGTTCAGCCATAGAACCAGTGCTTTTTCTCTGCCGGCAATGCCCCGTGACGGCCGGAGAGCCAGCGGCCACCAGACATCGCTCAGAACACGCTTGGGGAGCCGCACAGCCATCATGCGCTTGGTGTTCAGCCTGATTCGCATCGCCACTGCGATTCTGCCGGCACGAGGCCACAACAGGGAAATATCTCGCAGGTTTCTCCCGGGCAGTGCGGCAGCCAAGGGAGCAAGGTGCATGTTGGGAGACGCCTTCATGGTCGTGACCACATCTGCGTCATGGCCCCACAACGACGGGTACTCGGTCACCGCGTCTTCCGATAGCGAGAACCCGTCGTACACGTCTCGCGGGTCGGGACCGAGCGCGGCAATCTCCCCCAGAGTACAAGTCGGGAGCTTCCTGTTGACGATGCCTTCGCCCGGCACATAGACCTGGCCCTCCAACAGATGGACGAATGCTTTCGTTGCGGAGGACTGGGCGAACCCGCCGAGAAAGCTCCACGGTCGATGTTCAAGCCAGGATTGTTTCACGCTGACGACTTCGCCGACTTTCCTTCCGGCGATTCGCAAATGCGAAGGCGCGTCGGCGTCATGAATATCCGTCCCTGAACCATCCGTGATGTCACGTCCCAGGCTGAGGCCTTCCACGGAATTCGCAGGCTGCCTCCACAGGTTGACGAAGGCAACGGAGTCATCGGTCGGCGATTCTCCGGCACGGCGTTTTCGGGCGACAATCAGCGCTTCGCTCAAGTTGGTGTTCTCGGAGAAGTTCCAATGGTGCGGCTCGTGGCAGACAACGACGTATTCCAGATGGTACTTGCCCGTGATCAGCTCGCGAGTGGGTTCCCAGGAGACCCCCGAGGTCACGCTTCGCGGCAGCACCAACGCGAGCCGTCCGCCCTCTTCGAGGCGCGAATCACCCAAGGCGACGAACACGGCACCCAGGCCCGCCGTTACGCTGGCGGACAACTTTTTGTCCCGCACAATGCGTTTTAGCCGGGCCTGCATCGCGGCCCGTTCACGATCGGGAACGCTTCCAAACAGCCTGTTTCCTTTCCGGCTGCTCGTGAAGGGCGGGTTCATGACGCACAGTCGGACTTCCGGCACGGTCACGTGACGTTGGACAATGCTGCCGCGCCCGCCTACCTGCTCGGATCGAGAGAACAACGTACCCACGGCGCCTTCCGTCTCCAGGCATTCGAGCGTACCCAGCAAGTGCTCCGGCCCACCGTGCAGGACGCGATAAAGGTTGGTCACGTTCACGGGCGTTTCTGGCACTCTTAGAGAAAGCGTGGACGCCGTGAGATGAACCGCAGACGGGAGCACGTCGTAGCCGTAGATCATCTTCTCCACTAAGGCGCGGTGCATCGCGATCAGGTCGGGCTTTCGGCCGGTTTCTGCGCAAGCGCGAACGTAGTTGTCGAGAACTGCGTCGGCCGCAGCCATGAGCAAAGTCCCTGTTCCGCAGGCAAGGTCCGCGATTCGCATCTGCGACAGACTGCTGATATCCGACCAATTCCGTGATTGATCGCCGGATCGCATCGCCAAACGCAAGAGCAGCGCGGCGGTCGGGAGCGCCGTATAGTAGGCCCCGAGGTACTTGGCTTCCTCCAAGATGCGGTGGTAAATACGTCCGGCCAGATCGTGTCGGAGCGACGCCCGCCAATTGACAATCGACAGCGACGCGTCAACCAGCAGATGGATCGCCCGATTGACGGCAGCATCGGCCGAGATGCATCGCAGGAGATCAACCGCCGAGGAGAAAATCGGATAGTAGTTGATGTGGTCGAGGATGAACTGCCAATGCTCGGTGATGACGTCCACCAGGTCGGCACGTCCGCGCATCCGCTGTAGAGGATGAACCTGGGGATCCGCCTGCGACAACACCTCCTGGAAAATCAGCGCATTCACAAGAATCAGGGCGCTGATTCGACTGACCGCGTTGCGCTGGCGGACCGCTGTCGTGGTCCGTCCGGTCGTCAGCCCGCCAATCCCAAGTACGTCTCCCATCCTGACCGCAGTCGCGGGCTGGATTCGGAATGCCTCCAGGCATCGTTCGATGGTGGACTCCAAGAGGGCAACCGCGCGCTCGACGGTTTCATCTCGGACGAGCTGATCGTAGCAGCGGCGAAGGGAATCACCAAGATCGTCTACGGTACCCTTGACGAATGACGCGTCGGCTGCCACTGGGAATAGATAGAACTGCCCATTCAGCTGAGTTACCGCCGCCTCGGTGATGATCGCGTATTCAAGCTGCGAATGGGCCATCTGCGACTTGGCCGTGGCGAAGGAGACAGACCGCAATCGCGCCGGATAGACGACGGCGACGCCGATGTGTGCGATGGCGTTTTCCACGCGCTCCCGCGCCTTGGCAAAGGAATCGCTGCGTGCTTGGGCCACTTGCCGGCTGGCGATTTCGCATTCGATCGCCAGTCGCAAACCGCGAAAATCGACGAGGACATCGGGCATATTCGTCGTGCCGCTCGATGGGGCACGCAGGATCTGTTCCGGGGCCGATACCAATCCACGCTCTTGCAGTAATTCTGCAAGAATTACGTTTAGCACTTCCTGGCGGAAAGGCATGTTCGTGCTCCGAGAATCTCCAGGATCTGCACTTTCACTTCGCTGCGTCCCGAATATCGTGCTTGGCCTGCGACCAGTCGCTGAACTGAGCATCGCCCGACCGAACTCGTTTTTCACGGCCGCGCAGAACGGTTTCGTGCCACGTGGGCGAATTCACCTGCGCAGGCTCTCGGCACAAGTCGTCCCAAATCTCCTCCATGACCTGCAGTTTCTCGCCCGTGGTCATACGCTCAAGCGGCAAGACGGATGGCATGACTGGCTCTCCCAATTCAACTTGCACAGAAGTGTCTGGATCGTACCTTGCAGCAAATCCGCCCGCAAGCTCCTTGCAGAAAAGCACAGAACAGGATCAAACGTTCCACGCCCCCGCGATCTTCGTGCCGCAGGACTGGCACGCGCCGGCCTCGAGTTGGTTGGTGCTGACGAAGAACGCGTCCCGCTCGATGACCGCGCGGCCGCAATGGGGGCAGAAGGTCGTTTCCGCACCCTCGATGCCCCGGACGTTGCCGATGTAGACGTAGTGCAGGCCGGCTTGACGCGCCAAGCCGCGGGCCGCGATCAGGATCTCGGTCGGGGTGGGCGGCAGGTGGGTGAGCTGGTGCGCCGGGTGAAACCGCGAAAAGTGCAGCGGGCAGTCGGGGCCCAAGTTGTCCAGCAGCCAGCCGCACATGCGGCGGATCAGCTCCAGATTGTCCGTATAGGTGGGCACGAGGAGATTCGTGACTTCGCACCAGACGCCTTCGCGCCGGAGCGTCTTCAAGGTTTCCAGGATGGGCTCGAGCTTGCCGGAATTCAACTTGCCGTAGACCTCCGGATCGAAGCTTTTCAGATCCACGTTGGCGGCGTCCAGGTAGCGGCACAGCTCGACCAGCGGTTTCTGCTGGATGTAGCCGCAGGTGACCCAGACGTTCTTGACCCCTTTCGCGCGGGCCCGCTGGGCCGTGTCGATCATGTACTCGAACCACACGCTCGGCTCGGAATAGGTGTACGCCACCGACGGGCTGTGCAGATGCTCGGCCAGCGCCACCACGTCGTCGGGCATCAGGCTCAGCCGGTCGATGTCGTCGCGCGTCAGCGATTCGATGTTCTCCGGATTCAGCCGTAGCGGTTCGCCGCGCGGGTCCTTCGTTTCTTCGGGCTTGCGTTGTGAAATGTCCCAGTTCTGGCAGTTCAGGCAGCGGAATCCGCATCCGGACGTGGCGAACGAGAAGACGTCCGTGCCGGGCAGGAAGTGGAACAGCGGCTTCTTCTCGATCGGGTCCACGTGGAACGAACAGGCGTTGCCGTAGGCCAGCGTGTACAGCTTGCCGTCCTTGTGGACCCGGTTGCGGCAGCGTCCGCGGTCTTCCGGCTTCAGCAGGCACTCGTTCGGGCACAGCCGGCATTGGAGGTTCTTGCCCAGCTTCAGATA
Organism: uncultured Pirellulaceae bacterium; assembly: GCA_964443915.1. Lineage (GTDB taxonomy): Bacteria > Planctomycetota > Planctomycetia > Pirellulales > Pirellulaceae > Anammoximicrobium. The sequence continues at coordinate 12,174 of CAYUFW010000179.1, forward strand.
ATGGCGCGCTTCCTGTGCCCAGCCTCGTTGCTGCCAGCGTTCCCACAGCGGGCCGCTGGGCGCATCGTTGTGGAAGACGTCGGTGGACAGCGCCGCCGCGGCCAGCGCCCCGGAGCGGCGGGCCAGATAGTACACGCCTGCGCCGCCCGCGCCCAGACACGCCAGGCCGCACACGCCGTACTTCAGGACTTGACGGCGCGTGCCTCCGGCTGCTTCAGGCCGTCCGCCGGCGCCGGAGTCTGCGTCGTGGATCGGGACGGGGGAACGCGCGTCTTGATCCATCCCCACCTCCGAAACGCGAAGTAAATGGTCACCACCGAGTGCGTGACGAAGGCTGCCACCAGCGGCCACTCGAAGATCTGGTGAATCGACAGCGCCAGTTGCTCGTCGATCAGCTGGTCGAAACCGAACTCGCCGCACAGCGCAAAGCCCGTCACCATGTATAGTAGCACGAGTAGGAAAAGCAGCCAACCGCTGACGCGGGCCGTCTTGACCAGGTAGTAGTTCCAGCTTCTAGCAGCCATCGCCGCACCTCCCGGCAGACTGTGCGTTTAACCGCGACCCAACGGGGAGCGCGTGGGGCAGGCTGCCAGCCACGCGCTCCCCGTTGGGTCGCGGTTAAACGACCTGGGACATCCCTCCTGCGGGCACGCTGTCGCCTGTTCTCACCCCGTCCGCGACGTCCAAAACAAAATGCCTCCGCTCAGCACGTTCAGCCCGGCCGCCAGCAGGCACACGGCCACCACGCCGATCACGGGAATCAGGAACGTGCTGACCAGCAACGCCCCCAATGCAGCTCCCAGATAGTCGGCCGTGTACAGCCGGGCGGCGGTGTCCGACACGGTGCGGAAGTCCGCCTTTCCCGCCAGCGGGAACTCGAGGCCGACCAGCACCGCCAGCCCGAGCGCCAACACCGGCACCGCCACTTGCGAGGCCCACAGTTGGACCGGAACCGACTGCATCTGCCCCAGCGCCATCAGGACCCATGGCAGACCCCCGGCGTACAGCGCCACAGCCAACTCCAGCCATACCAAATCCTTGCGGCTGCGCCGAGGCAGCCACCGGTTCATGGTGTACGATCCGATCCCCAGCCCGAGCATGAACATCGTGACGATCCAGCCCACCTGGTGATAGACGCACCCGTACAGGACTTGAAAACCTGCGAGCAACACCACTTCCAAGGCCGACGCGGCCAAACCAGTGGTGAAGATCGCGAACGACACCGGCCGGGCACGCAGCAGGCCTATTACCAGCATAAGCCCCAGAACGCCTTCCAAGAAGCCAAACCGGACCTTGAACTGGCTCATCCAGTAGCGCAAGTCGTAATAGACCAGAATCGGATTGAAGTCCGTGTTCAGCGGGGCGTCGGGCGTCACGGCACGCCGCACGGCCGCCAGCCGGTCCGGGGTTAGCACGCCGTCCAAGTAATGTCGTCCCACCAGCTGCGTCCGGATACCCTGCTGCTCGATGCGGTCGGCGATCTGCATCGTGAGCGGACCGTCCGAAGCCAGGAAGTAGAGCTTGCCGGCAGGCAGCATCAGCACGTTGCGGAAGCGTCCGCGCAGAGTGGCGTGCGTGACGGCGATCAAGTCGGCCAGTTCGTCACTGAGGTAGTTCTCGTACCGCCCCAGCGAGACGCAGAGCACTCCCTGGGCCGTCATTCGCGCGGCGATCTGGTCGTAGAACTCGCGGGTATAGAAGCGGTTGATCTGCGAATTCGCCGGATCGGGAACGTCCACGATCACCACGTCGTAGCGATGGGGCGACTGGCGCACGAACAGCCGCCCGTCGGTCAGCGCCACGTGGATGCGCGGGTCGGCCAGCACGCCGGGCTGGAACTGCTGGGCCACACGGATGACAGCCGGATCGAGTTCGACGTAGTCCACCGCAGCGACGTCGTACCGCAGGATTTCCTTGGCTGTCCCGCAGACGCCTCCGCCCATCAGCAGCACTCGGCTCGCATCGGGGCGCTGCGCCATGGCGTAATGCACGGTCTCTTCGACTTGTTCGATATTGCCGGTTGAAAACAGGGCGACGCCGTTCTCGACAAACGTGTATTGCCCGGCCGACTGGGTCACCACCAGACTGCCGTACGGCGAGTTGTCCTGGAAGACAACCTGCTGGCCGAGAAACAGCGCCCGCATCGAAACGCGGTCCAAGTCGCCCAGGGACATCACCGCCGCCAGGAGCACGCTGCTTGCCACGACGACCGCCAGCAACCGCCGCCGGCCGAAGAACCACGCGGCCAAGAACGCCGTCAACAAGTTCACCAGCGCCGAAACGTACAGAATCTGGAAGTGGTGGCAGATGTGTACCAGGACCAAACTGAACAACAGCCCGCCGACGATGTCGCCGATGTTGTCCAGGAAGTAGACCTGACCGATGCTGGTCGGTGCCCGGCCGGAAGCCAGCACCAGCGACGAGAGCGTCAGCAGGTACCCCGCGAGCAGGCAGTACGGCGCCAGCAGCACGAAACAAGCGGCCACCGTCTCGGTCACGCCCACCTCCGCGCCGCGCAAGAAGACGACGTTACGGAGCGTCCGCAGCAGGAACACCTGCACGACGGGCAGAATCGCGATCAGCAGCTGCGCCGCGATCAACACCGCCACGCCGTCGCGCAATCGGGCCGAGGTCTTGCCGAGATAGGCGCCCACGCCCGTCAGCAGCAGCCAGTTGCCCAGCACGATCCCCAGCACGAGTTCGTTGCCGGCAAACACGCTGAGCAATTCCCGCATCAGCGTGATCTGCGTCAGGAACGCCGAGACGCCCAGCGCGCACACGGCCAGAAACAGCACGCACCGGTGGCGGCCGGTGGGATGTGGCGTGTCAAGAACCGTGCTGTCTGCGATTTGTTCGAGGGCCATTGGGAATAGCGGAACGCGGCCTGCCGCCGCAACCGAGTCTTGGAGTGCGGTGCCTTGTCACCGCTTTGGACAGCCGCCGACAGCACTGTCGATGATTGGGTTCAAGAGACATCGGAACACAAAGCGGCGGTCGCGGCGTCACCCTTCGAGCCAAAGCGGCGACAAGGTGCCGCACTCCAAAATGCACGGCGGAAAACAAAGAACTGGGCCATCCTAGTACGAAAGTTCGCGAGCAGCTCGCTGCCCTATTTCTTCCCTTCCTTGAACGCCTGCACCTGGTACGTCAGAAAGGCAGCTTCCGGGTTCTTCCAGGCGTCGGCTCGGAGTCCGGCTTTCAGGGCCAGCTGACGCAGGAATTGCTCCTTCTCCGGCAACTGCTCCCAAACCTGGGGCAAGTACGTCGCGCGTTCGCCGCGCAGCCCGAACACCACGCCGTCGATGCCGGGCCGCAGCTTGGCCAGCAAGTCATCCGGGGACTTGGACTCCAAACGCCGGGGCGTCGTCAGCACGCTGACTTCGACGGCAATCTCATCCAGTTCCTTGGCTTCCACGGGGGAAAAGCGGCGGTCCTCCAAGGCAGCGTGTTTCGCGTTTTCGAGCACCGACTGGTACAGGGGCCGGCAAGCGAAGATATGGCCGATGCAGCCGCGCAGCTCGTCCTTCTTCGTCAGCGTCACGAAGCACGCCCCGCGCTCCCGCAGCCGCTCGGGGACTTCGGCCGCCGGCACATCGAGTTGTTCTTGGTCCCGGACGGCTTTGTTCAAGGACTTGCGGGCCAGATCGAGGAGGAACTGCTGATCTTCCGGCGTCAGCTTCTCGGCCGACAGCCGCTCGGATTCGCTCGGCCCCTCGCCTTCAAAGAAAGCGACCGCCGCGTACCCGACGACATTCGACCGGTCGCCCGCCACCGCGCCGCTGTTGCGGGTGTCCAACAGCCGCGTTTTCCAGCCTCTCTTGAGCGCCAGGTGCATGAGCGTCAGCACCGGCAGCTTGCCGCACGCCTCCTCGTTCTGCATCCACTTGACGTCCAAGTCACAGATCGAACGGACACAGGACGCGTCCAGTTGATTGGCGACGTCATCCGGATAGAAGTGGCTCAGATCTGAGCTGGCCACGACCAGCGTCCGGTCGTCGACGAAATCGGCCAGCGCGGCCGCCGCCTGCTGCGCGTCCGCTCGTCCAAACACCGCGGGAATCAAGCGAAAGTCCTTCAGCACCGTCTGCAGGAACGGCAGCTGGACCTCCAGCGAGTGCTCCCAGGTGTGCGGCGTGTCCTCGCCGAACGGCGGGACTTCCTTCGACGCTTGCCGCCACCACGAGGGCCGGCTTACGTTGCACCGGGGATGGCTGCAGAACGGCGGCGTGGCGGCCAGCTTGGCGGCCCGCGGAGACAACGGAACCTTGCCCAGCGGCGTGACGTACGCCTCGACATCCGCCACCGACACGCC
>CAYUFW010000180.1:0-5671 GCA_964443915.1 uncultured Pirellulaceae bacterium
ACGCCTCCTCGCCGTCCAGTCGCCAGACCTTGAACAGCTTGTCGGCCAGCCGCAGACCCAACTCTCCTTCTCGGACGATCTGCTGGAGTTCCTTGTCCAGGCTCTGATACCCTCGGCTCCAGTCAATTCCATGGAAAACGTCCGGAAAGAAGAACTCCAGAAACCACGCCAGAAACCGTTCTAAGGCTTCTTTCCAGGGGCTGTCGTACTCGCTCACCGGGGGCTCCTCACAATTGAACTGACACGGGCACGACGTTCACGGTGTCAACTTCACGTATTCTACACGGCCAGGGTTCATGCGTCATCCCATCTGACAATTGCTCAAGGTGCTCGATCATGCGGCAGCCGGGCAGGCATCACGGGTGACCCGCGCAGGTTAGTCCCGTCATATTGTGTCGGGCTGCTGGGATAGTTATGTTTGAGGCCGAGGAGACGGCGGTGCTTTCCGCGGCGGGCGATCGCGCGGGGCCGCGCTGATGCTGGCGGCGATTCTGTTCGTTCCAGGTTGCGGATCCGGCGGAACGTCGGGAACACGAGGGTGGTGGCAGGCAAATTATGAGTCTGAGTGCGCAGAAACCGACAGCTAGTCGAACCGTGCGACTGACGCTGCTGCGGAGTGTGGTCTGGGTGTGGCTGCCGAGTCTCACTGCGGCGGTCGTTGCCGATGACGCGGCGGTGTTGACTCGCGTGTCCGAGGACATTCGTGTGTTGTCGGCCGACGAGATGGAGGGCCGAGGGCCGGGGACGCCGGGTCTGCAGAAAGCGGGAGATTATGTCCGCGACGAATTCCAGCGGCTGGGGCTGAAGAGCGGCTCGGCCGACGGCTCGTACCGGCAGACGTTCGAGGTCTCCCTCGGCTCCCGGCCCGTCGCCGCCAGCACGTCGCTCACGCTGCACGGTCCGGACGGTCGCGCGTGGAAACTGGAACTGGGCCGCGATTTTCAGGCTTTGGCTGCTGGCGGCTCCGGCCGAGTTCAGGGTCCGTTGGTCTTTGCCGGGTACGGCATCTCGGCGTCCAAGCTGGGCTACGACGATTTCGACGGCTTGGACGCGGAGGGTAAGATCCTGTTGGTGCTTCGCCGCGAACCGCAGCAGGGGGATGCGAACAGCAAGTTCGACGGCAAGAACGTGACCCCGTACTCGTTCCTCAGAACCAAGCTGGAGAAGGCCAAAGAGCGTAAAGCGGCAGCTGTGCTGATGGTTAATGACCCGTTTTCGACGGTTGCGGCGGGCCGCGACGAACTGAGTCCGCCGGCGCAATTCGGCTCGGGTTCGGGCGGGGTTCCGTTTCCGCAGGTCACTCGAGCGATCGTCGACAAGTTGCTGGCCAACGTTCCGCTGCAGGCCGCTCCGGAGACGAAGCTGACCAGTGTCGCGGCCATCGAAAAGCACATCGACAGCAGGTTCCGGCCTGTCTCCCAACCCGTTCCGGGCTGGTCGGCGGAATTGGAGTGTACCTTCGAGAAGGCCGTGGCAGAGACGGCGAACATCGTCGGCGTCGTGGAGGGCGCGGGGCCGCTGGCGCAGGAGACGATCGTGCTGGGCGCGCACTACGACCACATCGGCCGCGGCGAGTTCGGCTCGCGGAAGCCGGACGCGCGCGAAATCCACAACGGCGCAGACGACAACGCGACGGGAACGGCGGCCGTGTTGGAACTGGCGCGGCGGATGACGGCACGCGGACAAGGGCCGGCTCGGCGGCTGGTGTTCGTCGCGTTCAGCGGTGAGGAGAAGGGGTTGATCGGCAGCACGTTCTACGTGGACCATCCGCCGGTCCCGCTGGCCGACACCGTGGCGATGCTGAACTTTGACATGATCGGCCGGCTCCGCAACGACGAACTGACGGTGTTCGGCGCTCGCTCGGCGAAGGAGTTCGACGGCTTCCTGGACCGGGCTGGCGGCGAGGCTGCGCTCAAACTGAAGAAGGACGACGGGACGCTGGCTCGGGGGGACCATTTTCCTTTCTATCAGCGCGGGATTCCCGCGCTGCACTTCTTCACGGGAATGACGAACGAGTACCACACGCCCGACGATGATTTTGTGACGATCAACGTGCCGGGCGTCGTGCGGACCGTGGACTTTGCCGAGGCCCTGTTGGAGCATTTGCTCGCCCTTCCCGGACGGCCGCAATTCGTGAAGAGCACGGCTCGCAAGCCGGCCGCCTCCGCTACGGCTTACCTAGGCGTTACACTCGACCAAACTTCCGGCAGCGACGGCCTGAAAATCCAAGCCGTGGCCGCAAACTCGCCGGCAGCGCAAGGAGGGCTACAACCGGGAGATGTGATCCTGCAATTTGGTGATTCTGCTGTCGCCAACCTGCGTGCGCTGATGGACGGCTTGCGGAGACGGAAGCCCGGCGATATGGTCAACGTCCAGGTGCGCCGCCAGCAGCAGCCGGTCACTTGTACGGTGACCTTGGGACGGCCCCAGGGGGCTGAGTGATGCGGGCTGCGAGGTGCGCGAAATGGGGGCAAACGCATGGAGCGGCGAGAGTTCTTACGGGCCGGGGTCGCGGCCGTGGCGGGCGCGTGTTGGTCGGGTCAACTGACGGCTGAAGGATCGCTCAGGTCGTCAGCCGGCGGCCGGTTCCAACTCCAATACGCCCCGCATTTCGGGATGTTCAAGCGCTCGGCGGGCGATGGCTTGATCGGCCAGTGGAAGTTCGCCGCCGCACAAGGCTTCACGGCCTGGGAGGACGACGGCCTGCAGGCCAGGCCGGCCAGCGTGCGCGAGGGCATCGCACGCACCATCCACTCGCTGGGCATGGAAATGGGCGCCTTCTGCGCCATGCCGACACTGCCGGAAGTGGGCTTCCTGGGGAAGGACGAGCCGGCGTGGGAGCGCGTCCTGCAGGAGCTGCGCGACAGCGTCGAAGTCGCCAAACGCGCCAATGCCAAATGGATGACGGCCGCGTTCGGGGCTGGCGCCGTCGGGGCGCAGCCGGGTCAGGCCGCGAACTGCATCGAGTTGCTGAAGCGGTGCAGTGCGATCCTGGAGCCGCACGGCTTGGTGCTGGTCTTGGAGCCGCCGCAGGGGGCGGCCGGTCAGGCGGGCCCGCTGCAGCCGAAGCTTCCCGCAACGCACCTGATCTGCCGGGCGGTCGGCAGTCCGTCGTGCAAGATGTTGTGGGACGTCTACCATCAGCACGTCGCCGGGGGTAACTTAATTCCGAGCATCGAGGCGGCTTGGCCGGAGATCGCTTACGTCCGTTGCGGCGACAATCCGGGGCGGAAAGAGCCCGGCACGGGCCAGATCGACTACCGTCAGGTGTTTGCCTACTTGCGCACGAGCGGCTACACAGGTATCGTGGGGATGCACCACGGCAACTCGAAACCGGGTCCGGAAGGCGAGCGAGCGGTGATCGACGCGTACGTGGCAGCCGAGCGGGCCTAGAAGCCCGGCTTTCCGTGGCGTACGCTTCCAGCTTGCGGTAGATTGTAGATTCGCAAGCTGGAAGCTTACCCCACGTGTTTCTCGAGCGGTCCTTGTCCGTCCCTGCGCCATGATTGTTGTCCACGGTTTAACGAAACGGTTCTACGGCGGCGGCCGCGAGATCCTGGCGGTGGATCGGGTCTCGTTCTCGATTCCGCCCGGTGAAGTGTACGGGCTGCTGGGCCCGAACGGCGCGGGCAAGACGACGACGATCCGCATGATCGTAGGGCTCTTGCGCCCTGACGACGGGTATGCCGAGGTCGGCGGCTTTCGCACGTCCGATCGGCCGGACGAGGTCAAGTCGCGAATCGGCCTGGTGTCCGCCAGCGCCGGTTTGTACCCCTCGCTGACCGTGAAGGAGATGCTCCTTTTCTTTGCCGACTTGTACCGCATGGAGTTGGCGGGCGCCCAGGCGTCGTTGGCACAACTGAGCCAACTGTTGCAACTCACCGATTTCCTGGACCGTCGCTGTGCGACGCTGAGCACGGGGCAGCGGCAGCGCGTCACGCTGGCGAGGGCTTTGATCCACGATCCGCCGGTGATTCTTCTGGACGAGCCGACCCGCGGGCTGGACGTGATCGGCACGCAGGTGGTTTTCGACTATATCCGTCACGTGCGCGAGCAGGGCAAGGCGGTGATGGTCAGCACGCATCGTTTGGACGAGGCCCAGCGGCTGTGCGACCGCTTTGGCCTGCTGCACCGGGGCCGGCTCCGCTTGGAAGGCACGCTGGACCGGCTGCAGGCTGAAACCGGCTGCCAGACGTTGGTCGAGATGTTCATGCGCTGGCACCGCGAGTAGACTTGTCGAAGCGCCGTCCGGCCGTTACAGTTGACGCCGTTGGGCCGTCGCCATGAAGTAGGGTGGGCCAAGTCTTCGCGGCCCACCGTTCCCAGCCGTTGGGCCGCGAAGACCTGGCCCACCCTGCATATGCGCCGAGTTGGCAAGCAGTCCTGGTGGGCCGCGAAGACTTGGCCCACCCGACGCCGAGAAACCGACTTTCAATCCCGCTCACGATGAGGGCTTTCCGTCATGTCGCGCATCCTGATCGAAAACGGCCGAGTGATCGACCCCAGCCAGAAGTTGGATCGCGTCACGAACTTGCTCGTCGACAACGGCCGCATCGCTGCCTACGACGCGGCGGCGACGGGCAACGAACGGGTGATTTCCGCCGCCGGCAAGATCGTTTCGCCGGGCCTGATCGATCTGCACGTGCAATTGCGGGAGCCGGGCCGCGAGGACGACGAGACGATCGAAAACGGCACGGCGGCGGCCGTGGCCGGCGGTTTCACCTCGATCCTTTGCTTGCCCAACACCGAGCCACCGATCGACTCCCAGGCCAGCGTCGAGTTCATCCGGCAGAAGGCGGCCCGTGCGGGCAATTGCCACGTGTACGTCGCAGGGTGCGTCAGCAAGGACCGGGCGGGCAAGGAATTGGCCGAAATCGGCTCGCTGGTCGAGGCCGGCGCGGTCGCCTTTACCGACGCGCCGCGGGGCATCCAGAACGCCGAACTGCTGCGGCGGGCGTTCGAATACTGCCTGATGTTCGACAAGCCGATCCTGAACCATCCGGAAGTGCTCGAACTGTCGCATGATGGCGTGATGCACGAGGGCACCGTGTCGATGGTGCTGGGACTGGAAGGCCTGCCCACGGAAGCCGAGGATGTGATGACCAGCCGCGATCTGCGGCTGGCCGAGTCCACCGGCGGCCGCCTGCACCTGCTGAACATCTCCAGCCACAGCAGCGTGGATCTCGTGCGCCGCGTCAAATCGCGGGGCTTGAGCGTGAGCGCCGGCGTCTGCATCTACAACCTGGTCCTGACCGATGAACCGTTGCGGACCTTCGATTCAAACTACAAGGTCGATCCGCCGCTGCGGTCGCAGGAGCACGTCGCGGCCTGCCTGCAGGGCTTGAAAGACGGCACGATCGACGTGATTTCCAGCGCTCACGCGCCGCGGGCGCCGGAAAAGAAGATGCTGGAACTGGATCAAGCGCCGTTCGGGATGGTGGGCCTGGAAACGTTGCTGGGACTGGTCGTCACCAAGCTGATCCAGCCGGGGCATCTGGACTGGATGCAGGCCCTGGAGAAGCTGACCGTCAATCCGGCCCGCGTGCTGGGCATCCCCAAGGGGACCCTGCAGATCGGCGCCGACGCCGACATCACGATCATCGATCCCGACTGCACCTGGACGGTCGATCCGCAGCAATTCCGTTCCAAGAGTTTGAACACGCCCTTCGGC
>CAYUFW010000180.1:5681-16447 GCA_964443915.1 uncultured Pirellulaceae bacterium
GGTCAATGGCCAGCCGCGACGGTGACGCGGCCGTTTTGCAGAGGAGGTACGCTCATGGGGGTTCGCTGGATTGCTGCGGCGGTTCTTCTTGTGTTCGGTGCCGGGTCATCGCTCGCGGCTGGGCGGGTGGAGAACGTCGCTCGGGACTGGAATGCGTCCGGGATGCGGCGGCTGGGGAATGTGGTGGCGACGGCTTCATCCAGTTACGGGGACGGGGCAACCTACGCGCCGGCGCGGGCGGTCGATGGCCAGCGGGGCTCGAAGTGGGTGGCGACGGACCAGCCCAGCACCGAAAAGCCGCAGTGGATCACGCTGGAGCTGTTCGGCAACCAAGAGGTGAGCGCCGTGGCGGTGTTCGGCGAGGCGATCAATAACGATGGCATCCAGGACGCGCAGGTGCAAGTGGCGGGAGCGAAACCGGGCGAGTTCACGACCGTGGCGACGGTCGACGGGGCGACCTCGGCCAGTTGGCTGGCCACGTTCGAGCCGGTGAAGACCTCGGCGGTGCGGCTGCTGGTGACGCGATCAGGCGGGCCGTCGACGCATACCGACGTGTACGAGGTCGAGGTCTTCGGGTCAGTCCTGCCTGCTGCGGAACTGAAGGGCTACGCGGCCGAACGGCTCGATGGTTGTACGGCTCGCTGGAAGGCATTTCTGGCGGAAGCGGAGAAGTTGGGGCTGAAGGCAGATTCGTCAGAGGTCGGATTGGGCGGCGCTGCAACGGGCGTCGAGAGCCAGCGGCAGCAGCTGGCGGATCAGTTGTCGCGGTGGGAATCGCTCAGCGACGCCGACCGGCAGACGCTGGTGACCCAGTTGGAGCGTTTGGAGGTGCGCGTGCAGCGCGTGACGGTTGGGCTGGCGCGGGCGGCTGCTGTCTGGCCCACGCGCAGCGAGGAACTGGCTGCGGCCCGCCAAGCTGCCAAGCAAGCGGCGTCGGGCGAGAACGTGGTCTCGGCTCGCGACGAAACCAAGCTGCGGCTGACGAACAACCGCACGAGCGTTGTTGTGGACGAGGCCGATGGGAGTTGGGACGCGACTTGGTTGGGCGGCATGGACGCCGTGGTGCGCCGCGTAGGGTTCGGCGTCGAAGTGGACGGGCAGAACGTCGCTTCCGAGCCCGTGAAGGCCGAGGCGGCGCCGTTCACTGATCCGATCGGCAGCGGCCTGGAAATTCGGCAGTCCTGGGGCACCGACGTGCAAGTCCAGCGGCGAATCCGACTCTATCATGGCAAAGCGGCCGTGGTCGTGGCCGTGCAAGTCACCAACGCCTCGGATCAAGATGTAACGCTGGGCTCGGTACGCGTCCTGGACCTGTCGGAAGTGAACGACGGATGGTGGTTCCTGAATCGTAGACCTCTCGCTCCGCGAGAGGACCGCCCGGCGGAGCGCAGCGTCCCGTCGGCTTTGCTACAGGCGCCCGCGGCGGTCGGCTACTCGGGCGCATCGCCCCCTTGCCGTCCCGCACCCGACGAAGAAGCCACGGCCGGGACGGAGACGCACTACGGCAGTTCCGGCGTGTTGGCCCTGCGTCCGAGAAATTCCAAGTGCGGTCTGGCCTTGGGATTCCTGTCAGCCCTGACGGGTTCGCCGTCGGTTGCCGCGCGGTTCCGTGCGTGCGACGGGGGCACGGCTTTGGGGGCGAGCTTGTCGTTGGGCGGGCGGGTCTTGAAGCCCGGCCAGACGCTCGTCTTGGATCCCGTCTGGCTGTCCGTGGAGGACAGCCGCTACGACGCCCTGGAACGATACGGTGCCGCGGTAGCGTCCGTGGCGCCTCCGCCGGTTCGCACCGGAGCCAACGCCCTGTGGTGCAGCTGGTATCCGTTGCGGATGACGATCACCGAGGAGATCGTACTGGCGCACGCTCAGATCACCGCCCAGCATTTCCTGCCCTTGGGACTGGACGTGATCCAGCTGGACCACGGCTGGCAGCGCGGCGACATCTGCGGCGACTGGGAGCCCAACGAGCGGTTTCCGCACGGGCTGAAGTGGCTCTCGGAGCAACTCCAGTCGCGCTACGGGATGAAGTTGGGCTTGTGGATCGCGCCGACCCAAGTGGCCGCCACCAGCCAGTTGTTCCGCGAGCATCCGGAATGGATGGCTCAAGGCCCGGACGGCAAGCCGGCGCGCACGGGCCGGTGGTACTGGGTCCCGAACCCCGACATGACCGTCTTGGACGCGGGAAATCCGGCGGCGGAGAAGTGGATCGAAGAGACGTTTGCCAGGTTGTCCGCCGAGGGCGCCTGCTACTACAAGATCGACTTCATCGCGGGTGCGCCGTCGCTGCGGCGGGCGATGGAGGCCATTCGCCGCGGGGCCGGGCCGGAGGCCTGGATCCGCTACTGCCAGACGCCGCCGTTGCTCTCCGTCGGCTTGGCCAGCAGCGCGTACATCGGCGCTGACACGGGCGATGCGGGGCTGGGCAAATGGATGGAGCTGGAACGCGTCAACGCTCCGTTGCTGGCGGCCGGCTACTGGGTCAACGATCGCCTGTATCACCGCGAAGTGTGCGATATGAGCGTGGGGATGAAGGCCGGCGTCGAGGAGGCCCGCTTCAAGCTGAGTCTGATGACGATGTCCGGCTGCAGCATCTCGTTCAGCGACGATTTCCGGCCGCTGGACCTGCCGCGCATCCGCATGATGCAGCAGTGCCTGCCGCCGGGAAACCCGCCGGCCCGGCCGTTGGACTTGTTCGAACGCGAGCTGCCGTCGCTGTGGCACATGCACTGCCGACACGACGCCGGCCAGTGGGACGTGGTGGGCGTGTTCAACTTCGAGGACAAGCCGCAGGAACGGACCATCGACCTGGAGGCGTTGGGTCTGCCCGCCGGCGCGGGAGTCGTGGCCTTCGAGTTCTGGGAAGAGAAGCTGCTGGGAGTGTACAAGGATCGAGTCACGCTCGCCCTGGCACCGCACACCGCGAGAATCGTCCTCGTCCATCGCCTGCCGGACCGCCCGCAGGTGATCGCGACGAACATGCACGTGCTGGGCGGATATCACGAGATCAAGCATCTGGCGTGGGACGGCCGCGGGGTGCGGTTGTCGGGCCAATATCGGCGCGCGCCGGGTCTGGAAGGCAAGGCGTACATCTACGTGCCGGAAGGCTTCCGCCCGCGGACGGATACCTCCCCAACGAGCAGCTCCGCACGACTGAAGGACGCAGGCAAGAACCTTTGGGTCCAGGAGTTCCGTTTCCAAGAACCCTCGCTCGATTGGTCGATCGCCTTCGAGCAGACGAATCCCTGACAGCGTCTGGGGAAGAACGACGAGAAACCGGGACCGGTGCCGTCGATCCGGCGCCGCGTCCTTGCCTGCCCTTGGGCAGCGCGGTATTCTTGTGGTAAGTTCTGATGGCATTCCGCGGAAGGAGAGCCAATCCATGTCCCTACATCGTCTTTCGTTGCTCGTGACCGCCGTCATCCTGACGCTGATTCCGTGGGCGGCCGCTGTTGGGCAACCGCCGGAGCGTCCGCAAGGCGGGCCGTCGTTCATGACTCGCGAGGAACTGACCAAGAAGTACGATCGAGACGGCAATGGGGAACTGAGTCCGGTCGAGCGGCGGACGATGGTGCAGGACATCATCGAGGGCCGCGTGAACGTGCCGCCGCAGGTGCGGGAGAACTTCCGCAAGATGGCCGCCGGCATCAAACTCCCAGCGGATCAGCGCCCGGCGAAGCTGGCCAAGACCCGGCCGGGGCGGCCGCCTGGCGGCCGCATCCCCGACAGCGTGACGGTCGAGCGGGATGTCGTCTACGGCGACGCCGACGGCCGGCCGCTGAAATTGGACTTGGTTCTTCCCAAGGCGAAGAGCGAAAAGCCGCTGCCGTTGATCGTCTTCATTCACGGCGGGGGATGGCGCAACGGCGACAAAGCCGGCGGCGTGGGACGAGTGATTCCCTTTGTGGCCACGGGCAACTACGCAGGAGCGAGCGTCGGCTACCGCCTCAGCGGCGAGGCGACCTGGCCGGCTCAAATCCACGACTGCAAGGCGGCCATCCGCTGGCTGAAGGCCAACGCCAGCCAGTACCAGATCGACCCGGAGCGGATCGGCGTCTGGGGCAGCTCGGCCGGCGGACACCTGGTCAACATGCTGGGCACGTCGGGCGACGTGAAGGAGTTGGAGGGCGACTGCGGGACGCCGGGCCGATCCAGCCGAGTCTGTTGCGCGGTCCCCTTCTGCGGCCCGGCCAATTTCCTGGCGCCGAAGCGGTTCGAAGGCGGGCGCTCGCCGTCCGCCGTGGACCTGCTGTTGGGCGGCAGGATCGAAGAGAAGCAGGAACTCGCCAAGCAGGCTTCGCCCATCACTCACGTCTCGAAGGACGATCCGCCGTTTCTCGTCGTCCACGGCACCGCGGACAACACGGTGCCCTTCGAGCAAGCCGAGATGTTCTCCGAAGCACTGCAGAAGGCCGGGGTGGACGTGACCTTGGTCAAGATCCTCGGCGGCGGTCACGGCATCGGCGGAGACGAAGTGCAGCAGCGCGTGAAGGCGTTCTTCGAGAAACACCTCCGCGGACAGGATATCGAGGTCTCCGACAGGCCGATCGAAGCGGGCAAGAGGCCGTAGCAGAGGTGTCCGGAGCGACTTCACGATGGACAAGGCAGAAGGTAGGCCGGAACAAGTCCGCGCAGTTCCGGCACGGCCGACCGCCAGAAGACTGCAGGACTTTCTGCCGGAACTGCGCGGACTTGTTTCGGCTACTTTGTGGATCGCCGCGAACAGGAAAGCTGGCAACGGCAAACGGCACTAGCCACAAACCGCAGGTGGCCTCTCGCTCGCGCTTCGGGTCCCAGAACAACGGCCGCAGCCGTTCCGGCAAGCATCCACTCGGCGATGACGTTGTTTTGACGCAGGACATCGAGCTTCGAGCCGGAGAGGTTGTGAAGTTGGCGGCGCTCGTTCTATTGTAGCTGCTCGCACCCAACCCAGCGCCCCGTTGCCGAGTCGTTGGGCTTCGACGCACGGGACCCTTCCGCGTCAGCCGCTCGCCGCGGCCAAGCAGCCCTCGCCGTACTGTCCGAACTCGTACGCCGCGTCGAACATCGCCAGGATATTCTCCGGCGGGACGTTCGCTTGGATGTTGTGGACCTGATTGAATACGTAGCCTCCGCCCGGAGCAAAAACCTCCAGGCGTTCCTTGACATGCTGCCGGATTTCGTCCGGTGTGGCGTAGCCCAGGACTCGTTGCGTGTCGCACCCGCCGCCCCAGAAGACGAGGCGGTCGCCGAACTCGCGTTTCAGTCGAGCGGGGTCCATATTGGCCGCCGACGTCTGTACGGGATTCAGGATGTCGATCCCGGCCTCGATGAAGTGGGGGATCAGGTTGTAGACCGATCCGCAGCAGTGCAAGAAGACCTTCCACGACGTGTGCGTGTGAATCCAGTCGCAGAGCTTCGTGTAGTGCGGCTTGATCATTTCGGTCCACAGTTCCGGACGGAGGAACTCACCCCGCTGCGTGCCGCTGTCGTCGGCCGCGATGCCCCAGGCGAAACACACGTCGCCCACCGCTTGGTTGATTAGGTTCAGGCACTTGATCGTGGCCTCCACGGATCGGTCCATCATTTCGTGACAGGCTTCCTTCTCCGTCAACAGCATCATCATCCATTGGTCCGGCAGTCCTTGGGTGACATTGCTCGCACGGTCCGTGATCAGGCTCAGACCCAGGAAACACACACCGAATCCCCAACCGAGGATGGCATAGTCGGTGTTTTCATAAAGGGACCGGCCGTACCGGCTGAGGATCGTCAAGTGCTCGTCGGGGATATCGCTCACCGGCCGGAACTTCTGTGGATCGATCCGCGCGCCCTGGTTGAACGACGTGTCGTCGAAATAGTAGCCGTTCTTCGGCATCTGGTAGGTGGTCGCCGACCCGTCGGCGCTGAGCAGGATCCAGTTCCCCTCGGCATCTTCGGCGATCTTCGTGCCGGGCGGAAACACCGGCTCCGTGCCGTCGAACATGCGGCGCGGAATCCACTCGCTGTCCGGCCGGACCAGGCTCAGGATCATGGACAGGTCCAGCGGCACCACGTCCACGTGTAGACGCTGGAGCACTGCGTCTTCAACCTCCGCGATCATGAACCTAGGGTCGATCACCTTCGTGGGGCCGTGAATGCCCAATAGGCGTTTGACCCGGTCGTAGGCGGTGACGGCGATTCCCGATGCCTTCAGGCCCCCCAGGTCGATCGGCACCCGGTCCGGAACCTGATGGTTGACTGCTTGGAAGACTCTTTCGCGAGGCGTCATCTGTTTTGCCTTTCGGTTAGCCCCGGAAACGGACGGCGGCCTTTTGACGGAAGCCTGACCACGTCCTATTGTGCCGGCGGGGGGACGCGTCGGCAAGCGTCCCATAGGCCGGCGGTCGGCGTGACGGAGACCGCTTGGAATGGCAAAGGGCAGTACTGGACATGGTGTTGAGGAGCACTCCCGATGCCTTCGCTTGCGCGGCTACTGTCTGCCGCAAGCTGGAAGCTTACGCCACGGAAAAAAGCACAATCGTCGATCCTTGACGGCAAGCCGGAGTTGCTCCAAAATCACCGCAGATGCGTCCGAACTTCGGATCGTTTGGTTTTATTGCCGCTCCTCGACGCTCTCGCGGAATTCAGTATCGGGTTGTCACGAGGAGCATTCCTGCCTGCGAACGGAAGGAAACTCGCCTATGGCATCCGCCGCTCACGCCAGCGCCGACAACGCCGGTCACGCGAGCCGCCACGGAGACCCCTGCGGAATCTTGGAGAAATTCGTCTACAACGACCGAATCGTTCGCGCGTTCCTGCTGGTGACGATTCTCTGGGGCGTGGTCGCTTTCTTGGTGGGCTTGTTGGTGGCGGCACAGCTGGCATTGCCCAAGTTGAACCTGGGGATCGAGTTCACTTCGTTCGGCCGGCTGCGTCCGCTGCACACCAATGCGGCGATCTTTGCCTTCGCGGGCAACGCGGTGTTCGCCGCCATCTACCATTCGACGCAGCGGTTGTGCAAGGCCCGCTTGTTCAGCGACGCGCTGGGTCGGTTTCATTTCTGGGGCTGGCAGCTGATCATCGTCGCCGCGGCGGTGACGCTTCCGGCCGGCTTTACGACCGGGAAGGAATACGCCGAATTGGAGTGGTCCATCGACGTGGCGATCGCCGTGGTCTGGGTTGTGTTTGCGATCAACTTCTTTGGCACGTTGGTCCAGCGTCGCGAGCGGCACATGTACGTCGCGCTGTGGTTCTACATCGCGACCATTGTGACCATCCCGATTCTGCACATTTTCAACAGCCTGGCAGTCCCGGCCGGAGCGCTGAAGAGCTACCCGGTCTACGCGGGCGTCCAGGACGCGTTCATGCAATGGTGGTACGGCCACAACGCGGTCGGGTTCATGCTCACCACGCCGTTCCTCGGCCTGATGTACTACTACCTGCCCAAAGCAGCCGCGCGGCCGGTGTACTCGTACCGGCTGAGCATCGTCCACTTCTGGTCGCTGGTCTTCATCTACATCTGGGCCGGCCCGCACCACTTGCACTACACCGCCTCGCCGGAGTGGGCCTCGACGCTGGGCATGCTGTTCTCGGTCATGCTCTGGATGCCGTCCTGGGGCGGCATGATCAACGGGCTGCTGACGCTCCGCGGGGCGTGGTCCAAGGTGGCGGCGGAGCCGATCCTCAAGTTCTTCGTCGTCGGGATCACGTTCTACGGGATGTCCACGTTCGAAGGCCCGCTGCTGTCCGTCAAGGGCGTCAACGCCTTGTCCCACTACACCGACTGGACGATCGCCCATGTCCATTCCGGCGCCCTGGGCTGGGTCGGCTTCATGACCTTCGGCATGTTGTACTGGCTGATTCCGCGGATGTTCCAGACGCCGTTGTGGAGCACTAGGCTGGCCAACGCACATTTCTGGCACGCCACCATCGGCATCTTGCTGTACATCGTGCCGATCTACGTCGCCGGCCTGACGCAAGGGTTGATGTGGCGGGCGATCGACGACGCCGGGAACCTGGCCTACGCCGATTTTGTCGAGACGGTGATGGCCTTGATGCCGATGTACTGGCTGCGCGTGCTCGGCGGAGCGCTGTACCTGGCCGGCGGCGTGATGTGCGGGATCAACTGCCTGAAGACCATGGCCGCGCGGCCGGCGGTCTACGACGAGCCCGTGCAGGAAGCGGCGCCGCTGAGCCGCGAGTACGTGGAACCGCCGGAACCGGAATCGCGGCTGAAAGGTGCCGCCGTGGCGCACGTGGCGCACCGGTTCGACATCTGGCTGCAGGCCTGGTGGCACCGCCGCTGGGAGCGCCGCCCGTTCCGCTTCACCGTCTGGGTCACGATCGCCGTGGTGACGGCTTCGTTATTCGAGATCATTCCCACGTTCCTGATCCGCTCGAACGTCCCGACGATCGCGACGGTCGAACCGTACACGCCCTTGGAGCTGATCGGTCGCGACATCTACCTGGCGGAAGGCTGTTACAACTGCCATTCGCAGATGATCCGTCCGATTCTGGCCGAGACCAAACGGTACGGCGAATACAGCAAGGCCGGGGAGTTCGTGTTCGACCATCCGTTCCAATGGGGCTCGCGGCGGATCGGCCCGGACTTGGCCCGCGAGGGCGGCAAGCAGTCCTTCCTGTGGCACGCGCTGCACTTCGAGGAGCCGCAGAAGGTCACGGACAAGTCGATCATGCCGTCGTATCCCTGGCTGCTGGACAAACCGTTGAACCTGGCCGACATCCCGTCCCGGATGACCGCCATGCGGACGCTGGGCGTGCCCTACACCGAGGCGGACGTAAACGACGGCGTCGAGCATGCCCGCACGCAGGCGGCGGCAATCGCGGCCAAGATCGAGCAGGAAAAGGGGCCCGCCGGTTTGGCCGACAAGCAGGTCGTGGCGCTGATCGCCTATGTCGACCGGCTGGGCAAGGACCTGTTCAAGACGCCGCCATCTTCGGCCGATCAGCCGAAGGTGGCGCAGGGCGAGGCCGGGAAGGGGACGAAGTGAGCGGTGGTCGGTGAGCGGTGAGCGGTGGTCGGTGAGCGGTTGGGGGTCGGTGACAAGAGACGGGAATCCGGCGACGCAGCGGAGTGCGGGTGATGGAATTCAAGACGCTGATGGGCGGCTTGGAGTTGGGGACCTGTGGGACCATCGCGCTGGTGCTGTTTTTCGGCGCCTTCGTGGGCATCGTGATTTGGACCTTCACGCGTCCGCGGCAGGACATGGATGCCCGGTCGCGGCTGTGGGAAGACGAGGAAGACAAGAACTGACGCACGAGCGGGGCCCACGAGCCCCGGGGAGCAATTCGTCATGGCCAAACCTCCACAGGACGCCTTGTTGGATCACGAATACGACGGGATTCGCGAGTACGACAACCCGACTCCCGCCTGGTGGCACGTCATCTTCCTGGGATCGGTCGTCTTCAGCGTTCTGTACTTCGCCTTCTTCCACATCGGCCCGTCCATCGGCAGCAACGGTTGGACGCTCCAGCGGGCGCACGAAGAGGCGATGGCGGACAATTTGACGCTGCAATTCAAGGACCTGGGCGATTTGCAGGTCGACGAGGCGACCGTGCTGAAGTACATGAACGACCCGGACTGGCTGACCGTCGGCGCGTCTGTGTACAAGACGCACTGCAAATCGTGCCATGCCGCCGACGGCAGCGGCCTGGTGGGACCGAATCTGACGGACGACCACTACAAGAACGTCAAGCAGTTGATCGACGTGGCCCGCGTGATCGAGAACGGCGCCGCCAACGGCAGCATGCCCGCCTAGAAAAACCGCTTGCACACGAACGAGGTCGTGATGGTGTCCGCGTATGTGGCCAAGATGCGGGGCCAGAACCTGCCGGGACCGCGTGGGGCCGAGGGCGCAGCGATCCCCGCCTGGCCTGCAACTCCGCCCGCTGCCGGGCCTGCTGAAGAGAAGAAAACGTAGGGTGGGTCGTGAGCACTGAACTTCCGATGCCGGAGAACCGCGTGTTGTCCACCATGCACGAAGACGGCTCGCGCCGCTGGATGCACCCGCGGCCGTCCCGTGGCCGTTTCCTTCGCGCCCGCCGCATCCTGGCTTACGTCCTGATCGCCGTCTTTACGTTGTTGCCCTACCTTTCCGTCAACGGCAAGCCGGCCGTCCTGCTGAACATCGCGGCCCGCGAGTTCACCTTCTTCGGACTCACCTTCCTGCCGACTGACACGCTGCTGCTGGCGCTGTTCCTGGTGACGCTGGTCCTGGGCCTGTTCCTGGTCACCGCGTTGTTCGGCCGCGTGTGGTGCGGCTGGCTGTGTCCGCAGACTGTCTACATGGAATTCGTCTACCGGCCACTGGAACGTCTGTTCGACGGTCAGCCGGGGGCGCGTCATTCGCCGGGAAAGAAGAAAACGCCGCTGCGGACGGCGCTGAAATACGGCACGTATCTGCTGATTTCCATGTACCTGGCGCACACGTTCCTGGCCTACTTTGTGGGCGTGGACAATCTGGCTCAATGGGTCCGCCGCTCGCCGTGGGAGCATCCCACCTCGTTCCTGGTGATGCTGGCGACGACCGGCCTGATGATGTTCGATTTCGGTTTCTTCCGCGAGCAGACCTGCCTCGTGGCCTGCCCGTACGGCCGGTTCCAATCGGTGATGCTGGACCGCGACTCGCTGATCGTCAGCTACGACCCGCGCCGCGGCGAGCCGCGCGGCAAAGGCCGGCGCAGTACCGCCGAGCCCCAGCACCTGGGCGATTGCATCGACTGTGGCCTGTGCGTCGACACCTGTCCGACGGGAATCGACATCCGCGACGGACTGCAGATGGAGTGCATCGCCT
>CAYUFW010000181.1:0-9765 GCA_964443915.1 uncultured Pirellulaceae bacterium
GCTTGCGGTCGATCGTGGCTTCGCAAGCTGGAAGCTTACGCCACTTGTTTCTCGAACGGTACGAACCGCCGTCCTTGTGCCGCGGCGAGCGTCCGGCTAGACTCCCGCTCATGAGCACCTCATTCTGTCTTGCTGCGATGGTCGTGTTGGCGGGCGCCGCAACGGAGTTGTCGTCGCCCGACGGTCAACTCCTCGTGCGTTTCGCTCTGCAGACGGACGACACCGCCGCCGGCCGCCCCACGTACAGCGTCCTGTATCGCGACCAGCCGTTGCTGAGCGACTGCCGCCTGGGCTTGGAACTGCAGGACGCCCCGCCTCTGGACCGCAATTTCCGGATCGTGAACGTCGCGCGTGCCGAGCGCGACTCGACATGGCAGCCGGTGTGGGGCGAGCGCAGCGAGATCCGCGACCGGTACCAGGAATTGAGTGTCGATTTGGCGGAAGACGGCCCGAACGGGCGGCGCCTGCGGCTCGTCTTCCGCGCCTACAACGAAGGCGTCGCGTTCTGCTACACGATTCCCGCTCAGCCGACACTGCGCGACTTCGTGATCGCGGCGGAAAGCAGCGAGTTCCGCTTTACCGGCAACCATCGCTGCCACGCGGTCTACTCCGCCCAGGGCGTGTATCAAGCGGTCGGCCTGGACGAGGTCAAGCCGAATTGCGAACGGCCGCTGACCGTCGAGATTGCCGGCGGGCCGTGCGTCGCCGTGGCCGAAGCCCGGTTGGTCGATTACGCCCGCACGCGACTGCGGCCGGTGGCGGGCCGCCCGCACACGCTGGCCAGCATGTTGGGCAGCAGCGTCACCGCCACGGCGCCCTACACGACGCCGTGGCGCGTGCTGATGGTCGCCGACACGCCCGGCCGCCTGCTGGAACGGAACGACTTGATCCTGAACCTGAACGATCCCTGTGCGATCGCCAACACGTCGTGGATCAAGCCGGGCAAGGTGATCCGGGAAGTGACGCTGACGACGGCTGGCGGCAAAGCCTGCGTCGAGTTCGCCGTGCGGCACCGCCTGCAGTACGTCGAATTCGATGCGGGCTGGTACGGGCACGAGTACTCGGACACGGCCGACGCGCGGCAAGTGAACGTCGACCCGAAACGCTCGCCCGGCCCGCTCGATCTGCACGAAGTCATCCGTTATGCCAACGAGCGCGGGATCGGGATCATCCTGTACGTCAACCGCCGGGCGCTGGAACGGCAACTCGACGAGATCCTGCCGCTGTATCGTCAGTGGGGTGTGCGGGGCGTGAAGTACGGCTTCGTCCAAGTCGGCTCGCAAACCTGGACGCGGTGGCTGCACGAGGCGGTTCGCAGGGCGGCCGAACACCAGCTGATGGTCGACATCCACGACGAGTACCGGCCCACCGGCTACTCGCGGACCTATCCGAATCTGATGACCCAGGAAGGCATTGCCGGCGACGAGACGAGCCCGGTGAACCAGTTGACCCTGACGATCCTGTTCACGCGGATGCTGGCCGGCGCGGCCGACAACACGATCTGCTATTACGACCAGCGCGTGGCGCGGAACGCCAGTCACGCGTACCAGTTGGCCAAGGCCGTGTGCTTGTTCAGTCCCTGGCAATTCCTGTACTGGTACGACCGGCCGCCGCCGGCGCCGCTGGACAAAGGCGGAGCCGGCAACGCGCGGAGCGTGATCGGCGATGAACCGGAGTTGGAGTTCTTCGATCAGGTGCCGACGGCGTGGGACGACACGCGCGTGCTGCACGGGCAGATCGGCCAGTACGCCGTGATCGCCCGGCGGCAAGGGCCGGATTGGTACCTGGGCGGCATGAACAGCGGCCAGGAGCGGACGCTCGACGTGCCCCTGAATTTTCTGGAACCCGGCCGCCGGTACACGGCGCACGTCTACTCGGACGATCCCGCCGTAACGACGCGGACGCACGTCAAGATCGAGCGTCTGCCGGTTGACGCCGGCAGCGTGCTGAAGTTCCCGATGTCAGCCCAAGGCGGCCAAGCTGTGCGACTGACGCCTGCGGAAGAGAAAGACGCCGCACGCGGCTGAGGACGGCACCTCTTCGTACCACTGGTTCCCGATTTCTTGTTTTCCCGCGCTCCTGCGCGGATCAGCAGCGCGAGGAGGTTGTTTCATGGGCCTTGCCACCGCAGACGGCGTGCTGCGCCGGACCTACTGCCCGCCTCCCGCTGGCAACGGATCGGCGGTGATGCGGAAGCCGTCGATGACCGGTGAGGCCGTGGCTCCGGCTGGACGGAGCAGCTCGAAACGCACACGAACCGCGTGTCTTTGCGAGTCCTTCAAGGCCCACGACTTCACGCCGTCCGGGACTGGCAGCGTGCTGCTTGACGTTGTCGTCATGAATCCGTCGTCGGAGGTCTCGACCGAAACGAACGCCTGCGCGCCGTGCAAGTCGGCGGCGACGGTCAGCTCCCGGAGGCGGGCCGGGACGCCCCAATCGTGGACCGGGCTCTGGTACTGGCCGGACGCCACGCCGTCAGCGAGCGTGATCCGGTCGCCATCGGGAAAGAACAGCCGCACGAAGCGTCCGGACGCCGGCTCGGAGAACGCATAATCCCAGGATCGCGCGGCGTCAAACGGCGCTTCGTCGGCGGGAATCTTGTCCGGCTCGATGGTCAGCACGTCCCGCCAGGGACCGTCGCCTCCCGCGTCGCTGAACTGGACGATCACGCGCGCCGGGGGAGCGTGGTACTTGTCCTCGAACCGCGCCCAGGCGATCTTGACGCCGCGGACCGGGACGATCTGGCCCAAATCCGCCTGCCACCAGGCCCCGCAGTCGGTCTTGGCGACCGTCTGCCAGTAGTTGCCGTTTTCCTGAGCGATTCGGTCGGCGGCCGCGTCGGCTCCGTAGCCCGGTCCCCACTCGCTGGACGCTGTGGCGGCCAGCATGCCCGCGTCGCTCTGAGCCCATGCCGCGCACGGCTCGCCCCATGCCGGCCCGAAAACGGCCGTGGCAATCAGAAAGCATGCTCGCGTCTTCGTCACCAGCACCAACAGGTCTTTTCGCGCGTTTATGTCGCCTCCCTGCCAAGTCACCGTTCGATCCGGTACAGGTGCGTCTTGGTGCGCACGATCAGGGCATCGCCGACCACGGCGGGCGAGGCCATGCAGCCGGCGTCCAGGGGGTTTTCGGCCAGCAGCCGGAACTCGCGCGGATTGGCCTCGATGACCCGAGAGCGGTCTTCTTCGTCGAAGAGCCAGATGCGGCCGTCGGCATACACGGGTGACGCGCTGTGCCGGCCGCCCATGCGGTGCGTCCACGTCGGCTCGCCGGTCCGGACGTCCAGGCAAGTCACGATTCCCTGGTCATTGACCATGTACAGGTGGTCCCCCACGATCAATTGGGAGGGCCGCGTGGGCGTGGCTCGGCCGTAGCTCCAGGCAATGTGCGTTTGCGTGACGTCGCCCGTCCCGTCCGGACGTACGGCCAGCAGCCGCAGTCCGCCTTCGGTGCTGATGATCACCAGGCCGTGGCTGTACAGCGGCCTCGCCGCCGGGTTGAAACCGCCGTGGTAGACCTTCCAGAGTTCCTTGCCGGTCAGCGGGTCGTAAGCCACGGTGCCGACGGCGGCCGGACTGACCAACTGCAGGCGGCTCTGGTGCTCGAAGACCTTCGACGTGCAGTAGGCTTTCTTCAAATCGCCGTTGTCGGTGCCGTAGTCGATGCTGCGGTCGGTCTTCCAGACCGTCTTGCCAGTGTGTTTGTCCAGAGCGACGACGTATTGCAGGTCGTAGCCGTCGAAATTGATGATCAGCAGATCGCGGAACACGATCGGCGACGAACCGGGGCCGCGCCAATGGTCGCACGCCAGGTCCTGGCGGGTCCACAGAATCTTGCCGACGGCGGTGTCCAGGCAGGCCGTGCCCGCGCTGCCGTAATGCACCCACAGCCGCCCTTCCTCGGCAACCGGCGTCGGGCTCGCGTAACTGTTGTACGGATAACAGAACATCGGCTCCGCGATTTCGAACACCCTGATGTCGTGGACGACCTTGCCTGTCGCGGCATCGACGCAAATGGCGAACAGCTCCTTGCCATCCTCGGTGGCCGAAGTCATCCAAATCTGCTCGCCCCAAACCACGGGCGAGGACCAAGCCTTGCCGTGAATCGCGGTCTTCCAAGAGATGTTCCGGTTTTCGCTCCACTGCAGCGGGAGCGATTTCGACGTCGCCTGACCGTCTCCGTGCGGTCCCCGAAACTGGTTCCAGTATTCGGCGCCGGCCGACGGAACGGCCAACAGCCAGAGAAAGGCAACGAGAGTTGATGAACGATTTCGCATGGCGCAGGCGGGGGTGAAGAGGGAGGTGAGCGGATCGAGACAAACGGAGGGTTGAAGGTCGGGGTAGGGTGGGTCGAGTCTTCGAGGGTTCTGCCGACCGCCCGCTGCGGTTCACTTCGGCCAGCGATGCGCCCCGGCGAACGGTAGGCCTTCGCCCATCGGTTCCTCGGCAACGGCACGTCCGCCCCGGGAAAACCGGTGGGCTAACGCCCACCGTTCGCCGGGAAACGAGGCGATTCCGCCGGAGTGAGACCGTCGTACTACGCGACCGGGCCGAAAAGTGCGGGTCCCACTGTTGTGCGAGTTGCTTGCCCAGGGTGCGCAACCGCTCCTGGTCGTCGTCCGCTAGCGGCTGGTAACGTTTGACCATCTGGACGTTCTTGCGGAGTTGTCCGCCGCCGGCTTGTCCGTGGCGGGCGGTTCCGCCGCCGCTTGGCATGTGGCGTCGTGGCCCAGGACCTGGCCGCCCGCCGGCAAACTCGTCTGGCGGACGAACGCACGCCTGGAAAGATGGGAAGTATCGGGCTGGGACATGTGGTGGCCTCCTGAGCGCTAGAGTCAAGTTCAAAACGGTGCCCATGCCCAAGCCTCGGATTTCCCGCAAAGCCAGGCCTCTTGTGTTTGCTTACCGCCGCAGGACGTTCCCGCGACGTTGGACACACGTCGATCGTCAGCCACGATTCGTACTCACCCTATGAACTTTGGGCGCGGAAGTCAACCGATTCCGGACGAAGTAAGCACGAACCGCTGGTTTTCGTCGGCAATCGATCATGATACGGCGGCGGCGATTTTGACGAGAAGCGGGTAAGCTGGTAAACTAGTCTCCAGGAAGTCCGGGCAACGGAGGTGGCAGTGTTGCCCTGCCATGAGCGGAGACCATTCCATGATCGGATTGCAGGCCAAGGCCGTCTTGAGTTATCTGGGACTTGCGGCGCTATGGGCGACCGTCAGTGGGACGGCCGCGGAACCGGAACCACAAGCAAGCGGCGTCGTGCCCGCCAAGGTCTGGCGTTACGCGGAGCGATGGTTGGCACGGAGCGATGCTGATGGCGATGGCAAATTGACAACCAAGGAATGGCCTCCGTCGGCGGGCAGTCCCGGTGCCGTGGACGCCAATCAAGACGGCCAAGTCACAGTCGACGAATTGGCTCGGCACATCGCGGATTTCGGGCGGCACCGGAAGATCCGCTTGATGCCCTCCAGCGTCGGCGGGCTCGTCCCGTTGCCGTCGCTGCTGCCTCCCGGCATGGCGGGGGCGAACGAGTCGGCGGCGCCCGGCGAGGAAGGTCGCTCGCCATCGCCGGACGACGAACCGGCGGAGACGACGGACGAGGCGACGAGCGACTCCCAGAAACGACCGGGCGATCGCAAGTACTTTGTGTCCCCCTCGCGTTTGCCGCCCGGACTGCCCGATTGGTTTCTAAAGCGCGACGCCGATGGCGACGGTCAGCTGACGTTGGCCGAATACTCCGAATCCGGCTCCGCCTCGGCGGACAAGGAATTCGCCGGCTACGATCGCAACCGCGACGGACTGATCACGCCCCGCGAGGTGGTCGGGGGCAGTTCTCAGCCCAACCGCACCAAACGGCCGCCCGCGACGGCCCCCGCAACGCCGCCGACTCCCGCGACGGATACGACAACACCGCCTCCGGCCGCAACGGAGCCGGCCCCCAAGTCGCCCGCGGCGGAATCGGCGCCCCAGCCGCCCACGGCGGAAACGACGCCGCAATCGCCCGCGACGGAATCCGCGCCGCAGCCAGAGACGCCCGCGTCGGAGAAAAGATACCGGAAGAAAAAAAGCAGTGACTAGCCGTCGCCAGCCGCGGTGCATGGCCGCAGCCCCGCCCGCTGCAGAATCCAGACCATCGGGCACCAGTTGGTCAAGGCTGACTGCAATAGATTCAAACCGGCAAAGCCGGTCAACGCCAACCACCAGGGAGAATGCAGGACGGCCAGTGCCACGCTGGCCGTAACCACGATCCTCGCAGCCGCCCGCAATCCTCGTTCAATGGTCATCACGCCGTTCCTTGTTCTGGAGGTGCATGTCTCGTAATCGTTGCGTCGAGGCAACTTACTTGGATCTGATCCGGGATACGTCTGGCAGGTTACACGGGAGCTTCCGGCGGCGACTACGCGAGGCAACATGGCCGGTGCTTGCATTCACCAGTTGCACTGGTCAGGTTGATTCAAACAAGATTGAAGGGAGTTTTCCACGTGAGATCATATGTCTCTCCGCAGCTGCTCCCGCTGCTGTTGGTTGCGATCGGAGTCCAGACCGGCACCGGCGCATCGGCGACCGCCCCCTCTTATGCCGTGGTCGTGTCGCAGAAGACCGGCCAGGACGATGGATGGAAGCAAGTCGTCGAGACTCTGGCGGCCAAACATCAGGCAGCCGTGATCCTGTTTGCCGGCTCGGTCGAGGAGGCACGATCGCCGCTGGCGGACCAGTTCCCGCGTTACGCCTGTTTCGTGGCTCGGCCGGAGGAAGCCGACAGGACGTTCGTCGGCCAAGTCCACCGACTCACCCGCCAACTGGACGCCGATCCTTACACCGACTGTTTCTGGGGCATCCTCACCGGCTACGACGCCGCCAACGCGCTGCGGATCGCGAAACGGACGGAGCCGCTGACGATCCGCAAGACCGCGACGTCGTGGCCTTCTACGGCGATCCCGCCTGGCAGGCGCGGATGGCCGAGCGCCCCCGAGCGTACGAGCAGACGCTGACGCGCACCGGGGACGCGTACGTTTTCGAGATCGAGCCCCGTCGCGGCGCGGACAGCTTCCGACCGATCAACACCAACGGTTCACAACGCGGTGGGCGGCCCTTCGTCGCTTTCTTCCCGCAGCGTGTAGCCGACGTCCGCATCGTCGAGGGAGCGGACTTGGATCCTGTCGTCACGGACGACATCATCCTCGTCCCCAATCCGCGCGTCTGCGAGCCGGCAAAGCGTTACCGGGTCGTTTTCCAGGCGAAGACACTGTGACGGAGGCCAGGCGATGAGGGTATCCCGAAGACCAGAGCTTGTCCTGTTTGCGTGGGCTGTTATCTCGTCGGGCACGGAGGCCGCAGAGTCCGCGGGCCCGACGCGGGTCTACGAAAACCGGCTCGTGCCGATCGTCCAACCGGCTGCGATTCTGGCCGATCATCCGGAGTGGGTCGAACCGGCCCGTGGTCGATTACTTTCGCCAGTTTCCGGGCCTGGACGCAGGCGACCGCTACGATCCGCCGGGCTTCTGGTCGCTGCCGATCCCCGTGATCCGGGCGATCGACACCGATCCGAACGACGTCGTGATCTACGACGCCGACGGCTATCCACCCTTACGGGACTTCCTTACGCGTCACGGCATTCGCCACGTGTTGCTGGCCGGCTACTGCACCGACATGTGCGTCAAGGCAACCACGGCGGGCTACGTCAACTTGCGGAAGGACTTCAACGTGTTCCTGGTGGGCGACGCCACCCTGGCGACCTTTCCGGCTGCCGAAGGTCCGGCGTGCGCCACCAGCGTCGCGATCCGTTTCGCGTCGCTGGACCTGCTGATTACGCAGATCTCGTGGATCAAGCCGCTGCAGGAGTAGGTTTTGGAGTGCGGCGGCGTGTCGCCGCTTTGGTCGGGCGTCTGAACCCTGACCGCCGCGTGCGGGACGCTCGCGCACAAAGCGGCGACAAGGCGCCGCACTCCACAACGTTCGTTCACGCTTTGGCCCGAGCCGCCAGCGCCTCCAAACCCGCGATCGCCGCCCGCCCGCCGGATTGCTGCACCAAATCGCAGATCAGTTCGAAGGCCCGGAACTCCGGATCCTCGATCGACATAATCGACGGGTGGGTGAGCAAATCGAACGTCGCCCGGTGGTCGATCGCCCAGCGGACGTTACGCTGCAGCATCGTGAGGAAATCGGCCAGCTTCCACTTCTTGTCCTTGCGGCGGAACGAGGCCACGTCGCCCAGCGGGCTCATGGGGACTTCGATCAGGCCGCTGGGGTAGACGAACGGCTGGTTGGCGGCTTGAGCCTGGACCACCGCGTCGAAATCGGCGGACGTGGGATTCTCCGGGCTGACCGGCACGTGCGCCGCCAGACTGCTGACCCAACGAAAGCCCAACTCGAGCAGCAGTTGCTGCAGATCCGGTCGTCCGTGGAGCCCTTGCGCCGAACCGCCTGGCGTGCGGAAGCCGACGGGTCGGACGCCAATTCGAGTCTGCATCGCTAGGTCCGTCAGCCGGATGTTCTGGTGAATCACCTCCGGGACGCTCTTGCCGTGGATCAGCCACGGGGCGCGGGTGAACCGGTACTGCAGGTCCTCCGCCCGCGCCGCCCAGATGTTGACGTGATCGTACGTATGATTGCCGATGGCGTGGCCTTCGCGGACGACCTCCTTCAGCCAATCGACGTTTTCCTGTTCGAGCACTCGCCCCAAGACGAACAGCTGAGCCACGCCGCCCTTGGCCTTGATGCGGCGGCACGCTTCCACGACGTATTGCCTGACCGGTTCCGTCAGATTGCCCTTTTCGTAGTTCCATTCCGTCAGACCCCACTGCGGGTAGTGCATGGACATCTCCAGGTCCATCGTAATCGCGATCAGCGCCGGCTGGTCGTCGGCGCGCGTCGCTTCCGCGGCCGCCAGCGACTGGCCCTGCCCGAACGGCAGCGCCGAACAGAATGCCACGTGTCCAACGGCCGCCGCTCCGGCCGCGAAAAACTCCCGCCGCGTAAGATGTGTCCTGTTCTGGTTCAGAGCATCGTCGGCCGGCAGTCGCTTGGCGCTGGCTGCCAACTGCGTCCTCACGACCGGACTGAACTCCGCGCGCGCCAGCTCCAACAGACGGTTGCCGATCTCGGCCGAGACCTGGCGGCCGTCGCCCAGGAGACGCACGGTCCAATAGCGCACAGCCGGGCTGCGGTGGCCCAGCAACCGCGCGGCAACCGCTTCGTCCCAACCGCCGCTGACGTACAGCGCCTGCAGGGCGAGGTGACCGTCGTCGGACGCCAGAGCGATCGTCCGCAACCGCGGCAACACCGACGCTTCCCGCCGCTCGGCCAACAGCCGGCACGCCCGCTGGACGTACCAATCATTCGCGTCCGACAGACGATCCACCAGTTCGTCGCTCGTCACCTGGTTCAGATCCACGTGAGCCGCAGGCTTCGCGCCGCTGGCTTGGATCCGATACACGCGGCCGTTGCTCCGGTCGCAATCGGCGTCGGGATCCGGATGGGCCGTCCGCCATTCGTAGAAGTCGGGGATGTACACCGCGCCGTCCGGTCCGAGGCACAGACCGACCATCGCCGCCCACGTGTCGTTGGCGATCAGCAGTTCGCCTTCGCGCCGCGAGCGGAACGTCGAACCCGTCGGGAAGAAACGGTGCCAGTGGACTTCGTGCGACAACAGGTTCGTGGGGATGTACGCGCCACGGAAGCTGGCCGGAAAGGTGTCGCCCAGGTAGATCGTCCCGCCGCACGTCACATGGCCGCCACGATAGTTCTCGTGCGGCAC
>CAYUFW010000181.1:9775-13372 GCA_964443915.1 uncultured Pirellulaceae bacterium
TTGAAAGTAAGCCCAAGGCGTACGGGTTGTGCAGTCCGCCGTGCTTGTCGAACTGCTTGTGGTAGTAAGCGCCCTGAACGGCGTGCCAGGCCGGCCGGATGCCGTTGGAACTGTAGAAGAGCTGACCGTCCGCGTCGAACGTCAACCCGAAGCAGTTCCCGCCGCCTTCGCAGGACAATTCGAACTCGCGCGTGACCGGATGGTACCGCCAGACGCCTTGCTGGAACTCGATGCCACGGATCTTGCACGTGGTCGTGCTGCCGTTCAGGCCGTACAGTCAGCCGTCCGGGCCCCAGGTCAAATGGTTGGCCATCGCTTGCGCGTCTTCCATGCCGAAACCGGTCAGCAGCACTTCGGGGTCGCCGTCCGGCACGTCGTCCCGGTTGCGATCTGGATAGAACAGCAGGTAGGGAGCCTGCAGGACGAACACGCCGCCGTAGCCGAACTCCAAACCCGTACACAGATCCAAATCGCTGACGAAGTCATGGCACCGGTCGGCGCGTCGGTCCTGGTCGATGTCCCCCAGGATGGTCAGCCGGTCGGCGCCTTTCGGGCCGCGGGGAGGCGGTTCTGGGACGCGGTCGTAGATCGTGCGGGAGTAGCGGTCCACTTCGACCCGCGTCAGGCCGGCTGGGTTGGGATACTGCAGGTACTGGATCACCCACAGCCGCCCCCGGTCGTCGAACTTCACCAGGGTACACTGCCGCACCTGCGGTTCGCTGGCGAACATGGTGACTTCGAAACGGTCCGCCAGCCGCATGTGTCGGCAGGCGTCCTCCGGCGGATAGCCCTGGCCTCGGGCCGCCGGGCACATCCAGCCGGCAGCGGTGAACAACATCGCCGTGACTGCCAGTCCACAAAGGCGAGTCATGGTTGGGAACTTCCCGTTGTAAAAAGCCTGCGGCCAAGCGCGCACCGAGACCCCTTGGCGCTGGTCAACATCGCCGCCCCAAGAGCGCGGGTCGTAAGGGGGTATTTGCCTTGGATGGGAGCTACCATCGTCTTTTCCCGCACAACTCTCATAAACGGACTTTCGTCATGCCGGTCTTGCCGGTGCGGACGTGCGTTCGGTTAGGATCGCGGCGGTTATCCCGCCGATAACAACATCAACCCGGTAACTACCGGGGCATAAGCTTCCAAGTCCCTGTAGGACCGAATGGCATTCCGTCCGGGACGGTTTGCCAAACCGTCCTACGTGGGAGCTTATCACGGGGTACTTACCGCGTGCTTGACGTTTATCAGGACCTGAATGGTAACCCGAACGGGAAAAGGAAATCCAGATGTCGACCGTACAAACATGGACACCACGCCGCTCTCGTGTCTCCATCGCGATGCTGATTGGGCCCTTGGCGCTGCTCTGGATGGTTACCAGTCCTGCCCAGGGTCGCACCGAGACGTCCTCTAGCGGCGGCGACTTCCATGCGACCGTTCTGAATAGCTCGATGGTGTTCCCAGGATCTTCCTACGTAGTTTCGGAGTCCCTTCTTGGCAGGACATATACGGAGTCGAATCCGTGCCGCAGTTTGTGTCGCGCTCTTTTCCCTTCTTGTACTGCGTTCTTTGAAGCGAATCCCAGGCCGTTCTCGACGGCAGTTGAAACTGAACCTTTCGGGTTTAATTCAACGATCGAAGACGGGACCGGCGAGGTTCTGCGGGGCCAGGACTGCTGCCCGGCATGGACTCTCTGGTCCGCTGGTTACGGTGGCGGCGGACGGGTGCAGGGCGCCGGGATTTTTGCCCCCGGCATGGACTACTCGCTCGGCGGCGTGCAATTGGGGATGAATCGCGTGGTGGAGGATGAGTATCTGGTGGGGGTGTACGGCAATTTCGGACACTCGTCGTTCACGCGGTCCGAACTGGGACAGTCGGCCGATGTGGATAGTGCCGGGGTCGGCATCGTCGGCTGTCTGTACGATGACCGAGGGCACACCTTCGTCAACGCCGCCTACGGATACCACGACTACTCGACGCAGCATGACATAGTACCGCTTGTGGTGACGGCCCTGGCGGATTATCACAGCCATCTGGGAGCCGTCTACGCCGAACGGGGATGGAATGCGAGCGTCTTGGGCTTCCGATTTCAGCCGTATGCGGGGCTGCAGTACGTCCAACTGCATTCCAGCGAATTCACGGATACCTTGGGCCTCACAGTGGCCGGTGTGGACCACGGTTCGCTGGGAAGCGTTCTGGGAATCCGGACAGGTTGGACGCACACCACTTCCCGCGGCTGGACCATCCAGCCGATCGTCCACGCTGCGTGGTTCCATGAGTTCCTGGAGACGCAGGTTACCGTCAACACCGGTCCGATTCCGGTCGCCATGAACGGCCTGAACTTCGGGCGCGAGCGGGCCGTGTTGGGAGCTGGGATCGAGTTGGAAGGATGGCGAGGCACGCGTGTGTACTTCAACTACGACCTCCAAGTGAACACCTACCACGCCATCCACGTCGGCTCCGGCGGGCTGGCGTTCCAGTGGTAGCAGCGACGCACCCTTCGCTCGGCGAACAGACGCTCGGCAGCTTGCCGGTGTGCTCGTCCCCCGTCACCGATCGCAATACAACAGCTGAACGTTGACGTCCGGCCGCTGTCGGGTCTGCCACAACTGCAGCAGCGCCATCAGCAGCGTGTCGCCGTTGGTGGCTGCCTCGTAGTGCTCGTGCTGGTGGGACGCCTTCGGCAGCGGACTGCCCTCGGCCAAGAATAGTTGCACTCCCTGCTCGGCGAACCGCTCGGCAGCTTGCAGATACTGCTCGTCCTTCGTCAGCGCATGGGCGTTGAGCATCAGCAGGATCACGCTGCCCAAAGTGCCGGGCCAGATCGGTTGGCTGAGGTTGATCTCCTGGCTGCGATATGCGTCGGCGGTCTTCAGCGCCGCGGTGCGATAGGCCGCCGCGGGGACCTGGCGATAGCGGAGCAGCCAGACGTTGGCGGCGCCGGCGGGCGGACTGCCGCCGTAGGCATTGGACCAGAGGCCGGCGGAGTTGGCAGCTTTCTTCGCTCGATGGTTTTCCGGCGCCTGGCTGGGGCCGGCCGGCGGCTCCGGGTGTGCGGCAGCGAACACCTCGTCTGTGGCTGCCGCGACCTGGCGCAGCTTTGCCGCCAACTCGGCCGGCACCTGCTCGGCGGCGTGGCCCAACGAGACGGCCAGCGACACGTCGTAGGCGGTGCGAGCGCCGGTTTTCTTGGAGCCGGCGATCAACATGCCGCCCTCGTGCTGGCGGGCGCGTTCCAGGCCGTCGACCACCGCCCCGATCGCCTGGAGGAAAACCTTGTCGCCGGTCTTGGCGTAGGCCGTCGCCCAGGTCTCGATGTAGAACCCGCCGTGCCGGGCGTACGGCGCGTCGGTGCCGGGGCCGTGCCTGTCGATCGCGGCATGGCGGGAGTAGTCGCCCGTTTCGTGATTGCCGATCTGGTGCTCCCACAGGCCCAGGGCGAACCGGCGGCAGGGTTCGGGCGCGAGTTGCCAGCTGCGTTCCCACAGCACCACGGCCGATAGAACTCGTGGGTCGTGCCCGCCGGCTTTTCAATCCGCTGGTCGGTGCGGAAATCCCAGCCCGCGTGCTCGCCCCACCACAGCAGACCGGTGGCCGGGCTCTGGC
>CAYUFW010000181.1:13382-16376 GCA_964443915.1 uncultured Pirellulaceae bacterium
AGCGCGTACAGGATCTGGTACAGGTTCTGGCAATGCTGGGGATTCGCTCCCGTGACCATGTGGTCGTGCGCAACTTGTTGACCGCCGTCCGCTCGCTGCGGTCGCTGAAGCGGGAGTTGGACCCGGAGACGATGGCGACACTCCGCAAGATGGTGCATTACGTCCAGCAGACGGCCATCCATGACCTGGGCAAGGCCAACGATCATTTCCAGGGAATGGTCACTCGGGATCCGGCGCGCCGCGGCAAGCCACAGGGGCTCCGACACGAGTGGGTGACGTGGCTGGTCCTACAGCGTTACGGCTTCTTTGAGTGGCTGGCCCCCTTCCTGGGAACCGGCCCCGATGCCGAGATAGATTGGCACTTGATCCTTTGGTCCGTCGCAGGCCATCATCCCGCGTTCGGCCGGCCGTCTCCGCCGCGGACAGCCCCATCCGGCGACTGCGCGGCCATGACTTTGCTTCTCGGCCACCGCGATCTTTGCGAGTCTTTGGGTCGCCTGGCCGCAGCGTTCAAACCGGATGAGACGCGACGGCCGACGCTCGGGAATGTGACGCTTTCGCTCAGCGGTGCGACGGACTCGGCGCTCATTGACATCCCACGATTGCCGCCGCCGGCAACGTGCTACGGGTTCCTGCTGTCTCTGGTCGGCGAAGTGCGACGCGAACGTCACATTGGCTGTCGTGTCGCCCCAGCCATGCTCAACGCCTCCTGCTCCGGCGACCCGACCGCACGCTCTCGGCTGAAAATCTCCGCCGCCCCCTCCAGCAGCTGTCGTTTCCACTGCGTCACCTGCGTCGGGTGCACCTCAAACTTCGCTGCCAATTCGCTCGTCGTCCGATCTCCCTTCACCGCCGCCAAGGCCACTCGTGCCTTCAACTCCCCACTGTGTTGCTTTCGCTTTCGCGACATTTTCTCCTCTCCCCAAAAACAAACCTCGGAACCACCTCAAACATAGCTCCGTGGTCCAGTTTCCGGGGTCCACTATACTCGAACCGCGGGTCACTACGTTGTAATTTCTTCTTTCTTCCGTTCCCTCCGCCCAATCCATCATGAAGTACTTAGTCAACTGAACGTGGTAGGTCAGTTCTCGGCAGACCATTGCGCAGGATCGTCGATCACCACCTTGACTTTGAGGTTTCGGTACTGTGTCATGAATTCCACAGGTGTCGGCATGGTTCTTCTCCCTTCAACTTTCAGATACGCCTTTGCGTCTCGCACTTGTCTCTGCTGCTTCAACCTCGCAGCTTTTTCCTTTCACGCCGTTTCCTGATCACCGCAACCACACTCAGCCAACCGCCGTCACGTGCAACGCCACGGCCGTCACGGTGAGCCCGACGGCCGCACCAACTGCGACCAGAAAGCCGCGCTGGATGCTGGTCTTGCGTGCGTAGGCACCGATCAAGATCGGTATCACTGACCAGCCGATACCGCCGACCATGAAGAACAGGCCGACGGCCCGGCCGCCGAGTACTGGGCTAATGTCTTGGCTAACGTGGCCCATCAGAACGCCGACGAGCGTCGGAAAGGTTGGGCCAAACAACAGTCCCGCCAGAACGACCATCGTGCCGGCCGTGACAGAGCCCCGACTGAACACCGCGCCAGCCCAGACCAGGATGCACAAGAGCGACAGGCCGATGATCAAGAGCGTGTCGCCACCGGCCGGCAAGGGGAAGCGGGCGACAATCAGGGCCGTCGCAAGCCGCGAACACATGAACGCCAACCAGAAGCCGGATAACGTCGTGGCCGCCCGCGCTTCCGCCATTCCCTTGTCTCCCAAGTACGTCGTGGCCCACGCTGCCATCGTGGCCTCCATCGGAGCGTAGAACAGCAGCGCCAGGGCCGTCAGCCACATGATCCGATCGCTCAGCAACACGCCGATACCAGGATCTGTGCCAGCGACAGCCGGCGGCAACATCGCTTTGAAGTCCACGCCGAAGGCCAGCACGCCAGACAGTAGGGTGAACGCCGCCAGCACGAGCAGAGTCGGTGTGAAGCCGGTGCGCCGCACGAGGAATGCGATCAGCAGTGGTGTCAGGAATGCGCCCAGCCCGAAAAAGAAGTTGCCCAGATTCATGGCGTAGGTCTGGGTTCCGCCAAAGGCAGACTGCATCAGCACGTTCAGCACGTTCACCAACGCCGACCATCCGGCGCTCAGCAGCAGGATCGCGATCAGAGCGGACCAGTACTTGGCCGACCGCGCCAAGACCAGCAGGCTGGCCACCATGAGAAACGAGCCGGCAACGACCACGATCCTTTTGTCCAGCAGATCGGTCAGGAAGCCCATTGCCAGCATCACGGGAATCATGGCGAAGCCAAACATCGACACCAACCCACCGACGCGCGCCTCGTCCATTTGAAGGCGCTTTGCCAAGACGATCTTCACGCTGCCGAGCAATGCCACGCCCATACCGCAGGCCAGCAGGCCCGCGATCCAAGTTGGGGTCGCTAGATTCATGATTGGCTACCTTTGTGCTCAAGAGGAAGACGATTCCCCCACTGAGCTGCTCGGCTCAATGGACGCGATATCTAGCCACATCGCGGTGGGGCAATGGCACGGCCAGCGGTCCTGCAACGATCGCTGCAAAATGCCTGTCCCAGCCACCGGATCAGCATACCCGACTTGACGGGAGATGCAATTATGCGTGCGTCGCCAGCGGCACATGATCGTCCGGACCCCGGAGAACAGCCGCTGCCCGCCCATGTCCGCCCCACCCAAATGCCACCTGAATCCCTGACTTTCTCAGCGGCAGGCTGCCCGTCCAAGCCCGGCCAGCATACCCCAGCTTTCCCCTATTCTGGAAATTCGCCCCGATCCGTCCCGAAATCAGCTTCCTCATTCAGCCGGTCGGAAGTGGCGGGTTTTTACAAAACGGTCTTGGGAGCGACTGGAAGGACGTTATCGGTCTAGACTCATAAGATGCCGTGTCGATGCCCATCGCCCGGATTGCGCACAGCCAAGAAACAAAGAAGCCTTCTGCTTCGTATAAGTGTGT
>CAYUFW010000182.1:0-5811 GCA_964443915.1 uncultured Pirellulaceae bacterium
GAAAGCCTGCAAGCCGAAGTCGTGCGCGACCATTATCGGCTGTGGTTCAGCGCCCCGACGATGGCGGGCATCACCTGGTGGAACCTGGGCGACGGTACGGCGGTCAAGGGCGAAAACGAAGCCCAAGGCGGCCTGCTGGATAACGACTTGAAGCCCAAAGCTGCCTACCGCGCTTTGGATGAATTGATCAACAAGCAATGGAAGACGCGCGCCGCCGTGCAGACGGATGCCAAGGGACAGGCCCAGTTCCGCGGCTTCTTTGGTAAGTACCAAGTTAAGGCAACGAGCGGCGACACGAGTCGCCAATTGGAGTTCGACCACCGCCGGGCCGGTCCGAAGACGCACCGGCTGACGTTCTAGCGACATTTCCCGTTGACCGCTGTGCTGCTGGCGACCAGACAGAAAGTAGGCCGGAACAAGTCCGCGCCGTTCCGGCAGAACTTCCCGCGTTTGTCGAATGGTTGGCCGTGCCGGAACGGCGCGGACTCGTTCCGGCCTACTCGTCACCACCCTCCCGAAACTCTTGGCGCGTGGCTCCGAGCTTCGTACATGCCTCTTGCTTCCACCTTGATGCCGCCGCGCAACCCTCGGCACTCCGCCAGTGCTGATCGCCAGCGGGCCCGGCTCGAAGCCCGCATCCGCCGCCAATACGAGACGGTGTGCGAGACGTACCGTTTCGGCGACCTGACGGTCCGACTGACTCGGGTGGTGGAGCCGGACGAGATGCTCCAGCGGATGGAACTCGACACGGCGTCCGACGCCGCCGTGGCTCCCCGCTGGCAGCCGTACTGGGCCGAGCTGTGGGGCTGCTCGCTGGCGGTCTGCGATGTGCTGGTGCAACAAGATCTGCAAGGCGTCCGCGTCCTGGATCTCGGCTGCGGACTGGGCCTGACCGGCACGGTGGCCGCCGCGCGGGGGGCGCTGGTCGTCATGGCGGACGCGGCGCCGCCGGCGCTGCTGTTCGCCCGCCTGAACAGCTGGCCGTATCGCCAGCGCGTCCACGTGCGGCGGTTGGACTGGCGCCGCGACCAGTTGCCGGACCGGTTCCCCTGGATCGTCGGCGCCGATATCCTGTACGATCGTGAGGACTGGCCGTTCTTGGAATCGTTCTGGCGCGCGCAGCTTGCTCCGGGCGGCGTGGTGCTTCTGGGCGAGGGCGGCCGCAGCACGGGTGGCGAATTCCCAGTTTGGCTCGACGGCCGCGGCTGGCAGCTGGCACGCACCGAGGTCGCCGTGCCCCAGCAACCGCGGCCCATTCGGCTGTTCCACTTACGACGCAAGGACTGACCTCCATGTCATCGTCCTCCGACGCCCAACCGCTCACAATCTACATCCTCTCCGGCTCGACCGGCCGGACGTGCGACGAAGTGCTGAAGGCCGCTCTGGCTCAGTTCGGCCAGCCGGACGTGCGCGTCGTCCGCCGCCGAGACCTGCGCAGCGAAGCAGAAGTCGTCCACGAGGTGCGTTGCGCCGCCGACGCACACGCCGTCATCTGTCATAGCCTGGTTGTGCCGCAACTTCGCGAGACCCTGGTCCGGGAGGCGACCCGCTTGCGCGTTCCCACAATCGACATCCTCGGACCGCTGCTCACCATGCTGCAGGACCACCTCGGCCAGACGCCGCAAGGCTTGCCCGGCTTGGCCTTCCAGATGCAACGGGAACGCCTGGAGCGGATCGACGCCGTCGACTTTACGCTCGCCCACGACGACGGCCGCGGCCCGGCCGATCTGGAGCAGGCCGACGTCGTGCTGGTCGGCGCTTCGCGTGTCGCCAAGAGCGTCACCTGTTTCTACCTGGCGTATGAGGGCATCTGCGCGGCCAACGTGCCCCTGATTCCGGGCCTCGATCCTCCTCCGGAATTGACGGCGCTCGACCCTCGCAAAGTCATCGGCTTGACGATGAACGCCAACCGGCTGCAGAGCCTGCGGCAGGCGCGAATCAAGACGCTGGGCGAAGACTCGCTTGAGAAGTATGGCAGCCTGCCGGAGATCGAAGCCGAGTTGCGGGACGTGGAGCGCCTGATGACGCGTTACGGCTGGCGGCGGATCGACGTGTCCTACATGAGCGTCGAAGAAATCGCCAAAGAAATCATCTCGCTGATCCCCGCGTAGCGTGGGCGGCTTCGGCACTTCCCTAGGTTCGAGCAGGCTGCTAAATTGCAGGTAGCAGACAACGTCGGCCGCCGGCCCTTCGAATCGTTGGCGGCCGGGAAGGGCGAGGCCGGCGGTGTGACGGCAGAAGCCCTGCTTTCGCGAAAAAGGCCGGGCTAATTGCGACGCGTCCTGCCAAACTTCAGTCGCTTGTGGCGAACAACTTGGGGACGCGGGCATCCAGATCACTTCTGCGGAGTCTCGACTCATGCTTGGGTTCCGATTCTGGCTTGGGAAACTCGGCATTCTTCTCGGGCTGGCCGCCGGCGGGACGGCCATTTCCTGTTGGGCAGGGGACGAGGCGCCGCGGGCGCGCACCAAGTACGAACGGGCGGTGTTGATCCGCTTCGAGGGGACGATCACGCCGTTGCTGGAGCAGTTCCTGTATCGCAAGCTGGACGACGCCGAGGAGGATCAGGCGGATCTGGTGATCGTGGAAATCAACAGTCCGGGCGGCCTGGTCGATTCCAGCTTCAACGTCGCGCACCGGCTGCGAGACCTGGATTGGGCGGCGACCGTCGCGTTCGTGCCGCGTGAGGCGCTCAGCGGCGCGGCCATCGTCGCCTTGGGCTGCGAGCAGATCATCATGGCTCCCAACGCCGTCCTGGGCGACGCCGGCCCGATTTTCCTGGGCGAGGACGCGCTCTTCCGCCACGCGCCGGAGAAAGTGCGCAGCGACCTGGCTCGCAAGATCCGCGACTTGGCGGAAAGCCGCCATCGCCCGCCCGCCCTGGCGGAAGCGATGGTGGACATGAACCTGCCGGTGTACGAAGTCAAGAATCGCCAGACGGGCGCCAAGACGTTCATGTCCGAGCACGAGATCAAGTCCTCGCCGAATCCCGATCAGTGGGAAAAAGGCCCGCCGGTGCTGGAATCGCGGGAAGGCAGTTTCCTGGAAGTCAATGGCAAGCGAGCCGTCGAATTGATGCTGGCGGAGGGCAATGCGGGCAGTCGTGAAGAATTGCAGAAACTGCTCGGACTGACGGAGGCTCCGCGGGTGCTGGAGCCTGGCGGCGTGGACACCGCGGTCTACATCCTGAACTCGGCCTGGGTCACCGGCTTGCTGTTTGTCGTCGGGCTGGTCGCGTTGTACATCGAGTTCAGCACACCCGGAATCGGTCTCGGCGGCCTTGTCTCCCTCTTGTGCTTTGCCTTGTTCTTCTGGAGCCGATTCCTGGGTGGCACGGCCGAAGTTTTGGAGGTCGTGTTGTTCCTGACCGGCGTGGCGTTCCTGGCGGTTGAACTCTTCGTCTTGCCCGGGTTCGGCGTGGCCGGCATCACGGGCCTGCTGCTGATCCTGATCGGCCTGTTGATGGCTTGCCAGACTTTCCTGGTTCCACAAACGAAGTTGCAGTGGGAGGTGTTCGGCACATCGCTGCTGACGATCAGCTGCTCGGCGGCTGCGTTCATGGCGGTGGCCGCCTTGCTGAGCCGGCATTTTGGCTCCCTGCCCGTGTTCAACCGCCTGGTGCTGCAGCCGGCCGCGCCGGTGAAGTCGGCCCGCGTCACCGCCGCCGACGACGCCGACAAGCCGGCGCCGGTGCTGGCTCCCGACAATCCGTTCGGCGTGGACGTGGGCGACTGGGGGCTGGCCGTCTCGCCGCTGCGGCCTGCCGGCAAGGCGCGTTTCGGCGACCGCTATCTGGACGTCCTGACCGACGGCGATTTCGTCGAACGCGGCCGTCAAGTCCGGATCATCGAGATCCAGGGCAGTCGGATTGTGGTCCGCGACGTCGAGGAGGTCTGAATGGCTGCCAAGTCGTTATTTGAACAAGCCGAGGCCGACAATTTGCAACGGGCCCAGCCGCTGGCGGCGCGGATTCGGCCGGCGACGCTGGGCGAGTTCGTCGGCCAGCAGCATTTCCTGGGCGAAGGCAAGCTGCTGCGGCGCCTGTTGAAAGCGGACCGCTTGGGCTCGGTCATCTTCTACGGGCCGCCCGGTTCCGGCAAAACCACGCTGGCCCGTTTGCTGGCGACCGAGAGCCGCCGCCGTTTTCGGCAATTGAGCGCGGTCACCAGCGGCGTGAAGGAGGTGCGCGAGGTGCTGGTGGACGCCCGCGACGAGTTGACCACCGGCGGACGCAAGACGCTGCTGTTCATCGACGAGATTCACCGCTTCAACAAAGCCCAGCAGGACGCCCTGCTGCCGGACGTCGAGGAAGGCATTGTGACGCTGGTCGGCGCGACCACCGCCAACCCGTTCTTCGCGGTCAACAGCGCGCTGGTGAGCCGCAGCCAGATCTTTCAATTCCAGCCGCTGTCGCCGGACGAGATCAAGACGGTCGTGCGCCGAGCGCTGACGGACAAACAGCGCGGACTGGGCCAGCACCAGGTCTGTCTGCACGACGACGCCCTGGAGTTCCTGGCCGAAGTCTGCGACGGCGATGCGCGGCGGGCCCTGATGGCGCTGGAGATCGGCGTGCTGTCCAGCGACCAGCGGCCGCTGGAATTCACTCGCCAACTGGCCGAAGAATCCGTGCAGCGGAAAGCGGTGGCCTATGACGCCACCGGCGACGCCCATTACGACACGGCCAGTGCGCTGATCAAGAGCATCCGCGGCAGCGACCCGGACGCCGCGCTGTACTGGTTGGCGTTGATGCTCGAAGCGGGCGAAGACATCCGCTTCATCTGCCGGCGGCTGATCATCCTGGCCAGCGAGGACATCGGCAACGCCGATCCGCACGCGCTGCCCCTGGCGGTAGCGGCCATGCAAGCCTGTGAATTCGTGGGCCTGCCCGAATGCCAGCTGACGCTCAGCCAGGCGGTGACCTATCTGGCCTGCGCCCCGAAGTCGAACGCGGCCACGCTGGCGATCGGCGAGGCGCGGGGCGACGTGCGCGAAGGCCGCGTGCTGCCGGTGCCGGTCCACCTGCGCGACGCCCATTACGCCGGCGCTCAGCGGCTGGGGCACGGGGCCGAGTACCAGTACTCGCACGAAGTCGCCGGCGGCGTCGCGGAGCAGGACTACTTGGGCGTCGATCGCCAGTACTACCGTCCCGTGGACCGCGGCTTCGAAGCCGAACTCGCCCGGCGGCTGCAGGCCATCCGCCAGAAGCTGCAGCGCGGGAAGCGCGGAGGGAACGCCGCGGCGGAGGCAAGGCATGGCGAGTAGCGGAGCCAAGAAAGGGCCAAACATGACGCCGAGAGATTGCAGGCCAGTTGGAATCAATCGCCGGTCGTTCCTGGGCGCTTCCGCGGCGGCGGGCGCAGCGGCTTCGCTGGCCGGTGAGACGCTGGCGGGCCAGTTGCCTGCTCCGCCGCCGCAGCCGGGCCAGCCCAAGAAGCTCTTGTTCTGGGACCTCGCCCGCTTTGACGACTGGGACAACGTCGAACTGGTTCAAGGCCGCGGCGTGTATCGCCCGGAAGGCGCCTTCGAGGACCCGGACGGCCGCAAGGGCCGGGTGATCTTCCCATCGGTATGGCAGGAGCCGTCCGGCCGCTGGCTCGGCGTCTACGGCAAGAACTGGAGTTCCTTCCCGCTCTGCGCGTTGGAAAGCGACGACGGCATCATATCGCCACGGCGGAACGTGATGAAGAAGCTGTTTCCAACTGGGCCAGGCAGTCTTCCAGGAATTGCTCGACGTCGGCACGCGTGGCATCGTTCAACGGGCCGGCGAGGGCGGCCTGAAACAGATTTGCCGCCTCGGAGAACTGGCCGGCA
>CAYUFW010000182.1:5875-16367 GCA_964443915.1 uncultured Pirellulaceae bacterium
TCTCGGCCAGTCCCATCTGAGCAAAAGCGTGGGCCTGCGAGAGCACTTTCGTCTTCTCCGCCATCAGCCGTTCCAGGGCGGGGCCGTAGGCTTTTTCTTTTGACTTAGTCATTCGATCCCTCCGAGCATTCGTGACGCGAGAGGCGGATGCGATGCCCCCGCGCCGAAAACAAGCTCACGACAACATATGCGTCCCAGCCAAACGGGTTCGCAGTGGCTTGACCGACCTTTTCCCGGTGACGGCGTAGGAACTCTTCGGCCACTTCCGTGCCACTGATTTCGAGGACCGCGCGACGGCGGGGAGAGCGAAAATCCGCGCGCTCGCCGTAGCCGGTGACCTCCAGTCGCCCCAAGGCCAAGACCCGTCTCGCGACGACCAGGGCCACGGCCGTCGCGGCCAATTCAACGAGTGGATTCCGCTGCATCGTCGCCCGCAAGCGTTCGGCCTTGGCTTCCACGCTACGGGTCCAACTGAGGCTGAGACGGATCTCTCCACCGAACACCTCAAGTTGCGGCACGTTCTCGCCACGAACCGCAAAGGTTGCCGGGGATTCGGAATACTCGCTCAGCACGGCCACCGCCGCGACAACATGCGGCTGCACGAATAGGCCCGGATACCAGATCTCCAGTCGTTCGATGCTGTGCCGTACTGATCGCATTCTGTCTCACCTGTTGGTCATTGTACCACAAAGATCGTGTTGTTCCGACCTTGCTGCAATCCGTGCTCCGGCGGAAGATCCTCGCGTTTGGCCTCGATGATGCCCAACGGGACCGGCTCAGCGGCTGGTTCCAGGGGACGGCGGAGGACGTAGTCGGTGCGTCCTTTCGGGCGTCTCCGGCCCGTGCCATACACGATATCGACGGCAGGCAGAGTTTCCCCGATGCGGATGTCGGTAGTCCGGCTCCA
This sequence comes from uncultured Pirellulaceae bacterium, assembly GCA_964443915.1. GTDB lineage: Bacteria > Planctomycetota > Planctomycetia > Pirellulales > Pirellulaceae > Anammoximicrobium. The sequence continues at coordinate 6,783 of CAYUFW010000182.1, forward strand.
CCCGCGCTGCTCCAGGACGGGGTCAATCAGTTCAGAGCGGGTCTGGGCCTCGTCCCGAGACATCGCGGAAGCACATCTTGGGATGGACAAACAGGTTCGAGCAATTCGATGACCATTATGCAGTCCGCAGGCTGGGTAGTCCATTGTGCAGGCAGGCAATTTGGATCTGGCTTTATGTGCCTGAAGAGTTCCTGCAAGTCCTGCGGCGTGCGGGGAGCGAGCGCGTGCAGACCGGGGTGCCCGGCCGCGGGCGGCACCTCCTGGGGCCGAGCCAATCCGGGCATGAGCAGCAGGAAGGCCAGGGGCAGGGTGAGAACGGCAGATCGTGGAATCGGTCGCGACAAGTTCGTTGGCATGGGGCAGCCTGTTTTCTCCGGGACTGTCTCCTCCGGGGTTCGCCGAGATCGCCATCGGGGAGGTCGTCAACGAGCGGCCTGCGGACGCCGCGCGGCGGACCAGCTTGGTTTCTCTTCAGGGCTGTCCACGGCGAGCAGTTCTTCGATCAGCGATTCCGCATCGGCGGTCGTGTACTCCAGCCGCTCCATCCACAGCGAGCCCAGGTCGCCGGTGGCGTCGAACGTGTCCGGCCGGAAGCTGGCCAGGATGCTGGACGCGATTTGCGAATTCAAGTCCCCGTTGGGAGCGTGCTTCGCGAGGCAATCGCCGAAGCTGTTCTGGAGCGCCCCGCGCAGCAACTGCCACGACAGTTCCGCGTTGGCCCGGTGAAAGAGGTCGTGGACGTCTTCGGCAAAGTCGGCGACGCGTTTCCGTTCGAATGCCACCTGGGCGACGTCGCACAGTGGGGTCAGGTAGGCCAACAGCATGTCCGTCCACCGCTCGCTGCGGTTCCGCACCCGGTTGATGCCCAGCACCGCATCCAAATCGTGCTCCTGGGCGTGGAACATGAAGTTCAGCGCTCGATGGCGGGCCTCCAGGTGTCCCAGGAACACGCTCCGCACCACGGGGGAGACGTAGCTGGCCCCGTGCTGCCGGTCGTGCTGGCAGGCGACGGCGGTCCAGATGCGAGTCAGCATCTCGCCCGTGAGGATCTCCTCCAGCGCCGGCCGCACGTGCCGCCAGACGGCCCTTGGCTTCTGCTTGCCGGATTGCAGCCGTTCCCAATCGGTTTTCAGGGTCCGGGCCCAGCGGTCGAAACGGCTGCGGGACACCGACCAGTACTGAGAGATGCCGGCTTCCGACAAACGTCCCTGCCCCTGGACAAAGGACTGGCCGTTGACGGCGACCAGGGCGCTCAACTCGATCAGTTCGTACGCGAGCATCAGACCTCCTCTCCCGCCGCGAGACGTGCCCAGCGGGCCTGCGGCAAGTCGGAAGAACTGCAAACGCTGCGCCCAGCGGCAACCGGGTGGAGGGAGCGGGCGTTCGGGAACGCGGTGTAGGCCGGAACCGGCCCAACACGCAAACACGGGACGGGCCAAATCCTCGCAGGCGCGTCGGGCCGGTGTGGCGGATACGCCACTTCCCGCGGACCGTACCGACGGAAGACTCACCGCTGCGTCTCCCCGGCGTCCCGACAGGCAGCCGCGTTGAGAAAAGACAACAACCAAGTTCGGCACCGTGTTGCGGAGCGGCAACAGCTATCGCGCATCGGTCAGAAGGCCGCGATGCAGAAGGGACCGGAATCGCGTCAACGTCAATCGAGCGCCTCGATGAACGCCTCGACCGTCAGCCCCGCGTCTCTGATCAAGCCGCGCAACAATCCTCGGTCGAGTTCGCGGTGGTCCGGAACGGATAGGTTTTGCGGCACACCAGGCTGGACGAGGATCATGTGGCTCCCACGCTGCCGGTCGAAATGCCAACCAAGCTTCTCGAAGGCACGGCGTGCTTCTTGTCCGCTGACGACGGGCAATTGGGGCATGACGATCCCTGATTCCTACGAGCGTCAAACCGTGACCAACTCCAGACTGCCTTCGAGCGCATTCGAGTCGCACTTCTCCTGGGCAGCCTCCAACCATCCCTGAATCGCCTCGCGAATGTTCGCCATCGCTTCGTCCCGCGTTGCGCCTTGCGACCAGCACCCGGGTAGTGCCGGCACGGAAACCACAAAACCTCGGTCCTCGCCTCGCTGAACGACTACTTTCAGATTCATGACCGTCCTCCAATCCGCAGCTTACACAACCAGCTTCAAGTCTACAAGCTACTTCGTCTCCCGTGACGGAGCCGTGACGCTTTGTGAGTGAATCTCATGACTCAACCGAATCAGCCGCGCCTCAGCTGTGTACCCGCGGCAGTTCTTCGCCTTCTCCGATGATGCGGGCTTCTTCGGCGGCCAGTTCTTTCAGCCGGGCGTGGACGGTTTCATCTTCGGCATACATCTTGGCCAGCCGCACGTAAGTGCTGTGATGGCGCGCCTCGGACTCGAACAGACTGCCGTAGAAATCGGCCAGCTCGCGGTCCTGGAGGTGTTTCCGGAGCAGGTCGAACCGTTCGCACGAGCGGGCCTCGATCAGGCCGGCAACCAGCAGCCGATCCACCGCCCGCTGCGGCTCTTGCTTGCGGACCAGATCGTTCAGTCGCCGGCCGTACTGGCTGGGCGTCTGCCGCCGGAAGCGGATGCCGCGGCGGTTGAGCAGGTCGAGCACAAGGTGAAAATGGGCGAGTTCCTCGTTCACGATTTGACTCATGGCCTGGCACAACTCCTGGTTCTCGACGTACGCGAATATTAAATTCATCGCCGTGCCGGCGGCCTTTTTCTCGCAGTGCGCATGGTCGATCAGAATCTGGTCCAGGTGCTCGGCGACCTGCTGCAGCCAGCGTTCGGGAGTGTTGGATTGGAGGTTGAGCATAGGACTTCGGGCTCGGGGAAAGTGCTGGGCTTCAAGGAACGGGGCAGGGCACTTCGATATGCCTCGCCGCGGCAAACGGGACAAAACGGCTTCACGTGGCGTAAGCTTCCAGCTTGCGATGCCCCAATCCATCGCAAGCTGGAAGCTTACGCCACGTGGCTCTGCAGCGGGGCTAAGCATACCATCGGCGTCGTCTCGTTCTCAAGGGTCTTGACGGAGCGGGCAGTCGCCCGATCGAATGGGAGGAAGTCGGCGGTCTTGCGATGGAAAGGTCCGTCCTGAGGTCGCGATCGGTTTCAGGCTCGCTGCAACTGAGAAAGCAAAGGAGAGGTGTGCGATGAACAGAGGCGATCTGTCAGCCCTAGGGAAGTCTCGGCAGTCGTCGCGTCGGCAGTTCTTGGCGCATACCGGCACGGCGGCGGCAGCTTCTGCGCTCGCCGCCGGTTTGGTGCCACGCGTCCACGCCGGGGAGGACAACACGATCCGGCTCGCCCTGATCGGTTGCGGCGGCCGGGGAAACGGGGCCGTGGCCAACGCCATGAACTCCGCCCACGGACCGGTCAAGCTGGTGGCCATGGCCGATCTGGTCGAAAGCCGGCTGACCACGTCGCACAAAGCCCTCAGCGACCGTTTCAGCGAGCGGATCGACGTGCCCAAGGACCGGCAGTTCCTGGGGTTCGACGCCTACAAGAAGGCCATCGATTGCCTCGGTCCCCACGACGTCGCCATGTTGACCAACTTTTCAGGCTTCCGTCCCATGCAGTTGGAATACGCGGTCAAGAAGGGGGTGAACGTCTTCATGGAGAAGTCGTTCGCGCCCGACGTTCCCGGCTTGCGGCGGCTGATCAAGGCCGGCGAGGAGGCGGAGAAGAAGAACCTCAAGATCGCCGCCGGCCTGCAATGGCGCCACAGCGCCAACCGCCAGGAGTTGATCAAACGCATCCGCGACGGGGCGATCGGAGACATCCAGCTCATCCGGGCCTACCGGGTACACGCTTGCGGCGGCCTGGGCAAGAAGCCGCCGGAACAGAATGAACTGCTCTGGCAGATCCGGAACTTCGTCCATTTCTTATGGGTCTCGGGCGGCCTGTTCGCTGAGATGAACATTCACCAGATCGACGAGATCTGCTGGCTCAAGGACGCCTGGCCGGTCGCGGCGCACGGCGTCGGGGGCCGAGCCGCCAACAGCACCGATTGCGGGCAAAACCTGGACTCGCTGTCCATCGAATGGACCTTTGCCGACGGCACGAAAGCCTACGACGTCGTGCGCTGGCTGGGCGGACACTGCCACTCGGAGTTCGCCACGTACGTCCACGGAACCAAATGCGCGGCCCAATTCAACACGTACGGACTGCGCAAAGGAGAAACGGCGCGGCTGTACAAGGACCAGCGCATCGAGAAGGACACGATGGTCTGGGAAACGCCCCCGGAAACGGCCAATTCCTGGGATGCCGAGTGGAACGTGCTGTTGGACAGCATCCGCCAGGACAGGCCGCAGAACGAGACGAAGCGGGCGGCGTACTCGAACCTGGCGGACCTCATGGGCCGGGCGGCCGTCCATTCGGGCAAGCTGATCACCTGGGACGAAGCGCTGGCCTCCAACTTCCAGTTCTGTCCGAACATCGACGCCATGAACTACGACACCCCGCCGCCCGTCCAGGCCGACGCCCAGGGACGCTATCCCGTGCCCGTCCCCGGTGTGTGGTCGGAGATCTGAAGACATGGCTCGGTCAAAGTCGGCCTTGGCCTTCTGAGCCGCACCGAGCAGCTCGAAAACGTCCGGCCCGTACAGACGGCGGAGGTAGCGTTCGTGGAACGATTGGCAGGGGATGGGTTCGCGTCTCGGAGAGACGCGCCTACGTGAGCTACGGCGCCGCCGCGCGCCAGGGATGATCGTACGGGCCGATCTCGTCCAGCGGGATGGGTGCCGCGAGGATGGCGGCCAGGCGCCGATCGCGGGCCATCGCCGCGGCGTCCGCCATGACGCGCGTATCGAACGGATCGCCGATGGACGCGTTCAGTGCGGCACGCTGGATGCCGCCGTCGCGCAGGAACACCGTGCCGCAACGCACGAACACGTTCCGCGTCACCCAGTTGATGTCCGCGCCGTCGGCCAGCCGCGCCAGGTCCGGGTAGCGTGCCGGGTACGGCGCGGCAGCGGCGTCCGGCACGAATCTGGCGATGCTCTCGCGCCAGCGTTTCTCGCCCCAGCGCGAGAAACTGAGCCCGGCGAAGCAATCGACGAACAGGTTGTTGTCGACCACGTTCTCCTTGCCGCCGTGGATTTGGACCCCGCCGAACAGGACCGCGCCGCAGCGCTCGAAGACGTTGCCGTACACGGTCACGCCCGAGATCATGTCGTCCAGACGCACGCCCGCGGCCCCGCAGTGCGTGCCGCCCGTGATGTCGCTCCAGCGGTTCCAGCGGATCACCACGCCGCGGTACAGCGGGTTCCCGAACATGTCCAGCCCGCCCTGGTCGTCGGACTCCTGGACCACGTGCCGGATCGCGTTCAACTCGATCACGTGGTCGTTGCCCTCGATCCGCATGGCCGAGGACGGGATGCGCTCGAAGCGGTTGTGCGCGATCCGGTTGCCGCAGCCGTCCAGATGGACGGCCGGCGCGTAGGTCCGCTTCAAGCGTGCGATGTCCGCCACGGTGCAGTTCTCCACGACGTGGCCTCCGGCGGACAGGGTCTTCCGGTTGCCGCCCGCCACGCGCGCCCCGCCGCAACCCAGGGTGTGCAGCGGGCAGCCGAAAACCGTGTGCCGCTGGCCGCCCTGGACCACGATCGCGTCCCCGCCGAGTCGCCGGACCGTACAGCCGGCGACGATGCAATCCGCGCCGCCGCGCACGTGGATCCCGTCGCCGCGCCCGTCCTCGATCGTCAGCCCGGCGAGGATGACGTGCTGCACGTTTTCCAGTTGCACGAAGGGGCGGGCCAGCACGCTCACGGTCGCCACCGCCCGCTGCCAGGCATCGCCCTCGGGCGGGAGCCAATACAGCTTTCCGCTGCGGCGGTCCAGATACCATTCGCCGGGCCGGTCCAGTTCGCGGAGCACGTTGACGGCCCGGTAGCGCTGGCCTTTGCGATAACCGTACTGCGAGTAAGGCTTGGCGAGCGTCAAGGCGTGCGCGCCGGCGTCGATGGCGGCGACCTTCTGGAACTCCTCGTACCAGTCCCAGAACCAGTAGCCGTACAGGCGGACGTCGGGTTCATCCACCCACGTGCTGGGGCGGTCCTCGACGTACTTGAACTTCCCGTCGCGGCAGCCCTGGATCGAGCCCCAGACCTTAAACGTGTCGGCGCCCAGGATCTCGCCCGTGGCAACGAACCCCTCGTCGGGCCAGCGCGCCAGCGTCTGGGGACTGCCGTCGATGAACAGCTCGGGCGCGCGGCGCAGGTCCGTCGCATCGCCGAAATCGCGGACGCCGAGCGCGGCGAGGTCGGCCTCGCGGACTCGATCGCGGACCGCGGGCGCGAGCCGGTCTTTGATCGCGGCGTCCGAGACCGGTTGCCAGGCGCCGATGCGCACGCCGCCAGCCAGGATCGGCGTCTCGCCGGGCAACGCCTCGTACGCGATCGGCGCGGCAGCCGTGCCGGAGTCCTCGGCTTCCAGGGCGAACGTCTCGGCGGCGGGATACGTCCCGCCGTGGATGACAACCCGCACCCCGCCTGCGGGCAGCGTGCCGCCGCGGTCCGCACGCCGTTTCCGGATGGCGTTGCGTGCGCCGGCCAACGTCGCCAGCGGCGCGGTCTCGGTGCCTTCGGCGGCATCATCGCCCCGCGGTGCAACGTGCAGCACCCAGCCTGGCGTGGGGAGTTCAGGCAACTGTGCGCGACGTGCGGCGGGCTCACCGACGGCCGGCATCGGCGCTGCGCGGCGAGCCTCCGCCAAGCGGCGGCGGGCTTCGTCGCGGTACCCCAACGGTGCGGCGTCATCCTCCGCCAGTCGCCGCCAGATCGCCGTCGCCTGGTCCGGGGTCGCCGCCGTCTGGCCCGCACCGAGCAGCGCCAAGGCCCGAACGTGAGGCGGCGCCGCCGCATCCTCCGCGACCTCGATCAGCGACTCGTGCCGCTTTCCGGCCTCCGCGGCCGCCGCGTCCTCCAGCGCCGGCCAAACCGCCGCGGGCGCCTGCGGCGGTTCCTCCGCCGCAGGCAGGAGGACGGCGCAGCTCGCCGCCACCACAAACATGACGAATCCCCGACTTTGGATGAGCATGATCAACTCCTTGCCACCTACCCAAGCGTCCCAGATACACGGCGTCTGCCGATCGGACCCGCGTCCCTCGCGCGCGAGTCCAAGATAGCCCGCCCGTATGCGAACCGCAACCAGCGACCGACCACTTGGCGAACATCCTCCGCCGTCGCTACAATGAAAGAGCCAGACTCCGAAGCCGGTTCCGTGCCGCCAGCAGCAGGACGGCCGCTGGAATTCGCACGCTCGTCCATGTAGTCCGGCCTCGTCGAGAGCGGGATCTGCGTCTCGGAGAATCACGACCTCGCGACGCTCGTTGTTGCTAAACTGAGGGAGGAAGTTGATGTTGACCCAAGAGCAGTTGCAGACGCTGGCCGACGGCGACGCCTCGAAGATGTTCGGCCCGCAACAGGGACGCGAACTTCATGCGAGGTTGAGCCAAGCGGGGGCGCTGGGCGAAATCGCGTGGCAATTGCGTCTGGCGGCTCAGGAGAAATGGCAGCGCGGGTACTGTCTCCGGAGGACGAAGCTGGAAGCCCAGTTGCGGGAAGACAATTGCGGCTTGAATTGGGGATGGGACGAGGTCGAGGGGGGGGCCGGGGAGCGGGGTTCGCCGCGGGCTGACGAGCCGGCGACCGTGCTGGTCATCGACTTGCCGGTCGGGCAAGTGGTACTGAACGACGACATTTACACGGGGCGGAGGCCGCCTGCCTACCGGGGGCAAATCGAGCCGTCCGAACTCACGGACCTGCGGATCGCCGCCTTTGTGGAACTGGTCCTGCAGCACCGTACCCCGGAGGAAGTCTGCTACGCGATCGTGTGTCTGGCCGCCGCGGACGACGTAGACGCCGAGGTCGTCCCCACTTCCGCGCCCTGACGGTCCGTTCCCAGGCAACCAGTGTGACGGCGCGGGGCGACAAAGTGATCGAGTGATTTCGGTTTTTTCGGCGCCGCTGCGGAACAATAGCCGGAAGACTCCCGCGTTCGCGTAACAGCAGTCAATCGATCGGAGGATTTTGCAATGCAAACACAGACGAAGCGAGCGGTTTCGGCAGTCGTTGGTAACCGGATTGCGGGGCGTATTGTCGCCTGCGTTGTTCTCATCTGGGGGACTGGCGCGGGGGCCGGGCGGGACGCCTTGGGCGGGGAGCCGACCGCTCGACCGCGGCTGCCGCGTGACCAGTTGCTCGTCTATCGTGGACCTGACGGCGCTCCGCGCGAGGCGAGGACAACCGAGGAGTGGGGCAAGCGTCGAGCCGAGATCCTGGACGGCATGCAGCAAGTCATGGGGCGGCTGCCGGGTCGGGAGAAACTCGTGCCGCTCGACGTCCGGGTCGAGGAAGAAGTGGACTGCGGCCGATACGTCCGGCGTCTGATTACGTATGCGTCCGAGCCCGGCAGTCGAGTGCCGGCGTATCTGCTGGTACCCAAGCCGGCGCTGGAAAAGGACGCGCAGCCTGTTCCCGCCGTGCTCTGTCTGCACGGCACCGACAACGTGGTCGGACACGGAACGGTTGTCGGGCTGGGCAAACGCCCCAACCGGCAGTACGCGAGCGAATTGGCCGAGCGCGGCTATGTGACTTTGGCGCCGAATTACCCGCTGCTAGCCAAGTACCAGCCGGACATCAAGGCCCTGGGTTGGGAGAGCGGAACGCTGAAAGCCGTGTGGGATAACATGCGGGGACTGGACCTGCTGGAGTCGTTGCCGTACGTCAAGCGGGGCGGGTTCGGCGCCATCGGCCACTCGCTGGGCGGCCACAACGCCGTTTACACGAGCGTCTTTGACGAGCGGATCCGCGCGGTCGTCTCGAGTTGCGGGCTGGATTCGTACCTGGACTACTACGGCGGCAAGATCGACAACTGGTACCCGGAGAAGGGCTGGTGTCAGACACGCTACATGTTGAAACTGGCCGAGTACCGCGGCCGGCTCGAAGAAATCCCCTTTGACTTCCACGAGATGGTGGGCGCCTTGGCGCCGCGCCACGTGCTGATTGTCGCTCCGCTGGGTGACACGAATTTTCGTCACGACAGCGTCGATCGCATCGCGGCGGCCGCGCGCGAGGTCTTCCGGTTGTACGGTCACCCGGAGCGGCTGCGGGTCGAGCATCCGGATTGTCCCCACGACTTTCCGCCCCCGCTGCGCGAAACGGCCTACCAGCTGTTCGACGCCGTGCTGAAGTAGGCCGAACAGCTGGAGGACTCGGGCGCATGGCGTTGGCGCCCTGCGCTACTTACCGTACCGCTGCTGGAACTCCTCCTGGCGCTTCTTGCGTTCCTCTTGTTCGGCGGGGTCCATCTTGTTCAGGTACCAGCGGTGGTTGGGCGAGTTCAGGACTTCCTCGAGCTTCTTGGCCAGGGCCTCAGCAGCCGCCTTCTTGTCGGCGGCTTCGGCGGTCTTGCCCTTGTGGATCAACTCTTCCAGTTCGGGGACCATCTTGGAGTAGAAGTGCTTGGCCACTTCGTAGGTGCCGTGCCAATGCGTGTAGTCGGGCCCCATCATCGAGGCGCCGTGCCGAGCCCGGCGGCCCTCGTGGTGCCAGATCTCGTACCAGACCCAATCCAGCGGGTTGGAGAACTCG
>CAYUFW010000183.1:0-4138 GCA_964443915.1 uncultured Pirellulaceae bacterium
GCCTTGAAGGCGCAGAGGTCGCAAACGAAGAACCCCATCAGCCCGGACAGGCCCAGGATCAACCAGGTGCGGCCATCCGCATCCGTGGGCAGCCACCGGCCGCGGACCAGTCCGCCGTAGAGAAGCAGAAACACGCAAGTGATCATCAGGCGATGGAAGCTGACCGCCAACGCGCCGATCCGCCGGCCGGAAGATGTCCAAGCCAGCGTGGAGAGCGTCCACAGCACGGCCGCGCCCACGGCGGCCAGTTCCCCCATCTGTAGTCCTGTCATAGGCCGGCGATTGTAACGGGATGGACGCAGCCGCGGGAGCACCGGTCGCGGATTCGAAGCTCGTCAAGGCGTCACGGTTCCAGGGCCGAGGAAGCCTTGTGGGCCGCCTGCCATTGCTGGAACGTGTCGAGGATCGCTTCCTCCCAGCAGTCGGGATAGATGAGGTTGGCCAGCTCGTGGTACGTGCTGCCGTCGCTGGTGGGGTTGTCCAGCATGGCGCGGAGACCCCGCCGCATCAGGTCCAGGCAGCGGTCGTAGGTCTCGCCGTGGATGCCGGCCCAAGTCGTCAGGCGGATGTCGCCGTCGGCCAGCAGCCGCCAATGATTGAGATCGGCCGCGGCGCTGCCCATCACGCACAGCTCGTCGACGATCCGCTCGCGGGCCAACGTGTCGGCGTCGATGTACATCCAGTTGGCCGTTACGGGGTCGGTCATGTTCCCGTCGACGACCAGGGTCAGCTTCTTTCCGGCCGCCGCCGTAACTTCCTTCACCTCGCGGAGGAATTGCGTGAGGAAATCGCCCTTGAGTTGCACGAAGCGGAGTTCATCCAGGCTGTCCGGCTTGATTTGCCGCGGGTCCTTGCCGTAGCGGCGGACATACTCCGCAACCACCGGCTCGTTGAACCCGTATCCTCGCGAGCCCTCGTTTCCGCCGCCCGCGTTGCGGCCGGGCCACGGCGAGTGGGACCGCGGGCAAAGCTTGATGCCGTCGATGCCGTAAGCGCACAGTTCCTTCATCTGTTCGACGCGATACTGGCGGACCTCGGGATAGGCGTAGCACGGCACGCCGGGGATGTGTTTCTTCCCGTCGCGGCTCACCCAGGTGTACTCCGGGTGCTGCTGGAAAAACTCCGTCGGCGGCGCGTAGTACAGGCTGTCGAAGATGGTCACCTCGGGATAGACCTTCAAGCCGTGCTTATGCGCGTGCCGGACGCAAGCCTCCAAGGGATCGATGGCCCGCATGACCGCGGCCATGCGGGCGTGCAGCGAGGGGATGTTCGCACAGCAGGTGTCCAGGCCCTCCCGTGTGTAACCTGCGAACACTTCCTCGAAGGCGGGCGTCATGACCTTCGTGTGGTAGGCCTCGGCGCCGCAGACCGAGACGCGATAGTACACCCGGTCGAACCCGAAATGGGCGCAGAGCGCCATCAGGCGGTCCATCTCCGCGTCGCAGTGGTGGAGGTCCCAGCAGTCGGTCCCGATGCAGATGTCGAAGAAATCGAGGTTGATGGCCAGATCCTTGCCGGTCAACTGGCCGACGCTCTGGCCCAGCACGGGCTTGGCGGCCGGCAGCGGCGCGGCCGGCTTCGGTGCGGCGGGCGCAAGGGGCGCGTCGTTCAGGTGGGCGACGGGCTCGATCGTCAACTCGTCGATGGCCCCGCGCATCCACGAGTGGCCCTGCTGGGTGCCGATCCAGAAGACTTCGCCGAGCTTGGCGGGGAACTGGGTCCCTCGGGCTTCGGCCACTTTCTGGTCGTCGATGAAGAACTGGGCCAGGCCGCGGGACTTGTCGGCCGTACAGACCAGGTGATGCCAGGAACCGCCCGCCCAGGTCTGAGGAGCAGTCACCATGGCGAACCAATCGCCCGCGAAGTTGACGCCCTTCGCGCTTCCCTGGTCGTCGCCAAAGAAGAAGACGAAGTCGTTCGTTCCCGAACGCTTGAGGATGCCAATGCGGTTCTTCAGGTTCGGCGTCTCGTGGTAGAAGTAGACGAGTTGCTGGAAGAAGTAGTCTGCGAGCGGCCGTTCATGCCGGACCCAGAACGAGATCGTGAACTGATCGCGATTGAAGTTCTGGGTGGGATACGTCAGCACGGCCGGGCGTTGGATCAAAGCCGCGCCTCCTTGCCGCCCCTCGACGAACTCGATGCCTTGGGCCTCCACGGGCGCGACGCCCGACGCGTCCTTCAAATCGCCGTCAAACGGACACCTGAGCGCAGGCGGCCCCGCGACGGCGACGCCGCTTACGACCGCCAGGAGCATCAGAGCAGCCGCGGCGCGGAGGAAAAAGGGGTCAGGACTCTTTTCCGGATCCTCTTCTGGGTCCTTTTTCCACCTTCTCATTGGGCCGGCTCCTTCTTCAGATAGACGCGAAACACCCAGGCGTGTTTTGTGTAGTCATACTGCCTGCTCCAGGCGTGGCCGCGCGGACCGGCCGCGTCTTTGACGATTCGCCACACGTAGTTCCCGTCCGGATGCGATCGGTTCGTCAGGTAGATCCAGTAGGTTTGCCCCTTCTTCAACGGCACGGGCGGATCCAGCGCCGCGCTGCCCCAGCGGTAGACCGGTTCGAGTCCGAACTCGGCGGCCGGGATGTCCGTTTTTGCCAGCACGCCGCTTCCGGGCTGCCCGTTCTCGTCGTCACGAATTTCGACATGGATCGGCGGCGGCAGCGGGCCGTGCGAGCCGCGGACGGCCGCGTAGACTTGCACCAGCGGGCAGGCCCCGTCGCGCGACGGCACGAAGCCCTGGGCCACGCCGTGCAGGCTCGCCTGGTCGTTGGCCCCCTTGTCCGAGACCTCTTGATCGAGGACCAAGTCGCCTCTGGCCAACGCGGCTTCGAGAGCCGCCCGCCGCTGCTGCGACTGCTTCAGTCCGGCGACAGCTGCGGGCACGACCTGGCCCACCATCTCGACCGGGAAATCGCCGAGCCAGAGAAGTTCGCAGGTATCGTTCTGCACAACGTCCAGCCCGATGCGGCTGAGAAGGCCGGCGCGGCGATTCTCTTCGATCGCCCGCGCGTCGAGGAAGCTGCCGGCCCGCAGCGGTGCGTCCCGCAACAGCCGCAAACGATGGAAGTTCATCCGCTCCGCTTCGCTGAGCGCGACGAGGTCGACGGTCCCGTCGCGGACCAGGTCGCCAACGGGCACGTATTGACTCCGCGTCGTTTCGGGAGTCGTTTCGGAGAGCGCCACGCACAGGGCCAGCCGCTGCTGCGCTCCGAGGCGGCGTTTGATCTGGCGGATGCTCTGGCCCAACTCGCCGCCTTGCCGTTTGATGGCCAGCAGCGCCGGCAGATTGCCCGGATCAGCCGGTTTACCCTGCGGCGGAGCGAAGAACAGGGCCAGCCCCTCGACCGGCAGCGCGGCCAGTGCGTGGGCGACGTCCGGCGCGCTCTCGTTGGGCAGTTGCACAGCGATCCAGAGTTTCAAGCCGTGCTGCGCGGCCCGGATCGGCAGCTCGCGGACCAACGCAGTCGCGGCACCGCCGGCGTCGCGGACAACGACCATCACGCCGTCGGCCCCAGAGGACGCGGCGTTGACGATTTGCGCCTCGGCGGCCTGCAGCGTCTGTTCCGTTGTGGCTTCTCCTGGGAGTTGCACGCTGACAACGAGTTCCCGGCCCTCGATTCCACCGAAGGCGAAATGCCCTGCACACACTGAGATCGCGAAGACCGCAACGGCCCGCAGATTGACTGCCGCTCGATCCTCACGCAAGCCGGAAATCATGGAAGTGCCCTTTTCGTCGTGCGTCGTATTCACAGCCTCGCTACGGGAGATTATGTCCGGCGGCGCAGTGCTCATTCTCGGCCGCCGTTGTTGTGCCGCATCCAGGCAGCGATGTTCTGGCGGTCTTCCTCTTCGAGCCGTTGCCGTTTAGTGGCGTACCGTTCGTGCTTCGCCCGTTCCTCGTCCGTCCAGATGTTAGCTTCCACGTAGTCGCCGCAGTAGGGGACGCCCAGGTCGATCCAGGCGGACAGTCTGTCCAACTCCTCGCGCGACAGCCGCACGTCCTCGTGGCCGCCCTCCAGCAATTCGATCAAACGGCTGCGATTGGCCCCGGCCGCGTACGGCGGCTGCATCGGCGGGGCGGATTGAGCGCTCACCCAGTTGAGCAGCGGGTGGTCAGCGTCGCCGCGCCACAACC
>CAYUFW010000183.1:4212-7293 GCA_964443915.1 uncultured Pirellulaceae bacterium
GCACGGATGGGGTGGTACTCAAAGCGGCTGGTCTGGCAGCGGACGCGGTGACGGTCGAGGATCGGTTGAATTTCTTGGGGGAAACTGAAACCGCGCGGCGGGCCGTAGAAGGGCCGCAACGTTTCCGCCCGCTGACGCAACGCCTGCGTCAGCGGCAGGCCGGCCACGGGGCCGCTGTTCTTGTGCTCGTGGCAGCCCACGCACGAGGCGTTCTCGCCCGGCTGGAGCGTGGACCAGCTGCGCATCGTCTGCACCATGCGGCCGCGCTCGTCCAGCAACTGGAAGTAGACCGGCGTCCGCGCCGGGACTTCGAAGAAGACCGAGCCGTCCTCGCAGACGGTGGCGTCGCCCATAATCCATTTCGGATCCCACGCGCCGTTGCCGATGGCCACCGGCGTGCTGATCAAGGCCCCACCGCCCGGCCCGCCGTTGCGGTTGGAGCCGATGCCCGCCGCGCGGAACTCCAACGCCACCACGCGCAACGTCTTGATTGTGCCCCGGTCGACGCCCGCCAAGCCCGGCCCGGCATATACGTCCTGGACGTAGAAGGTTCCGGTTGTGTGGCGGTAATCGACCAGGCTAGGACGCATCCGGCGCGTGGTGCGCGGCCGCACGGGAACGGTCTGGCTGCAGGGCAAGCGGGGATCGTCCACCAGCCGCTCGCGGGCCCCGCCGCTGGTCATCCAGTAGATCCCGAACCGCGGCCCGAACGGCCCTTCGGCCCAGCGCCAGCCGACGGGATGATAGGTCACCAGGTACTCGGTCCCGCTCAACGGGTACGGATACTGAAACAGTTCGCCTTTCTGCCCGAAGGCATCGACCTTCACCGCGGGCGTGTCGCGGACCGGGGCGATCAACTGCGCGCCGGAGTTCTCTTGGCGGCCTTTCGCCGGGTCGATCAGAATCAGTTTGCCCGTCTGCCGGGAATGATGGCCCGTGGCGATGGCCGCGACTTTCTGAGTCCCAGGCACGCCGCGAGCGTGCAGAATCGTGGTGGGGAACCACGAGTTGCCGCCGTAGAAGTCACACTGGTTGGTCCCGTCGGGGTTCATTTGCAGCAGCGGCTGCGGATAGATTTGCCCGCGGTCGTTGTACTCCCAACGCGTGTACAGGATGCGGCCGTCGTCCGTGACCGTCGGATAATTGTCATGGACCTGATCGAATGTCAGCCGCCGCAGGAAACGGCCGTCGCCGTCGCAGCGGTACAGATTGCTGACCTCGGTCCACCAGCAGTCGACGATCTGCACGCAGCGGGTCGAGTTGAAGATGATGTCGCCGTCCGGCAGGTAGGCGGCTTCGTAATCCGCGACGCCCAGGCCGCTGGTCAGTTGCCGGATGGCCCGCGATGCCAAGTCCATCTCGTACAGATGGTAGTCGTCTTCGCGGTCGGATTTCTTCCAGGCGAACAGCACGCGGCGGCCGTCGTAGGACACATCCGGATCGCGGATCACGCCGCCCGGATCGTCGACCAGCGTCTCGACGCGCAGCTGGTCGCCGTCCCAGCGTGCCAGGCAAAGCGCCGCGCCGGGGACGAAATGGCGTTCCGCTTGCGCGTCCGACTGGCCTTCGGTGTAGGCGTAGTGCGAGCCGCCCAGCGTGTAATGCTTGGTGAACACGAACTGCGGCACGCGTTCGCGGAGCGTCCGCAATCGTTCTGCCCGGCGCAGGCGACAGGCGTCGGCGTACAGGCTCAGCCAGGCGGGATCGTCGGCAGACGTCGCGATTTGGCTCAACGCCTCCAGGCGGGCCGCGATGGCTTGGCCCGCCGCCCCCAAATCGTCCAACACGCGGCGGATCAACTGCTGCTCGAACGCTGCGTCGCGCCTGGCTTCGAAGAACCAGCCGAATTCGCGTTGGGCGTCGAAATCGTCCCTGGGGGTGCGAAACGGACGGTCTTGCAGCAGCCAGTCGGTCTCCGGCCAATCCGTCCAGAACCGCCGGTACAGATCTTCCCAGACGGCTGGCCAATCGGTCGCGTCGGCGGGCAGCTTGAGGTTCCGCGCTTGCAGCAGGGCCACGTTGCGGCGCGTGGCCGTCATGCTCTCGGCCCAGGTCTCGCGGCGGTCATACAGGTTGGGCTCGGCCGCTTGTGCAGCGCACGCGATCAGGCACGCCAGCCAGGCACATCGTTCCATCATGAGGCAGCCTCCTCGTGAGTTGGGAGCGTTCGTCACTACAGACTATCCTCAATTCCGTCGCACGTTTCAAGTCCTCCGTGTACGGGCGGATGTCGACATCGCCGGCCATCGGATCCCCCTGTGAGCGCACTAATGAACCTCGCTTCATGCCCCAACACGATGCTTGCGGTGCTTCCGCTTCCGGGACGGTTCGAGGAACCGCTTTAGCCCTTCCATCACCTCGGTGCGATTGCCTTTACGCTTGGCGGAGGCAATCTGTCGCTCCAGACGCTGAATCGGATCCTCGCCGGTGGAAGCCAACGCCTGTTCTATCTCTTGACGAATCGTGCTAAGTTTCTTCGCTCCGATCATAACAATGCCTCCAACAGGTCCCACAATTCCTGGAGCTGACGGCTTGCCGCGTCGGCACCTTGGCCGCGGTCGAGCAACTCGGCAGTGGCCTTCGCGAGCAACGTGACTCGGTCTGTATCGTCGGTGCAAATCATCGCGCCCAAGACCGACGCCAGGATTTCTTCACTCGCCTCCGATACTCCTGCGACACGTATGGCGATGCGTGGATGGCGTGCCAAAAGCTGGTGACCGCGCTCGTGTGCCAGGATCGCCTTGAGGGAGAAATCATCTGGGTCGGCGTCGCGTTCGAACGCTTCGGCATAAACAGTGAGCAAGTCTTCTGCCGCCGTGCTCCCCCGCCCGTACTGCGCGCCGCCTGTCTGGCTGTAGACGTGCCGGTACTCGACGCGTCCCACAAACCCCAGTCTCCGCGCCAGACCGGCAATGCGGTTGCGGCGCCCACCGTATTCGGCAGGGTTGAGAGGCCGGGGTGAAGGTCTTGCCATGTGTCTATTCCAAGTACTGGACCAGCATCTTCCAAGGCCCCATCCCCAGTCGGGTACGCCGCCTTGAATTCAGACTCGGGTGGTCACCGCTTCCAGCCGTTGTGCAG
>CAYUFW010000183.1:7303-16311 GCA_964443915.1 uncultured Pirellulaceae bacterium
CTGCCAGACTGCCGGAACTTCCGGGCGTCGTTTCCTGCTTCCCAGAACATGCACACGGTCTTGATTCAGGCCCGCGTGCTCACAGCGTCCAGCCGTTGTACAGGGGCCGTTTCAGCAGCGCGTTGGCTTCGTCGCTGCCGACGAACTGCTCTTTCTTCGGATCCCATTTCAGCTTCTTGCCCGTGCGGCCGGCGATGTCGGCCAGCAGTCCGAGGGTCGTGGCCACGTAGGCGGCGTCGACGTCGGAGACCGGGTCCTTGCGGTTGCGGACGCAGGTCAGGAAGTTGTCCTGGTGGTGGTCCGAGTCGGTGATCGGCGCCTGATCCGGCTTGAGTTTGACCTTCAACAGCGATTCGGGCTCGGCCCAGATGCCCGCGCGGTCGATGTGGACCCAGCCCTCGTCGCCGACGAACCGCGTGCCGGTCTTGATCTGCGAGTCGTCCTTGTAGATCAACTTCAATCCGCTGGCGTAGTTGAACACGCCGCTCCACGTATCCGAATTGTCCGTGAACCCTTCCTTGCGGTACACGACCTGACATTCGACCTCGAACGGTTCGGTCCCCAGTTGCGGGCAGCCCCAGTTGGCGATATCCAGATGGTGGACGCCCCAGTTGGTGATGAAGCCGGCGCAGTAGTCCGAGATCAGGTACCAATCGGGCCAAGCCACGCGTCCCGGATTGTAGGGTTTCGTCGGCGCAGGTCCGCGCCACATTTCCCAGTCAAAGCCCGGCGGGACCGGTTGCGGGTCCAGCGAACCTTTGTATTTGGGGCGGTAGCTGGCGCACGGCGAGCCGACTTCGACCGTGTGGATCTTTCCCAGATAACCGTGGCGGACCAGTTCGACCGCCTGCTTGAACTTGCCCTGGGACCGCTGCCAAGTGCCGGTCTGGAACACCCGCTTGGCCCCGCGCACGGCGTCGCGGATCTGCCGCCCGTCGTCGACGCACACGCCCAGCGGCTTTTCACAGTACATGTCCTTGCCCGCCTTGACCGCGGCCGTGGCGACAAGGGCGTGCCAGTGGTCCTGCGGGGCGATCATCACCGCGTCGATGTCCTCGCGGGCCAGCAGCTCGCGGAAGTCGCCGTACATCTTGCAGTCCTGGTTGCCATAGTTGTCGTCCACGATCGATTTGGCCCGCTTGCGGCGGTCCTCGTACGCGTCGCACACGGCCACCACGCGGCAGCCGGGCAAGTTGACGAAGACCTTCATGTTCCCCGTGCCCATGCCGCCGACACCGATGCACCCCATGGTGATCGTGTCGCTGGGCGGCGGGGAATCCGCGCCGCGTACCGAGGAGATGATGGGCAACGAAACGCCGGCGGCCCCGGCCGCTGCGGCGGCTTGCTGCAGAAATTGCCGACGGGTGGGAGCATAGGTCTTCACGAAACTTCCTCCGCGAGTTGATGATGATGGTGGTAACGACTACAGGCACATCAAGCTTAGCACTGGGAACGGTGTGTCACCCGCGCGCATTCTGGAGTGCGGCTCCTTGTCGCCGCTTTGGCTTGATGGCACCGCACTCCAGGAGAATTCTGACACACGATCGTCCTGAACGCCAGGGCCGATATTCGTCTTGCCGGGTTTTCCAGCTTTCTAGTCCAACGTAGGCCGCACGACTTCGCCGCGCGGCTGCGCCTCGCCGCCCTC
This sequence comes from uncultured Pirellulaceae bacterium, assembly GCA_964443915.1. Taxonomy (GTDB): domain Bacteria; phylum Planctomycetota; class Planctomycetia; order Pirellulales; family Pirellulaceae; genus Anammoximicrobium. Next base: position 8,952 of record CAYUFW010000183.1, read on the forward strand.
AACCGCGTGCAAAGCCTGTTCGAGTCAGGTCCGCTCACGGACGACGAGCGGCGCGTCGTGATCCAAGGCGTATGGCAGCGGGCTGACTGGGACTAGCACCGACCGCAACAATCCAATCATCGACGACGTGACCCTGGTCGCCGTCTCACGTTCCACCCGCCGCACGGCTTTCGCGCACGTCTTCCTCGATCCGGCCACGTCCGATGGCCGGCCGTCCGGCCTGCTGCACCCATCGTATATCCAATGCGAGAACCTCTTCACGCTGGATCGGAAATTCGTCGTCAACACGATCGGAACCCTTTCGCCCGCGATTCAACAACAGGTCGATCTCCGTCTCAAAGCAGCGCTGGAACTCGGCTAGCGACAGCGTTCGTTCCGAAATGGTCGTCATGCCCCCTCGGACGCTTCAGGCAGGCCGCCGACGAGTTCGGGCACGACTTCGCCAAGCCGACTTAACCGTCTGCAGACCTTCAATTTGTCGATTCACGCCGCGCTGATGCATCCTCGCCGCCTCACCATGCCGGGTTTGGCTTCGACGGGCAAGGCGTTTCCCTCCGGTTAGCTGGCGGCCGGCGATTCGCCGGATGATAGCACGAGCCGACAACGGCAGCACGATCCCGAGCACGCATCCTACCGCCGCACGGACACGGTTTCACCACGGCAAGCCGACAGTCGAGCAGCGGACTTAATTCGCGCCGCCGCGAGGAATCGTGACGACGCATCGGCACCACGGACAGCGGCCCTTTTTGCACGCGCTCCCCGGAGGGGTGCGAACGAGGTTGTGGCAGTGCGGGCAGGGGAACTCGATGCGCTGCGGCGGCGCAGACGGCTTGGGTGGGCAGTCGGCCGAGCGGGCGGCGTCGCGCGGGCTGGGCGCGTCCACGGCGTCCGCCATTGCCTGGATGGGCACAATCGCGCCGCAGTTGGGACATCGGCCCTTCTTGCTGGCGGTCGGACGTGGAGTCTGCACCAGGAATCCGCACTTGGGGCAGCCGAACTCGATCTTATCAGGAGTCGGCGACTGGACCCCAGGCCGCGTCGGGCTCGTCGGCACACGTGGCACCACGTGTGCCGCAGCGGCAGGCACACCGATGCCGGATGACGAGGTTGGGGAGACGCCCTGCAAGTAGCCTCTCAGCGCCGCGCCGAAGTCCCGCATGGATTCGTAACGCTGCGTGGCCTCCCTGGCCATGGCCTTGAGGCAGATCGAGCAGATGGCCGAATCGAGCTGCGGCTGATACCACGAGGGCGGTTTCGGTTCGAACGTCAGGATTTGTGCAAAGACTTCGGGCACTGACCCGCTGAATGGTGGCCGACCGGCGATTAGTTCGTAGAAAATGACGCCCAGACTGTAAACATCCGACTGAGGGCCCACCTCGCCCGACCCTTCCCCCAACTGTTCGGGACTCATGTAAAGGGGCGTCCCCAGCGTTAGGCCGCTCGGCGTCTCGTAGGCATTCAGGACGACGCTCCGCGCCAGCCCAAAGTCCAGAATCACCGGCCGGCGGCGTTTCTCATCCATCATGATATTCGAGGGCTTAAGATCCCGATGAACGATCCCGTGATCGTGGGCTTCCGCCAAAGCGGCCGTCAATTCGAGGACGATTTTGGCTGCCGTCTTCGGATCCATGGGCTTCTCGGGGCTGACCAACTGGGACAGCGACGCCCCCTCGATCAATCCCATCACGATGTAGTGGTTTCCCTGGAACTCACCGACATCGTGGATTGGGCAGATGTTAGGATGGTGCAGTTTCCCACCTAAACGCGCCTCACGGAGGAAGCGACTGAGCTGATCGGACGTCTCCAAGATGCCGCGGCGGGGAATCTTGACGGCGACTTCGCGGTCCAGCTGCTTATCGTAAGCCCGGTAGACCTTGCCGAATGCTCCCTGGCCGAGGAGTTCCCGTAATTCGAACCGGCCGAAACTCACGGGCAAGGCGTCGTTCGGGATCTCCAAGTAGGTGACCAGCCGAGCAATCGTTTCCACGTCCATGGAAACCGTAGGCGTCGAATCGGGGTTCGACTCGTGCGCCGAACCGGGCGGCTTTTCCGCTTGGGCATCTGACATGCTCGAACTCCTCGACTGTTCCTGCGGCCAATGTTCCCCGCAAACGGCGAGCGAGGTATGATTCCTTCCCGCGGCCTTCTTCTCAAGCGGCGGGTGATCAGGTCGCGTCGGTGATGCCGTACTCCCCGAGCTTCTTGTAGAGCGTCCCGCGGCCTATGCCCAAGACGCGGCACGCCTCCGCCTTGTTCCCCCCGGCCCGGCCGAGCACGTATTCGATGTGGCGGCGCTCGGCTTCCCGCAGCGACATCATGTCGGGACAGGGCGTGCTCCCCGCCCCCCCCGTGGCGAGGCCCATGTCTTGCGGCGAAACTTCCTCGGAACGTCCCAAAACCACCGCCCGCTCCACCGCATTCTTCAGCTCGCGAATATTGCCCGGCCAGGAGTGCTGGCGGATGGCCGCGATCGCTTCGTTCGACAGCCGTCGTGGCCCGCCGCCCACCTGCCGTCGAAAGTAATCCAGGAACAAAGCCGCCAACTCGATCGCGTCGTCAGCACGTTCTCGCAACGGCGGGATGGACAGATCGATCACGCGTAAGCGGTAGTACAGGTCCTCCCGAAACCGGCCCTGCGCAACCAGTTCCCGCAAGTCCCGGTGCGTGGCCGCGATGACGCGCACATCGACACGGATCGAGTCCTGCCCACCGAGCCGCTGGAAAGGATGGCCTTCCAACACGCGCAAGACCTTCGCCTGACAGGACGAACTCATCTCCCCGATTTCGTCCAAGAAGATCGTCCCCCGATGAGCCCGCTCAAATTGTCCGATGTGGCGACGGTCGGCACCCGTGAACGCGCCGACCTCGTGTCCAAAGAGTTCGCTTTCCAGCAGCGATTCGCTGAACGCCGCGCAGTTGACGGGCACGTAAGGGCCGGCACTGTAGCGGCTGATTTCGTGAATCGCACTGGCCACCAACTCTTTGCCCGTACCGCTCTCCCCGAGGATGAGCACGGTCGATGAAGTGGGGCCGACCCGCGCAATGTGCTCCAGGATGGACTTCATCGCCGGGCTGGATCCCACGAGTTTCGTCTGGCTGGCCAGTTGGCGGCGCAACTGGTCGTTCGCCTGCTCCAGTCGTTCCCGATGCTCCAGGTTTTCGAGGGCCGTGCCCAACTGGTACGCCACGACAACCGCGAAATCCAGATGCGCCCGTTGGAAGAGTCCGTGCTCCAAAGCGCGCCGGCACTCGATGGCCCCGCGACAACTCGAAGCCCCCGGAATCGGCACTCCGATCCCGCTGCCCTCCAAAGACGATGTGTCCCGGGCACTGGACGACGGGTTCGGCTCTCCCACGAACAACGCCTTGTTTTTCTCGACCGCCAAACTGGCCAGCAAATGCTCGTCGTCCGCTGGGCCAAAGCGGCCGCAGCACCGCAACCGGCCGTCGGCCCCCACCAGCCAAAGCGTGGCCGTGTCCGGCGAGATTCCCCGGACCAGCGTGTCCAGAGCCACCTGCAGCAACGATTCGGTGTTGGGATGTTGCTGCAAGAGGTTCGCCATCCGGCACAACACCGCCGAATCGCGCGTGACCCGCGCCAGCAAGCCGCTCACGCTGTGCTCGGCCAGTTCATGCCGGACATCCTTATTCAACCCCATCAGCGCCGTCGGCCGTGGCTGGTTCGCACCAGCCGGTTCATCCCCAGGAGCGCGGTCCGCCCCGGTGAACAGGATCAAGCTGTTGCCGACGCGAATCAAGTCGCCAGGTTCGAGTACCGTTTGCTGCACGGACTGTGAGTTGACGAAAGTCCCATTCAGGCTCCCGCAGTCCTCCAACAACCAGCGATTCGCGCGATACACGAGTCGTGCGTGGAGCCGGCTGACCCGGTCATCGTCCAGTCGCAGGTCGCGCACGCTCTCGCGACCGACAGTCACCTCCGGAACGCTCGCGTCCAGCCGCAAGGTTGTGCCCGGCGACGCCCCGCTCACGATGAGTAGCGAATACACCACGCCGTCTCACCTCCACTAAGTTCGTCAGCTGCTCCCCCAACACGAAACTGTATGGTTATAGGGCGCACGAGGCAATCCTTGCGCTCGAATCTGAGGCGCATGTTCGCTGGGCCATGGCGTCTCAGCTGCCGTTTTTCGCGTCGAAATTCCATCGCTTCACACCGTTTACACAAAACGTCTTGCTCGAGAGCGGGTCCGCGGCACGACGTTTGCAGCACAACCGGTCTCATCTTATCGGTTCCACGTCGACAAGGCGAACGAAACAAAGTCGTTGCGTACAGATCCGGAGCCACTTCGCCGGTGGCTGCGTGGCCCAAGTAGGTCTACACGATGTTCAGGCTGCAATCGGATGACGGAGAAGTCGCTTGCGTAGCGGTCTCGGGTCAGGTTCGCCACGGGGACGTCTTTCGGGCCGGCGACCCGCTGGAAGAGGTCTTGGGAATAGGATCCTACTGCCGCAAGGTCGTGCTGGACTTGAGTGGTCTAACGGTGATCGACTCTCAAGGATTCTGCTGGCTCGTGCGTCGGCAGAAACGCATGTGGGAGAAGGGGGGCCAGCTCATCCTGCATTCGGCTCCACCATTGCTCGGGGAAACATTGCGCAGACTAAGAATGCATCTGATTTTCCGCATCACCGAGAACCGGGAGTCAGCCATCACGCTCGCGAGGATTCCTGGCCGGGAGCCAAAACCAGGATAGTGTGTTCGACGTGGGGTTGAGGAACCAAGTGGAACTGCGGAGTTGGCAACAAAAACGTTATGGAGGACGTGACATGCTTGTCCTGAGCAGAAAAATCGGGGAGGAAATCCGGATTGGCTCATGTGTCACCCTCAGGGTGGTAGAGATTTCCCGGAGCAGGGTCAAGTTGGGGATCTCCGGCCCGCGCGCCGTCCGGGTGGCGCGTGCCGAGCTTTGCGACGGGGCGCCGGTGAACGACCAGCACCAGACGGCCAGATCATCGCAGTTCACGGGCGACGATTCTGAACTTCACTGGCCGAAGAAGCGGGAGTTGGTGTCGGCGAGTTGAGTCCCCGCCAGAGAATCCGATGACAAACGCGCGTAATCCGATTCCTGTCGGGGCAGAGGTACGCAGAATTGACCGTCGAACTTGTTTGCCTTGATGGAGGTGCATCGATGGAGCCAACACAATCGCATTTGTGGGACGTCGCTGAGAATGCCGGGCGTCACTTGCACAGCCGGCTGCATGGGTTCGGCAGTCAGATCTCTTGCGATTATCGAGATGGCGTGCTCTACTTGCGCGGGCAATCCCGCAACTTCTACCACAAGCAGTTGGCGCAGGAGATTGTCCGAACCGTGGACGGCGTCGTGCGGGTGGTCAATGAAATTGAAGTTGTAGCCGACTCCGCTTGGTCACCCCCGAAAGCAAGCTGGAGGAGATGAACGGCATGTTGTTCGTGCGCGACTTGGGTTCGGCGTCCGGGACCTTCGTCAACGGCTTTTTCCATCAACCGGGACGCCTCGCTGTCAAGAGACCCAACACGGCGACGAGCAGGGCACCGCCGATAATCGACCACAGGATCGGAAACGTCTCGCCGCCCAGGCGGATCGCCAGGAGTTCGGGCAGGCCGAGGCTGCGTCCCACCCAACTTCCCAGCAGGGCGCCAATTAAACCGACCGCTACGGAAACGAGACAACCGCCGCGGGAGAAGCCCGCGAGGGCCTTGGCTACACTTCCACACACTCCCGCGATTACCAGGAGCACCAGAAACTCGACAATCGTCATGATAGACTCCTTGATTGAACGGTGCCGTCCTTCGTGGATGCCTACGCGCAGACGTCAGCCGCGGGCATCGAGCCCCCGGCCGGCGAACGATTGGATCGCCGGATTAGCGGACGTCCGGAACGGAACCGGCTTTCTCCGCCGGTTCGTCTTGCTTCATCTCGGGAGCGACTCGCGACGAAGCCTCGGATTCCGTCTTTTTTTCCAAGACGAGATGATCCGGCGACTTGTCTGACTCGATCGGTGGGAAACGGCCGAGTGCTTCCTTGTCGGCGTCCAGCAGGAAGTACGTCTCGTCCCCCTGCTCGTCGTGCTGGAACCTGAGCGATTCCCATGGAACCGCGACCAACTGGTCACCGATCCCAAGGAACCCGCCAAACGACAGGGCCGCGTACCGGATCTGACCGCTCTTGGTGCCGACGACGACGTCCTCGACCGTGCCGAGTTGCTGGCCCTTGGTGTCCTTGACGGCCATTCCCAGCAGGTCGCTCATCCGGCCCGGTGTGTCGTCAGCCGCCTGCCCCTTGTCGCCGATGCTGATATCGACCGCAACAAAAGGCGCTCTCACGCGGATCCCCCTTTTTTCGGCGTCCGCCGCCAAGACCAGCAGGGAACTCGTTGCGAGGCCGCACACAGCCAACGCTGTCAACAGATAGGTCCTCATCTTCGTTCTCCTTTTTTCAGTCATCTCAACAAACTGGGGCTGATTGCCGGGCTGTTACGCATCCACCCGCGGGAGCGCCGGGACGAGACATCCCGATGCTCCCGTCACGTCCTTGGCCAGCGCTCAGACGAGTACCGGTCGTACCTCGATTTGCATGGCGACGAAGAAGTCTTCGTGCTGCTCCGCCGTGATGGCAACGGTCATGCCTTGTTGCAGGTCCTCAATGCCCGCGGCCTTGCCGTTGATGAGGATCTTCGTTTCCTGGGTGATTAAGAAAGTCACCTCGGCGGCGGGGACCGGCGGGCTGTCGTGGTAACGCAGTCGCACGAGATCCTTGCCGACAAAGCTGATCTCGCCCTCATGCAGAACAGGGAGGGGCGTCTCTTCTCCAAGCACAACGGACAGCCCCCGTTCGGCACCGGGCGGCGAGTCAGCTCGAAGATCGGCTGCCGCCCCGTCGCTGGAAGATGCCTCCTTTTCTTCCGTCGGGTTCGGCTCGTTCGAGCCGGACTCCTCTGGCGGCGGAACCGCTTCCTCGGCCGGCGACGCCGGTTCAGCCTCGCCGGAAGGCGACGGGTTCTCTTCCGCCGGGTTGGGTTTGTTCAAGCCGGGTTCCTGGGGCGGCGGAACCGCCTCCTCGGCAGGTGCCGATCGTTCGGCCTCGCTGGCCGCGGGGCCTTCTTCCGCTCGTTTGGCGTCAATCACGACGGCGACTTCCTTTGGGGCCTCCAGTGAGCCTTCCTGGTTCGTCGTGACTTCCACCTTCACCTTGTCTCCCGGCTGAAGATCGTTTAGTTCGGCCGGCTTGCCGTCCAAAGTGATTTTGGCATCCGGGGCCACCTCCGTGAGTCTTGGGACCTTCCACGGCAGTTTCCACCGTGACGCTTCGGCCCTGCACTTTAGGCGATCTACGTAGTGTTCACGAAATTGGTCTTGGCAAGAAAA
>CAYUFW010000184.1:0-242 GCA_964443915.1 uncultured Pirellulaceae bacterium
CGCCGGTCGTCGAGGCGGGGCCGGACGTGGTGGTCCTGGAGGCTCGGACCTTGGACAGCAGCGGCTGGTTCACCGATCCCGGTGCAGATACGTGGACGGGAACGGTCGATTATGGCGATGGTTCGGGGGTGCAAATGCTGGATCTCCACGCGGACAAGAGCTTTGACTTGGAACATACGTACGCGACGTACGGCACGTATACGGTGACGGTCACGGTCGAGGACGATGACGGAGGCTGGGAC
>CAYUFW010000184.1:274-9540 GCA_964443915.1 uncultured Pirellulaceae bacterium
GGCTGAATCTGAGCAGCGGAACCGGCGTAGCCGGCTGGACCACGTTCACGGCGTTCAACGCGACGCCGGGCGGCCTCGTGGATTTTGTGCTGGGGACGCAGGAGGGCGCGGGCCAAGTCAAGGTCAAGAGGCAGCCGCCGGTTGAGGTCGATATCCTGAAGCCCAGAGTCGTGGCCCAGGCCGTGGTCGACGCCACCGGCCAGGCGGTCGCGATCATCGACTTGATCAAGTACGCAGGCCAGACGGTCTACGTGCAAGCGTTCGAACAGAAACCGGTGCGGCAGGTCAGCAATCTGATGACGATCACCGTGCCGCCCCTGCCGACGCTGGAGATTGCCGACGAAGACGTTGATGAGAGTGCTGGCTCGATCACCTTCGAGGTCACGCTGTCGTCGGCCAGCGATCGGGAAGTCCGGGTCAACTACGCCACGGCCAACGGCACGGCACGGTCTCGGTACGACTACACCGGCAAGCGGGGCACGCTGAGGATCCCAGCAGGCGCCACGAGCGGACAGATTATCGTGCCGATCAAGAACGACACGAAGCACGAGGACCCGGACCCCGAAGTCTTTTACGTCAATTTGTCTCGGCCGAAGAACGCCACGCTGGCAGACAACCAAGCGACTGGCACCATCAACGACGACGACCCTGCTGCGCTGCGGTTGGCCGCCGCAGCCGGCCGGGGAACTGCGGCGGACACGCTGAGTGCGGCGCAGTTGGCGGCCGCGACGGACGAAGCTATCCGGCGCTGGGCGTCGGTCGTCGGGGATCAAGCCGTCGCGGGCCTGTCGGCCGTCAACTGGGAACTGGCGGATTTGCCGGGCAATCTGCTGGGCCTGGCGTCGGCGAACACGGTCCGCATTGACCGCGACGCGGCCGGGCGCGGCTGGTTTGTCGACGCCTCGCCGTGGGACGATGACGAGTTCCTGGCGTCCCGCGCCGCGGACGAACTGCGGGCCCGTCGCGGCGGGGGGGCTTTCGACCGCGTGGATCTGCTGACGGCCGTGATGCACGAATTGGGACACGTCCTGGGGCTGGCGGATGTCGCGGGCCGCAGCGACGACTTGATGCACGATTCGCTGGGACTGGGCCAACGGCGGTTGCCGCCGTGACGTTTCCCGTTCCTGACTTCCGCAGGTGGTTTATCATCAGGGCTTGTCCGATTCTCTCCGCCACTCTTGGAGTCTTCGACTCTTTCACTTGACGACTCTGCCACCGTGCGCACGAAGCACGGAAGCGAAAAGGAGGATGGGATCATGTCCAGCCGCAAGAGAGCGAAGATGGCCGCCGGTCCCTGATCGCCCCGACTGGAGCAACTACCGGCGGCAGTAGTCCTGAAATGCGCTCTGGCCCGCCAGGGAGCGGGCCAACGCGGCGTAGCCGGCGGCCGTCGGGTGGCTGGCGTCGGCGTACAGGTCGCTGGCCAGCGGCGGGGGGACGTAGTGCGGGATGCCCTGCTCGGTCAGCCAGCGGGCGACCTGGGCCTTCCGCTCGGCGTAGCCGCGGAGGCCGGTATCGGTCAGCATGTGCTCGTTGAACGGGCCGACCAGGACGAAGACCTGGTTGCCGCGGTCGCGGAGCAATTGCACGGTGCGTTGAAAGAACTGCCACTGCACCGACTCGTCCAACGGCACCCAATCGGGCGCAAACGGGGTGATGCCCTTGGTCGACCACGGCCGCGCGTCCGGCGGCGGCGACGGGGGCTCGTCGGGCGAAGGCAGCGCGGCGGTCAAGGCACTCAGCGGATTCGCGTACGGCCGTTCGAGCGTCCACGTGGCCAGGTCTTCGCTGTCGAAGTAGGCGATCCGCAGATGGTCGGCCCAGCCGAGAAGCGGCAAGCGCCGGCCGACGACGGCGCCGACGCGCTGCGACAGGGACGCCCGGTAACACGAGATCCACGGCGAGAATTGCGGAACCAACGTCGGATGGTTGAAGGTGGATTCCTTGTCGGTCGACAGGTCGTGCCGGGGCGAACTGATCCACAGCAGGTTGCAGTTGACGATCACGCGCCGCCCGCGGATCGCGCCGCCATAGTGCTCGACGAGCCCCGCCAGGGCCGCCGGATGCACTCCGTCCACTCCCAAGTTGACAAACCGCTCGCCGCCGGCCTGTTCGTTCAAGTAGTGCGACAGCGTGCCGCGGGTCGACACGTAGTGCCCCCAGATCACGGAGTCGCCGATGAGCAGCGTCTGGTCGCCGCCGGCTGCCGCCCGGCAGATCCGCTCGTACTGCCAGTAGTCGTTGCCCAAACGATACGGAATCCGGTACCCGGCGCCGACCGGCAGCGGTTCGATCCGCTCCCAGGCCTGCGGGATGACGTAGAACAACACCGCGACGATGGCCAAAGCCACGCAGCACTGCCGCGGCGCGAGCCGCATCTCGGCCGCGGCCCGCGAGTCGTCGACGCCGCTCAGCTCGGCAGAAGGCTTACTCGGAGTTAGACGCTCGTTGTCCATATCCAAATCAGAACTGGAAGTAAATAAACGCCTGGTCGCTGGCCGTGACCAGCGTGGCGACGTACACGACCATCGCAACGACCAGGGCCACGCGGACCAGCGGACGTTGGAAGATCTCGTGCAGCCTCGATTCCCACACGTACTGGTAAATCCAGATCGCCGCCACCAGGCCGATCATCAGCAGCGGCATCGCCGGGTCCGCCAGCTCGCAGGACGCGATCCGGCGGAGGATCAGCCAGGCGTCACCAACGCTCTGCGCCCGGAAGAAGACCCAAGCAAAACACACGATGGCAAACGTCAGCACCTGTTTCGCCAGCCTGGGCACACGGTGCCGGTAAAACGGCGTGCCTTCCAACGCCCGCGTCAGCACGCGGCCGGCGGCATGGACCGCTCCCCAGATGACGAACGTCCACATCGCTCCGTGCCACAGTCCCGAGATGAGCATCGTCAGGACCATGTTCCGGTACGTGTTGAACTCGCCGCACCGGTTGCCGCCCAGCGGCACGTAGACGTAGTCTTTGAACCAAGTCGACAGGCTGATGTGCCAGCGCCGCCAAAAATCGCCCAGCCCGGTGGCCAGGTACGGGTGATAGAAGTTCAACATCAACCGGATGCCCATCATCCGGCCGATGCCGCGGGCCATGTCGGTGTAGCCGCTGAAGTCGAAGTAGATTTGCCAGGCGAAAGCCACGGTAGCCAGCGCCAGCGCAGCTGCCTGGTAATCGCCCGGCGAGGCGTAAATGGGATCGACGTAGCGGGCCAGGTAGTCGGCCAAGGCAACCTTCTTGAACAATCCCACCACGAACAGGAACACGCCGTCGGACATGTCGTCGCGGGTGATTTGCGGCGTGCCGTACAGCTGCGGCAATAGATTCGACGCCCGCTCGATCGGCCCGGCCACCAGTTGCGGGAAGAGGGACACGAACGTGGCGTAACGCACGAAGTTCGGCTCGAACTGAACGTTCCCCCGATAGTAGTCGATCGTGTAACTCATCGACTGGAAGACGTAGAACGAAATGCCCACCGGCAGGAGATAGCTGAACGCGGGCACGGAGTAGTCGACGCCGCAACCGTAGAGCAGGGCGTTGACTGCGTCGCTCAGAAACCGCACGTCCGGGTCGGCCAGGGTCCAGGGCAGATTCAGCCACGCCGCCAGCGCGTTCAGGTTCTCGACGACAAATCCGCCGTACTTGAAGAACCCCAGCAAACTGAAGTTGTTCAGCAGGCTCAGCACCAGCCACGGTTTCTTCCATCGCGTTCGCGCCATGCCGACGACGGCCAGGTAGTCCACCCCCGTGGCCCACACAATCAAGATGAGGTAGATCGGATTCCACCAGCCGTAGAACACGTACGAGGCGGTCAGCAGCCACGGCAGCTTCAGCCGGGTCCCCTTGGTCAGCAGGTAGACCGGGTAAAAGACGGCAAAGAAGAGGAGGAAGGTCCAGGTGTGAAAAAGCATGGGGGGTGCAGGGAGGGAGGGACGCAAGGAAAGCCACAGTTTGAAATCGTACTGTTTCTTGTCCCAAGAATCCAGCGGACGATTGAGTGGGATGTTCACGCTCGTTGCTGGAAGGCTAGCAAGGAACGTAACGATCCCCCGGACAAGCCGGGGGCATTCGGCAGACCCCGGACGGCTCGCCACGTAGCAACGAGCGTTACGATTCCCCGGACAACCCGGGGGCATTCGGCGTTATGCTTCCGTCAGCACCACGCGCAGGTCGCAAACGTTGGTGTGCGTCGGGCCGGTCTGGATCAAGGCCCCCAGCGGCTGGAAGTAGTGGTAGGCGTCGTTCCTGGCCAGATAGTCGCTCGCGGCGAGTTGCTGGGCGGCGGCCCCGGCCAGGACGGCTTCGTCCAGAACCGCGCCAGCCGCGTCGGTGGGGCCGTCTTCCCCGTCGGTTCCGCCGGACAGCAGAGCCAAGCCACGCGCCGAATCTCCGCACTGGTCCGCCAAGTACTCGACGGCCGCCAGCACCAGCTGCTGGCTCCGCCCGCCCAGGCCCCGGCGGCTGGAATCGACGAGTTTCACCGTGGGCTCGCCGCCATGCACGAGGCACCGCCGCCCGCCGCCGGATCGCATCTGGATCGCCTTGGCCGCCAGCTGACGGCCGACCTGCTCGGCTGCTCCTTCCAACTGCTGCAGCGCCACCGTCCGCGTCGTGTAACCCCGGCGCTGAGCCTCTTGGCCCGCGGCGGCGACTGCCGTGGCGATGTTGCCGATCACGAGGTTCGTCACGTCGCAGCGCGTTTGGCCGGCCGGCGTTTCGGACCGCCCAACCGCCTGGTGCAGATATCGGAATACGCGGTCGGAGACGCCCGCTTGGCGAGCGCCGTACTGCTCCAGGATTTCCAAGGCTTGCTGCGGAGTGGAACTGTCCGGCACGGTCGGTCCGGAGGCGATGGTCTCCAAGGGGTCGCCGAGCACGTCGGAGATGACCAAGGCGATCAGCCGGCCGGCGGCGCAAGCGCGGGCCAGGCCGCCGCCCTTGATGCGGCTCAACTGCTTGCGCACGGTGTTCAGTTGCTGGATGTTCGCGCCGGCCGCGCTCAGGTGGCGCGTAACGGCCAGCTTGTCGTCCAGCGTGACGCCTTCCGCCGGCGCGGGCAACAACGCGGAACCGCCGCCGGAGATCAGGCACAGACACAAGTCATGCGGTGCGAGGGATTGCACTAATTCGAGAATCCGTTCCGCGCCGGCTGCGCCTTGCGGTGTCGGCTCGTTGACGCCCGGAGGCCGAGCGCCGTGCAGGTGAATCCGTGCCGTAGGACGGAATGCCATTCGGTCGCCCGGTCCGCCGACACAGTCGTCAGGGACATTGATCCAGCCGGTCAAGCGTTTGTCATCCATCACCTGCTCGCCCAGCGCCGCCTCCAGGCCGGCGGCCATCCCCGCGCCGGCCTTGCCGCAGCCGACCACCACGATGCGGCCGATCTCGCTCAGAGGCAGACGCTCCTCGCCCACGACCAGCTGGTCGCCGCGCACCTGCACGGCGTGCTGAACCAAACGATCGCTGTGGACGGCCTGCACGCCAGCTTGCCAGATGGCACGGGCGTCGTCGCGCAACGTTCGAAGGTCAGTCGGCACGGCTGCTTCTCCAACGGATGAAAGGCGGCTAAACCTACGGATCGAAGTGCAGCGTATCCTACCCCGATCTTGGCCCCGGAACTAGGCGACCGGCAGCGGATCGAGTAATCTTGGGACGTGCTTGGCTGACCCATCTCAACCTGCAAGGAGATTTCACCATGTCCCGACCTTCGACCATGACGCCAACCCCTCCCAACCCATCGCTGAATCGGCGCGGCTTTCTGGCGGGTGCGACCGCCGCCGGGTTCACGCTCATCAAACCGGAGCTGGTCTTCGGCACGCAGGCGAACACCAAGGTCAAGCTGGGGATGGTCGGCTGCGGCGGCCGGGGCAAGTGGATTGGGAACTTGTTCAGGCAGCACGGCGGTTACGAGATCGTGGCTTGCGCCGACTACTTTGGCGACCGCACCGAAGGCCTGGGGGAGCAATTCAAGGTCGATGCCGCCCGCCGCTTTACGGGCCTGTCCGGCTACCAACGCTTGCTGGACACCAAGCCGGACGCCGTCGTGATCGAGACCCCGCCGTATTTTCATCCCGAACAGGCGCTGGCCGCCGCGGACGCCGGCTGCCACGTCTATGTGGCCAAGCCCATCGCCGTAGACGTGCCGGGCTGCTTGACGATCGCCGAGGCGGGCAAGAAGGCGACGGAAAACAAGAGGTGCATGCTGGTGGACTTCCAGACGCGGGGCAGCGAGTTCTACCGCGAGGCCATCCGCCGCGTCCACGCCGGCGACATCGGCCCGCTGGTCTCCGGCGAGGCGGTCTACTACTGCGGCACGACATGGGGAGGCGATGAAGCGTTGGGAGCCAATGCCAAGAACCCGGAGACGCGGCTGCGGGCTTGGGGCCTGGACCGCGTCCTGTCCGGCGACGTGATCACGGAGCAGAACATCCACGCCCTGGACGTCGCCGCCTGGATCGTGAACCAGGACCCCATCAAAGCCTACGGCACGTGCGGGCGCGAAGGCCGCGTGGACCGCGGCGACTGCCACGGAAATTTCTCGGTGATCTTCTTCTACCCGAACAACGTCGTGGTCACGTTTGCTTCCAAGCAATACGGCACGGGCTACGACGACATCGGCAACAAGATGTTCGGCCCGGACGGAACGCTGGAGACGCACTACTTCGGTCTGGTGCGGATCGTGGGCCGGAAGTCCTACAAAGGCGGCAACCAGCCGGGCCTGTTCACCGAAGGCTGCGTGGCCAACATCGCCGAGTTCCACGCCAACATCGTCAAAGGCGATTGCTCGAACCCGACGGTCGCTCCCAGCGTGCGGAGCAACTTGACCACGATCCTCGGCCGCGCCGCCGCCTACCGGGGCGGCGAAGCGACCTGGGACGAGATCATGAAAGCGAAAGAGAAACTGGAATTCGACACAAAGGGCCTGAAAGCATAGCGCTTCGTCAGCCTTCGATGTCAGCTCTTGGCAGTTCCGTTCCGCTTACTCGTACTCGTGCTCGCTCCTGCTCGTACGGGACGGTGCCGGGCAGACACCGAGCACGAGAACCGCTCCCACGCCCGTTCATTCCGATCGCCGGAGCGAGTTCGTGTGGACTATCCCAGGTCGGCGTTTTTCCGGCACAAGACCACGATCCGGATCTGGTCGTAGCTGACCTGGCCGCCGAGCAGGTCGAAGATGGGTTTCAGACGTTCCGTGCCCACTTGGCCCGCGGCGTCCGCGACGCGCTGGGCAGTGACCGGGTCGACCCAGGGCGAGGGATCGGTAATGCGATCCTGTTGGATGAACAGACACAGGTAGCCGCGCACGGTCGACGGCGCTCGGGCCAGCCGTTGGACGACCTGTTCGACGCTCAGCCCTTGACGGAACAAAGGAAAGGCCGTCTGTGCGGTGGCTCCGGGAGTGGGCGGTATTGGCGGCGGCAGGATGGGGGCCAGCGGCCCCACGGGCGGCGGCACGTCCAGCGGCAATTGATTCGCCTGGCAGTAAGCCACGATTCGCTCGACGAAGGTCTGGCCGTAGTCCGCCAGCTTCTTGTCGCCGACGCCGTTGATCTGGCGGAAGCCGGCCAACGTCGACGGCCGGCGGCGGGCCATGTCGCGGAGCGACGCGTCGCCAAAGACGACGTAGGCCGGCACGTGCTGCACGGCCGCCCGTTCGTGCCGCAGCCGCCGCAGTTCGTCGAACAGGCCCCGATCGACGCCCTCCCACGAATCCTCCGGCGCCGCAGGCTTGGCCGCCTGGGCGGGCCGCGCCGGCCGCAGCAGCCGCGGCGTGACGTCGCCCCGCAGCACCCGCCAGCCTTCCGGCGTGACCTGCAGCTGGTTGTACTCGCCCACCTTGACCAGGAATTCCTGGCTGACCAATTGCTCGATCCAGTCGCGGATCGTGCGCAGGTTTTCGTCGGCCAACAGTCCCCAGGTGCTGAGTCGGTCGTGGCCCAGTTGCAGGATCCGCTGCTCTTTCGAACCGCTGAGCACCTTGGCCGTGTAGTCGCCGCCGAACCGCTGCTGCAGCCGCATCACGCAGGAGAGGATCTTCTGGCCGACCGTCAGCGGGTCGTCGACCAGGTCCAGCTGGCCGAGACAGACGTCGCAGGCGCCGCACGTGGCCGCTTGGAGTTGCTGGCCGAAGTACTCGACGATCGCCCGGTGCCGGCACTGCACGCCGCTGCAGAAGTTAAGCATGGCGGACAGCGACTTCAGCGCGCCCTCGCGGGCCGCCGGTTCGGACTCTTCGATGATGCTCTTCCACACGCCGTAATCCGCGCCGGAGTAGAACAGACAGCATTCGGCTTCCAAGCCGTCCCGTCCGGCGCGGCCGCTTTCCTGCTGGTAGTGTTCCAGCGATTTGGGCATGCCGGCATGGATCACGTAGCGGACGTTCGGCTTGTCGATGCCCATGCCGAAGGCGACCGTGGCCACGATCGTGTCGGCCTCGTCTTCGATGAACGCTTCCTGGTTGCGGTGACGGTCGTCGTCGCTCAAGCCGGCGTGGTAGGGCAGCGCACGATAACCCAGTTCCTGGAGGGCGGCGGCGGTCTGGTCGACGTGCTTGCGGGCGATGCAGTAGATGATGCCCGATTCACCCCGGTGCCGCTCCAGCACTTCGCGGATTTGCCGCAGGCGGTCGTGCCGCCGCTGCACTTTGTAGACCAGGTTGGGGCGGTCGAACGAGCCGACCAGGATTTCCGGATCGCGCAGCTGCAGTTGTTCCGCGATGTCCCGCCGCACGGGGTCCGAGGCGGTGGCCGTGTAGGCGTGGATGCCGACGTGGGGGAACGCTTCCTTGAGCACGCGCAGACAGCGGTACTCCGGGCGGAAGTCGTGTCCCCACGAACTGATGCAGTGCGCCTCGTCGATCGCCACCAGGGAAACGTTGGCGGACCGGAGAAACTCCAGCGTTCCCTCGGTCAGCAGCCGTTCGGGCGCCAGGTACAGCAACCGCAGCCGGCCCGCCCGGGCATCGTCGGCCACCCGCCGCCGCTCGGAGGCCGACAGCGTGCTGTTGGAACACGCCGCCGGCACGCCGCAGTGGCGCAGCGAGTCGACCTGGTCCTTCATCAGCGAAATCAACGGCGACACGACCAGGGCCAGTCCGGGCAAGCACATGGCCGGCGCTTGAAAGCACAGCGACTTGCCGCCGCCCGTGGGCAGCACGACGACCGAATCCCGACCCTGCAGGACGCAGCGCATGGCCTGCTCTTGCAGCGGCAGAAAATGGTCGTAGCCCCAGTAGTGACGGAGCACCTCGACGAGGGAAGCG
>CAYUFW010000184.1:9550-11723 GCA_964443915.1 uncultured Pirellulaceae bacterium
CGTGTGGCCCTTAGTCGAGATCCAGCGGGAACGGGCCCGCGGGTGGATTCGGCCGCCAGGTGCAGGTCAGACCTGCCGCCGCTTGAGGCCGGCACGGTCCAGGAGGCTTTGCGAGAGGATGTCTCGAATCGGTTCCTCTTCGGCGGGCGGGGGGCCGCTGGCGCCGAGGTCGTCGACGGGGGAGTAGCGGACTTCGTACTTGTGCTTGGCGACGGCGAGCGTGTCGCCGGGGTCGATCCGTTTGCGGAGCGCGGCGACGCGCAGACCGTTCACCTTGGTGCCGTTGCGGCTGCCCTTGTCGATGACAAACCAGTAGCCGTCGTCCGCCACCAGTTCACAGTGTTGACCGGAGACGTTGGCAAACCGCAACACGATGTCGCAGGTTTCCCGCCGGCCGATCACCAGCCGCTTCTTCAACAACGGAATCGGATCCCCGCCGCCCAGAGGGACAAGTTCGCCATACATGAGCCTCGCTCCCCTTGTTTCACGCTGTGCGATCTGCTAGGTAATTTACATGAGTTGCCCGCTCTCGTCAACCAAAACGCCCCCGTCCTCCGCAGCGGCTGCCGATTTCGACTGGCGCGCGGCGGGCCTGCGGTACTTTGCGTACAACTTCTTCCTGCGGCGCAAGTTCGGATTCCGCGTGCAACGCCTCAGCGTCGATGCGGGCTTCACGTGCCCCAATGTCGACGGGACGACGGCAACGGACGGTTGTATCTTCTGTGACAATCGTAGCTTCAGCCCCAGCCGCCGCCGGCCGGGCCGGCCGATCCGCGAGCAGATCGACGAGGGCGTCCGCCGGATGCAGACGCGGTTCGGCTGCGAACACTTCCTGGCCTATTTCCAGCCGGCGACGAACACGTATGCGCCGGTCGACCGTCTGCGGCAGGTGTACGAGCAAGCCCTGGCCCATCCCCGCGTCGTGGGGCTGGCGGTCGGGACGCGTCCGGATTGCGTCCCCGACGACGTGCTGGATCTGCTCTCGGAGCTGGCCCGCCGCACGTTCCTGTCCGTGGAATTCGGGATGCAGACGATGCACGACCGGTCGCTGGGCTGGATGAACCGCGGGCACCGTCATGCGGCGACGGTCGATGCGCTGCAGCGGAGCCGGGGACGCGGGTTTGGGATCTGCGCCCACGTCCTCGTCGGCTTGCCTGGCGAGTCGCGGGACGACATCCTGGCCACGGCGCGGGAACTGAGCCGGTTAAAGGTCGATGCGGTCAAGATCCACAACCTGTACGCCGTGCGGAATACGCGGCTGGCGGAACTGGTCCAGCGGGGCGAAGTCCAATTGATGGAGCGGGACGAGTACCTGGACGCCGTGATCGCTTTTTTGGAGGTGCTGCCGCCGCAGATGGTCGTGGAACGTCTCAGCGGGGACGCTCCGCCGGAGTACTTCGTCGCGCCGGCCTGGTGTCTGAATAAACCGGCGTTTCGCGAGGCTCTGGACGCGGAACTCCGCCGCCGCGACACGTGGCAAGGAAGACTTGGTTGCGAGAGTGGCCGCGATGCTCAATAATGAGGACAGTGGATTTCGAGCCGATGGCCGACAACAAGGAGCCTATGGTGCCTGAACCCAATCCCAACCAACGCCGGCCGGCGCCGGCCGGGGAATCGCCGCTGCAGGCGGCACCCCCCGTTCCCGGCGCGGCGCCTGTGCCGCCTCATCCTGAACGGCGATTGGGGCCGGCGCCGGCGGTGCCCGTCGGCGGCGGCTGGGCGCCGGCGGCTCCGGCAGGGTAGCGGCCTCTGGCTCCGGCGCCGCTGCCACAGGGACCGATGGCGCCAGCGGGGCGTGCGGCGGGTGGCGGCGGGGAGCGGCCGTTGGCGGCGGCGCCGGTGCTTCGGGGAGGTCCGGTCCCGGTGGGTCGCGAAGGCTTGGCCCACCCTACGGGTGTGGGCGGCGAGCGGCCGATGGCCGGCGTGGGAGGCGCTCCGAGTGCCGGCTATGTGCCCGCGGCGGGCGTCTTGCCGCAAGCGGCCCATCCCGTCTCCGCCCCTGCTGCGCTGTACGGAGGCGCGGCTTCCGCCGGAACAATGCCGGCCGGCGTCGCAGGGCAGCCTTTCGCGCCGGGGCAGCCGAGCCAGCCAACACCGCCCGCCGGACCGGCTTGGCACCAGCCGCCTGCGGCGCCGCCGCCCGTGCCGCCGCCGAGCGCCGGCAGCGTGCCGC
>CAYUFW010000184.1:11733-16258 GCA_964443915.1 uncultured Pirellulaceae bacterium
TCCTGTCGCCTGGTCGCCACATGCCAGGACCGGACCGGTGGGAGCCGCGGTCACGTCAGCCATCGACGGACACGTCAAGCTGCCTGTCTCCAAAACGAGTGCGGCCAAGTCGCTCCGCCGCGAGGTCCGCGCGCGGTCGTCCATGCTGGCCGTCACGTTCCTCTTTGTGGCCGCGACTTTTCTGATCGGCATGTTGGTGGTTCTGCTCCTGACGCTGGCGAGTTGAGCGAGGTGGGCGGCAGGGTTCACGGCCGCATGGTTCACAATTGAGGAGGGTCTCATGAAAATCCTAGTCACGGGCGGAGCTGGCTATATCGGCAGCATCGTCGTCGAGCAACTGATCCGCGCCGGCCACTCGGTCGTCGTCTTCGACAATCTGTACCAGGGGCATCGCGAGGCCGTACACCCGCAGGCAGCCTTCTTCCAGGGCGACCTAGCCGATCCCGCCGCGATCGCCGCCGCCTTCGCCGCTCATCGGCCCGAAGCCGTCATGCACTTCGCCTCGCACACGCTGGTCGGCGAGTCGATGCAGGAGCCCTTCCGTTATCTCGGCGAGAACGTGACCAACGCGCTGAACTTGCTGCGAGCCGCGGTCGATGGCGGCGTCCGCCGGTTCATCCTCTCCTCGACGGCCAATCTGTTCGACGCGCCCGAGCGGATCCCGATCGCGGAGACCGAAAAGATCGTGCCCGGCAGCCCCTACGGCGAATCGAAACACATCATCGAACGGTTCCTGCATTGGCTGGACCGCATCCACGGTCTGCGTTACGCCGCCCTCCGCTACTTCAACGCCGCCGGAGCCACCGAGCAGCGCGGCGAGGATCACCACCCCGAATACCACTTGATCCCGATACGCCGGACGGCACCTGCGTGCGCGACTACATCCACATCGTCGACCTGGCGCAGGCCCACATCCTGGCCCTGCAGGCCCTGGACCGCGGCAGTCGCGTGTACAATCTGGGCAACGGACAGGGATTCAGCGTCAAGCAGGTCATCGACATGGCCCGCGAAATCACTGGCCATCCCATCCCGGCGCGCGTCGGCCCGCGCCGCGCCGGGGACCCGGCCGTGCTGGTGGCCGGCAGCCAGCGGATTCGCGACGAACTCGGCTGGCAACCGCAATTCCCCCACTTGCGCGACATCGTCGCCACCGCCTGGCGCTGGCACAGTCGGCATCCGCAGGGGTACGCAAGCTAAATGACGCGGGCAGCCGTGACGGGCGTGGCCGTGCTTGGTGTGGCACGGCTCACTCTGTCAGCCGTGCCTGCGGTGGCGACGGAGCGTGGCTTCGTAGGATCTTCGCGAACTGTCGAAAGCGAAGCTGTCCCGCTTCCTCTCTCATCACCATGGCGGCGGTCGTACGGGGACATGCAAGAATTCGGCTCCTGATTCAGCGAAACGGATTGACAATTTCCACCGAGTCATAGGTGGCGCCATCATCCATGTCTTCGCTGTAGAGCGTATCGACCCCGGCTTCGACACAAGCTGCGACCAGCATGCTGTCCCAGTGAGAGAGGCTGTACCGCGAGTGAAGGCCGAGGGCCCTGGGAATTACGTCCTTCGTTGGAAGCTCGAGCGGAAACATCGCCAGGATGTCCTGGATGTCCGCATCTACGTCGCCAGCCGTTCGCTTTCCCGACGATCCCCAGCGTCGGAGACAACTCAGCAATTCCCCGGCCACCTGCCACAGCAACACGGTTCCGGATGGCGGCTGAACGAGCCGATCAAGCAGTTCCGCAGCTTTGGCCTGTTTCGCGGGTTCTTCGTCGTCGAAGAAATAAACAAAGACATTCGTGTCAACGGCGTTCATGGAGTTCGTCTCGAGTGAAATGCCGTCCCCCCGAATGAACCGGACGTTCTCGGACACGCTGCCGAAGCGATTGCCAAGCGGTTACCGGATCGTTCGGTGCGTCGGAAATCGGTTCGACGGTCAAGTGAACTCGGCTACGGTCGGGCAGAACGAGGGGCTCGTCGAGCGTCAACTGTCCATTCTCCACCGTGGCAACGGCCTGTGTCTTCATTCGCATCCCTTTCTGACCTGAGTACGTCCGGCAACTGCCTGAATTGTACCTGGACGGCGTCGGCTAGCCAACCTGTACGGGGACATCGGGCCCTGCGGCGCCAGCGCGGACTTGGACGCGGCTGTGGCTCACCCCCTGCAACCAGCGGCGACCGCGCCGTGCGGCTTCCGCCGCCCGACTGTCCACCCGCCCCGCCGCCAGCCGAAACCAGCGGCCAAAATTCAGCACCGTGTCGCCCCAAGTCTCCGACGACAGCCGTTGCCGACGTTCCTGCAGCCGCTCACGGTCCGCCATCAGCATCGTCGGCGAACGGGGCGGGCGTCAGCCCCCCGGTGTTTGGTCCGTCAGCGCCTCACTGTCCGCCATCAGCATCGCCGATTCGTGACGCTCCGGTTCAGCCGGTTTGTCGTCCTCGGTCCTGCGCCCGGGGAACAGATTCCACTAGCGGCATGCACGTCCTCGTCGCTCCACTGGCCCGCGATGTCGGGGCGGTTTCTGACCACTAGGTGAATGGGGTTGCTCATGACCGCCATCGAGCAGATGTCGATCGCAAACTGCCCGGCCAGAAACGCTAACCGCTCTTGTCTCCAGGCTTTACGATGATCGAAGTTCTTCCCCGTCACCGGGTCCTGCCAGCACAACCAAGCCCTGCGCTCTGCCAGTTGCACGCCGTGATACACACCGACTTCCGTCGCCTCAATCAAATCCCGTCGTGGGCTCCTGGCCATGACCGTCCCCTCACCAGTTCTGCTCTCGATTTCGCCGCTGAAGAACCCATGACAGGGAGAGCTCTACCAAGATCGGCCGAGGCGTACAAGGCAGATTCTGGATGTCCTTTTCCGCTTCCCCCTTCGCTCCCCTCGCACCGATACGCTTTCTTTTCAACGAAATCGCGGTATTCTTGGGAGTGTGAAGCGCGCAAACCGCTACATACCGTTTTTCGGTTCCGGCTCGTTTTCCAGGCGCGTCTCAATTGACGTTGTAACGCGAAGGAGAGGGTGAATGCCTACGAAACACGTGACGCTCGAAGAGGCGCTCGACGGGGTGTGGATTTTTTTGCCGGAACTGGCGGATGCCGAGCTAGTCCGCTACATCGACGGGGCAGCGCAATGGATGAGTCTGCCCTTTCACGAGTGGCCAATGGCCCATCGTCGCGGATTCGCCAAACTTTTCGCTCGCAGCGACTTCGCCAAACTTGGGTGGCCGGTTGAGGCTTGGCCGTTCTTGAAACATCATCGACCAGTAACGGCCCCATTCTTGTTTGTCAGACGTTACGATGAGCTCTGCACTTTTGAGTATGACGACCCGTCGTTGAACTACTGTATGAACCTTGCGCGGTTTCCGGTTCTCAATAGAATTACGAGCCAAGCGGACGCTTCTCAGATTGAACAAGCGCTGACAGAAGTGCGCCCCTGCAAGCTCTTTCCCAAGAGTTCCTTGTATCTCTTCGGGACTCATCTGTGGCGTCTCACTGGGAGAGAGGCTTTTTCGGACGAAGAGCAACGCCGTCTGCTCTTCCTGGATGCCATCGACAAGGAGCGAAGAAAGTTCGACCGGCTGAACCGGAAGTTTGCCGGTGAAGCTGGCAAACCAGTCTACGAGCGCGATAAGATCCCCGAAGACGTGCAAATGTTCGTCTGGCGACGCGACCAAGGAAAGTGCGTCAAATGTGGAACTCAAGAGAGACTGGAATTTGATCACATCATTCCAGTTAGCAAGGGGCGGAAGCAGCACTGCAAGGAACGTTCAGCTCTTGTGCGAACGGTGCAATCGAGAGAAGGCGGACCATATCTAGGTCACCAAGTCTTGGCCGCAGTGTTGCCATCGCCCGCAGCCCTTGAGTCGATCGGCGACCGGCCGGTTGCAGACGGTCACCAATTCCCGGGCGCCGTGGTGACGGTCACCAGGGGACGGCCGCAGTAGGGACGGTCGCCGGCTCGTTGCGGTTCGACCTGTAGCCAACTGCCGACGAGCCCGGGCACCGTGGTGCTGGCCAGTTATCCCGGTGGCGATCGTCGCCGGCTCGTTGCGTTGGACCTGCAGGCCGTCGGGTGCTGACCGCTGCCGGGGGCCAGTTGCCGACGGTGCCAAGCCTGCAGCATCGACCCCGCCGCCGCGGCACTGATCAGCATGTGTGGGGTGCTCACGGGGTTTCGCGCCCGCTCCCCATCGCAGCAATCGCTTTGAAGTCGATCGGGGGTTCAGAAGGCATTCCTTCACGTCCACACACTATGCTTTGTGCCTGTCCAACCAAGCCAATCCTCCGTTGAATCTCCTTTTTTGAGGGAATTCTCCTCAATGGCTTCGTTCGCCGCGACTTGGTTGTTTCTCGTCGGGGGCAGAATAGTTGTATCCTCAATTCGTCGAGTTCGTATCCAAGCCGGTCGGGAGGCATGGCCACGTATCTGCATAGGTCCGCGTAATCCGTGTGACTTAGGTCCGAAAGCATGTCTAGTGCCGTTTCCAGTTTCTAACTTCCCTTCTTGACGACTGTAAGTGCTAGC
>CAYUFW010000185.1:0-16218 GCA_964443915.1 uncultured Pirellulaceae bacterium
CGCTTTGACGATTTCCACCAAGATCAAACTGGTTTGCTGTTTTCGGAAAGTGCAGTTTTAGGTATCGGCGGTGAGTTTTCCGCTTCAATCCGAAATGCCTTCGGTTCATCAGGAATGCAGAGTCCAGCTTCGTGTAGTGGTCCAAACGCCGGTCAGATACCCCAATTCACAGTCCACCCGTAGCTGCTTCGAGGTCAACGAGGTTTTTTTCTCTAACGGACCAATTGTGGATCTGTGGGTTGGTTTAACAAGACGGCGTGAGCAAATCGCAGTTTGTTACTTGGGTGGGCGCGGCCTGTGCGCGCTGGGCACCTCGCATTTCTTGCTTGGGGTCGATTTCACCAAAGCGCGCAAAACCAAGCCGTTAATTGTCCGCCTACAATGGCGTGGCGGTCGGCGACCCCCCGGCTGCTTCGCGGCTCGTCCCAAACGCACGCTACGGACCCGAAACCAGCGGCTTCTCGCGGGCACCTTCGGCCTCAACGATCGGCCAGCTGGCGCGCAGCTCCGATGCGTAGGGCCCGATCTTCTCGATCGGGATCGGCCGGAAGCCCAGCTTCCACGCGGGCGACTCGGGCCGCAGGCGATAGTCGTCGTGTGCCGAGTCGACGAACAGCGGATCGGCCACCACCGAATGGCGATCCATGCCCAGCGCCTGCCACGAGGCCCACTCGTCCAGGATCTCGATCTCCTTCAGCACGACGTCGTCCACGTACAGCGAGCCCTGATCGTCACGGAAATCCACTCGCGCACGGAACGTCTTCATCTGGTCGTGCCAACCTTTCTCACCCGGCGCCGGGACTTTGAACACGGACTGGTACTCCTTCCACTCGGTCCCCACCTTGAGATCGTTCGGCCAGTTGGCCCAGAAGTAAGCGTTGGCCACGTACGACTGGAGCATCAGGTTGGCCTTGGCATCCGGCTGCGTGGCCTTCATCCGGGCGGACAACTTGAAGTGGTGACCCAGCGGTAGTTCAAACTCCTTGCTGACCACGATCGGAAAGTTGTCGCGCGGCTTCTCTTTGACGAACGCGGCGTCCATCCGCAGTGCCAGCTTCCCGCCCGCTCCTGCCCCGGCGGCCAGCTCCGCCGTGGCCGTCGGCGTCGGACGGATCTGCCACTGCCAGTCCTTGGGTGGCGAGCCCGGTTGACCATCTTCAAAGCTGCCGTTCGGCGCCAGGTTATCGGCCGACAGCTCGCGGCCGGCCTGCGATTGGCCGGTCAGCACGGGCTGGCCGCCGTGCCAGACCAGGTTGTAGTCCCACGCGTTGTGTTCGAACGGAAAGTTGCGAACGCTGACGTACTTGGCCTGCGGTTCCAGGCACAGCACGACGTTCCGCAGAAAGGCGTTGCCCGTCATGATCTTGCCGTCCGGCAGCACGGCCTTGGTGGGATGGATGTGCATGTTGCGCATCGTGCGCCAGGCGGGCTGGTCTGCGACCGACTCATAGCCCTTGACCATCGTCGGCAGGTGGTCGGTCCAGTACTTGTGCGTCTCGGTCCAGCCGTTGCACTCGATCTGCTGCAGCTTGCCGCCCACGAAGACGTTGTTCTCAACACGGTTATCCCGGCCGTTGTGCAGATGGATCGGACCGCGGATCGCGCGGGCCACGATGTTCCCGATCACGTCCACGCCGCCCGTGTTGTCGTCCAGATAGACGCCCCAGGCATAGTGCGGCGACACCCAGTGCCCGTCCTCGAAGCCGTAACCCAGGATGTCGTGGAAGTAGTTGTAGCGGATCACGGTGCCGCGCGAGCCGAGCCAGTCCCGGCCGCCCGTGTACACGGCGCCGGTGTCGGCGGTCTCCAGGTCCACGTGCCGGATGTGGTTGTATTCCAGCACCAAGTTGTTACCGCCGAAGCCGATGCCGAACCGCGGGCAGTCGTGGATCAGGTTGTGCGAAGCCCGGTTGCCCACGCCGCTCAGCTGGACGCCGACGCCCTGCTTGTAGTACACACCCGTGTGGTGGATGTAGTTGTTGTCGGCGAAGTTCTCGGCCGCTGTCAGCGTCTGCCGATCGCCGCCGTTGATGCTGATCGCGTCGCGGCCGATTTCGTACAAGTCGCAGCCGAGCACACCGTTCCGCGCGCCACCATGGATCACCACGCCCGACCCGTTGTAGTCGCCCGCGTTTCGGATCGTGCAGCCGACGATGTGGCAGTTGGTCGTGTTCGTCAGCACCACGGCGTTCCCCTCCGCGCATTCGATCGTGAAACCGCGGAACGCCACGTAGGCCGTGCCCGGACCCAGTTCCAGAATCGTGCGCGTGGTCGGGGCCACGACCGCCTTGCCCGCCAGCGGCGCCGGCGGCCAGAAGTACAGGGTCCACGTGTTGCGGTCCAGGTACCACTCGCCCGGCGCGTCCAGTTCCTCCAAGGCGTTGCGGAAGTAGTAGCGATCGCCGGGCCGGATGGCGTACGAGGCGTCCTGGGCCAGCGTCACCTGCCGCGTGGCCCGGTCCACAGACTTGATGCGGCAGATGTTGTTCCACCAGTTGTACCGCGGAAACACGAACACCTCGACCTCGTCCGGCTTGGCCCATGGCCGGGCGTCCTCGGGCTTGTAGGCGAACGAATGGTGGTCTTCGCCGGGCACCTCCTGGTACATGGGCACGAACTTGCCCTCGGCGTAGGCCCAGCCTCCGCCGTACGGATTTTGCGCATCGAAGTTCGGGTAGCGCGCCAGATGCTGCCGCTGGCCGTCGAAAATCAGTTGGCGCAACGCGATGCCGCGGAAGCCTTGAGCCGCGGCGTCGGCTTTCAGGATCTGACCCTGGTGCGGAGTAAAGCCGGTGATGGTGCGCCCGCCGATCAGGATCGGCCGCTCGGTCCCGCGGGCGCGGTAGACGACCGGCGCCGACGCGGTGCCGCTGTCCTGCGCGTCCAGCTTCAGGCCATGCGGCAGCGCGTAGATCCCGCCGCTCACGTGGACCGTGACCGCTTCCTGCAGCGGTCCGGACTGCTTCCGCTTGCGGATCTCGTCGCGCGCCCGGGCCAGCGTCGCGAACGGTTGGGCTTCGGTGCCGGCTTGGGTATCGTCGCCCGTCGTCGCGACGTAGAAGTCCGCGGCCCGCACAGCGGCCGACGCGAGGCAGAACGTGGAGAGCAGACCGGTGAGGCAGCGTAACATGTTCGATGGCTCCAAGAGTCGGTTGGGCGAAAGCAGAATCATAACCGGCAGAATCATGTTTGTCCCGGCCCTTGATTGTCTTGGTCCTTGTGGCCGCCGAGAAGCATGTAGGTCGGTACGCTCGCCGCCTGGGCGGCGATGTCCCACAGGGCGACGTCCAGGTAGCCGAGCGAGTACATCGGCAGCTCTTCGATCCGGTCGCGTTCCCAGACTTCGCACCAGGTCTTCTCCCGCATCAACGGCTCTGCGCCCAGGAACCTCGGCGCGAAACAGTTCTCGACCACCTCGCGCGAAATGGCCGCGTGCGACAGCCACACCAGGCCGTCCAGTGCCGCGTCAGTCGTGACACGCAGCAGATGCGGGCGACTGCGGCCTCCGGCGCCGCCCACCAGTCCGTCCCGTCTTCCTGGCTTATGGCATTCAGCCTGAGCAATCTCTGATCCTCCGGCAGCGTTTGGCGCGGCGACCGCCGGGCGTGTCGGACGCCGCAACGGCCATGGCTCGCCGAACTGCGGGCCACCAGATCGGCGGTCCATCCGGTCGAAGACGGCCTTTTCCGGATAAGACCATCCGCTTTAAGGAAAGTCGAGATTCGACGGTGTCAGGTCTGTTCAGCGGGAACGCTCGGCCAATCTCAGTTCGTTACTTGGGTGGGCGCGACCTGCTCCGAAAATCCAGGGGCGGAAAACGGGCTTGGGTACAAAACACCCCCCCCAGGTAATTGGGACGGATGGCAGGACGGCCTGCGCCCGCAGGCGGCAGGTCCCAATGCCGTGGGAATGCGACGTGACCAAAACCCGAATTACTGGACAGAGGTCGCCTCCAGATGCAGTATACCAATTTTCATAATCCCGGGCGTCCCGAAGGGACATGACGGACTGTGCAGGTTGCGCACCTCGCGTTTCCTGCTTGGGTTTCACCTGAGGGCGCAACGCCTTCACCTGAGCGCGCAACGGCCGTCGGCCAAACTGCGGCGGGGACGCCCTACTATCCGTCGTACCAAGCGTGGCTGTGTCGGCGTCGTTCGGAGGCGGGCCTATGCTTGGTGCCCAGTTTGTTCGCATTTGACAATCACCTGATAATGTTTTCTGGTTCTAATGACTTTGCGTTTTGGCTCAGCTATCGTCCGCGTCGTCGCCGCGACCCAAGCGTCCCAAGAACGAACGGTGTTTTCGGCACGCCCGGCAACGCGCCAGAAACACGATCCGTATGTTGACAGCTGGCTGGTCGCCGCATAGGTTGGCGGAACCCGACGGCGCGGACGTCAGCAGTTGCTCCGCGTGTAGATCAGGCGGCTCGCTGGACCGGGAGATTTGGCGTGAGTGGAGGCCGAACGCGGGAATCGTGTTCGCGGGGACGCCGGGGGTGGAACCTTTTATGATGCCTTGGCGGGTTTCGGAGAAACCCGCCTACACGGAGAATAGGAGGCGGAGGCATGACGATAACAGCGAGTTCTGCAAGCAAGAGCATGACGCGGCGGGAATTCATGGGGACCACGGCTTCGGCGGTGGCGCTGCCATGGATCATACCGTCGTCGGCATTGGGGGCCGCTGGGGCGGTGGCGCCGAGTGACCGGCTTACCCTGGGGCTGATTGGGCGCGGGTGTATGGGACGCGGGCATCTGACGCGGTTGGCCAACGACAGCGACGTGCAGTTGCTGGCGGTGTGCGACGTGGACAAGTCGCGCCGCGACGAGGGGAAGGAGGTTGTCGAAGCCAACTACGCCGCATCACAACCCAGCGGGACGTACCACGGCTGCGCGGCCTATAACGACTTCCGTGAGCTGCTGGCCCGCCAGGACATTGACGGCGTGGTGATCGCCACCCCAGACCACTGGCATACACCCATTTCCATCTACGCGGTCAAAGCGGGCAAGGACGTGTACTGCGAGAAGCCGGTCTCCATGACAATCCGCGAGGGGCGCGCGCTGGTCGAGGCGGTCCGTGCGAACAAGCGCGTTTTTCAAAACGGGTCGCAGTACCGTTCGATGACGACGCTCCACGAGGCGATCAACTTCATTCGCGCCGGTGGCTTGGGCCAGATCAAGTCGGTATTCACGCTCTGGGGATGGACGCACGTGCCGACGGTTGGCAACTCGCGCGTCACGCTGAATCCGACGTTACCCGAGGAACCGGTGCCCGAGGGCTTGGATTGGAATCTCTGGGTCGGTCCCGCAGCCGTTCATTCCTATAGCCATCACTACCACAGAAATCCCGTGAGTTGTGCCCTGGACGTTCTGTCGGGATTTCGGCAACGGCGTCTCGACGAACTATCATTCGCACTCGGCCGATGTGATTCAGTATGCCCTCGGCGTGGAAGAGAGCGGGCCGGTCGAGATCATGCACCCCTCCGGCAAGCAGTTTCCGACGCTGACGTGCCGATATGCGAACGGGACGCTGCTCCATCACGTCGACGGCTGGAGGCAGGTGACGGAGCTCTACCATGCGGTGCCCGGCGAGACGCAGTTGGACGGCATGTTCGGCGGGCTCTTCGTCGGCGAGCGCGGCTGGCTGAACGTCGAGTACGGCCACCCGATCAATGGCGGACCGGACAGTCTTTTCGAGGAGCTGAAGCTCAAGCGGCGACAGGCGAGCGGCGCCAATAACCATCATGCGAACTGGTTCGAGTGCATGAAGACGCGAAAGCAGCCGAGCTCGCACGAGGAGATCGGCCACCGCGGGGCGTCGCTCGGCCACCTCGTCGCCTCCTCTTTCAGGCTGGAGCGGTCGCTGAAGTGGGATCCGGTAAAGGAGGTGTTCGAGGGCGACGAGCAAGCGAACGCGCTTCTCAGCCAGCCGCTCCGCGAACCGTGGTCTCTGTAGCTCCTCAAAGGCTTTACCCCGCTGCAGTTCCCGAAACACGTCGCCCGGGGTTACCTGAGCGCGTCGGCGCGGATCATGCGGACGCCGTACACCGCCCCGATCTGCTGCTCCGCAGCCGCCTGGAATCGCACCGTCACCCGTTGTTCGTCCAGCGTCAGTTCCGCGGGAATCGCGTGCTCGACGTCGAAGAACCGCGGAGGCTCGCTGCGGTCGATCGTTGTCTCAGCGATCCGCCGGCCTGCGACGAGGATCTCGAACCGCCGCGGCTTCCGCTCGTCGCTGTGGTAAGTCGCTTGGGTGGGCGCGACCTGCAGGTTGCGTACCTCCCGTTTCCTGCTTGGGTGAGTTTCACCTGAGTGCGCAACGGCATCACCCAAGCGCGCAACGGCAGTTGGCCAAATTGCCACCGGGAGGCCGCCAACTGAGCGCCCTGGGGCTGCGGCAGAACGGTGGACCGCCGGCGTCGAGGACCTGCTGCATCGCGTCCAGGCAGCTACGTCGCCCACGTCGCGACGCCGGGGCCCTGCCGGCCGGTTTGGGGACGCGGGGGCGACGATGGCGGGCCACTGCCGACCCAAGACTCTTGTTTGACCACGCTTCCCCGCTTATGCTCTGTGCTGTCGTCGGAGGCAAGATCACCTATCAGTTGGCGGGGCCGACAGACGTCCTTGGCAGGAGATCGACGATGAGCGGGAGTCGCAGGCTTACATCCGTTGTCCGTTCTGTTTCCCTTGGGGCGTTGTTTTTCGCGGCCGTCCTGTCTGCCGCGGAGCCCGCCACGATCGACATCGGCACGCGGCGGGAGCTGTTCGTCGACGATTTCCTGCTCGATCGTCGCGATGGCGTCGATTTGCGTCTGCATTCGCCCACGCCGCAGGAGGTGGTGTTCGTTTGCGACGCACCGTGGGAGGGCAGCGGCTGCGGCTACGAAACAATCTTTCGCGACGGCAATGTCATCCGCATGTACTACATCGCCGCGGATTTGACCAGCGCCGACGGGACGAAGATGGCCCAGCGACCGATCTTCGCCTGCTACGCCGAGAGCCAAGACGGCATCCGCTGGGTGAAGCCCGAGTTGGGTCTGTTCGAATTCGAGGGCTCGAAGCGGAACAACATCGTATGGTCGGGGCCAGGCCTGGATAACTTCACGCCGTTCAAGGACCCGCGGCCCGACTGCCCACCCAGCGAGCGATACAAGGCCGTGGGCAGCGGCCCGGGTGGGCTGCGGGCCTACAGGTCGAACGACGGCCTGCACTGGTCGCCGCTGGCGGACAAAGCGGTCATCACCCAAGGAGCGTTCGACACGCAGAACAACGCCTTCTGGGACGCCGAACGCAAACACTACTGGTGCTATGTCCGCGACTTCCACAGCGGCATCCGCGACATTCGCGTAGCCACGTCGGCGGATTTCCTGACGTGGACGACGCCCGAGTTGCTGAAGTTCCCCGACGCGCCCGACGAGCCGCTGTACACAAACCAAGTGCAGCCGTACTACCGTGCCCCGCACCTGCTGGTCGGCTTCCCCACACGGTATGTCGAACGGCCGTGGTCGCCGTCGATGAAAGCCCTGCCAGACCCGGAGCATCGCCAGCGGCGGATGAAGTTCCATCCGCGCTACGGCACGGCGATTACCGATGGGCTGTTCATGACCAGCCGCGATGGCCGGACTTTTCATCGCTGGGACGAGGCCTTCCTCCGGCCCGGTCCCGAACGTCGCGACAACTGGCTCTACGGCGACTGCTACCAGAACCTGGGCCTGCTGGAAACGCCCGCCGCCGATCCCACCGCGCCGCCAGAATTGTCGCTGTACGTCGGCGAAGATCACTGGAAAGGACCCAAGCGGCTCCGTCGCCACACGTTGCGGATCGACGGCTTCGCATCGCTGCACGCCGGCCGCGGCGGCGAGTTTCTGACCAAGCCACTGCTCTTTTGCGGCCGCGAACTGACGCTGAACTTCGCGACTTCCGCCGCCGGTCATCTCCGCGTCGAACTGCAAGACGCCACGGGCCAGCCGCTGCCCGGGTTTTCAGTGGCCGACAGCGACGAGATCTTCGGCGACACGCTCGAACGAGTCGTAACTTGGCATGACAAGTCGGACGTGAGTACCCTTGCCAACCGGCCCATCCGCCTCCGAGTAGTGATGCGCGACGCGGACCTGTACTCCTTGCGGTTTCGCGAGTAGCGCCCAAGATGCAGGACGGGCATTGGGCTCCCCCAACAGACTTTGGCGAGGCGGCCACACGTCGCCCACGTTGGCCCACGTCGCGACCGGCGGGCAAATTGGCCCCGTGGACCAATCCAACAAAAACGCCCCATTTCCGGGGCGTGTGGGCGAAGACGGGCGAAAGGTTCGTTGGGGGCGATCGCGGCCACATTTCAGGCATGTTCTACGGGTAGAAGCCGGAGGCGATCAGCCTCCGCCCGCGACGCGGCTACATCGCCCACGTCGCGACGCCGGATCGCATCGCAACCGTAACCTTGTGCCACCTCTTCTTCCAGATGGAGAGTCCGGGCGGGACCTGGATGGACTGGCGGGCGGGCGAGAAGTCGATGCTGGTCGACACACTCTGCATACCGACGAGCACGGTCCAGGAACTGCTGTGGCGGATCAGCGGAAGGGGCGGAGGCTTTTTCGAGAACTCGTGGAATCCGGGGGTCGGGCTGGACGGGCTGGAGATCTCGTCGACGGGGCGGAAGTGGATGTACAGCGTGCAGCAGGAACACTACACGCGAACGGCGGCGATCCTGCGCGGGTGCGAGAACCTGGCAATGCTTGTGTTTCAGTTCGAGGGCAGTTCGGCGCCGTACGTCCGGGTGGAGAACTGTCGCCACGTCAGCATCTTCCAGGGCATCGCGGGACACTGGTCGGGCGAGCCGGGGCCGCTGTTCGACGTGGTGGGCGGGAAGGACTTGGGCTTCTTCAACTCGGCGATCTTGAACAACCGGTATGTGATCCGGGAGCAGCCGAACGGCTGGAATGCGGGGCCGTCGCGTCCCGGGTCGCGGGAACTCACAGGGCAGACGGTCTGGATCAAGAGATAGCAGCACCAGGGAAGCCTCGTGAATCTGCTCCGCGCCAGTCCCGTTCATGCGATCGCCCTCAGCAAAAGAACTTTTCGGCGGAAACGGGCTCGGACGTCGTCTCTCAGCCGTCGCTAACGGCCGACATGAGGTTGTGCTGCATGAGCCACTACTGCATCCATGCCTGGGCATTGCTCTGGATCGACCATCGAGGCCCAGCGGGGCAGATCGGAGACGAGGTAGTCGGGATGCACCCGGTTGTGATTGACCAGCACGCCGTCGGGAAATACGCTGTAACCGTCCAGCCAGTCGCGAACCGGCTTTCCGTCGACGACCGTTGTGTTCTGCAGATCGCTCTGCCGACTGAACACACCTAAACAACCTCTGGCACGACATACGGCTTGCGGTAGACC
This sequence comes from uncultured Pirellulaceae bacterium, assembly GCA_964443915.1. Lineage (GTDB taxonomy): Bacteria > Planctomycetota > Planctomycetia > Pirellulales > Pirellulaceae > Anammoximicrobium. The sequence goes on from CAYUFW010000185.1 coordinate 9,387, forward strand.
CTCGTCAGCATACTGTCCGCTTCCGGATCGTTGGCAAATTTCTCCTGGGCACCAATGAACTTGAGCGAGCGGCCGACACGGTAGGAGATATTCGCGAGATGGCAGAGCGACGTCGAGAGGTGGCCCTCGTAGATGTCGGAATGCATATCTTCGTTTCGCCCGGAGCGGATCGCCTCCAAGAAATTTGCCCAGTGATTGGCGCGTTCGCCCTGGGCTTCCTTGGATTGCGCAAAGGGCCGCTTCTCCCGTCTGCGGAATGCCTTCCAGGTTTGGCCGCTGATTTCGAGCCAGCCCTCCGTGCCGTAAAAGACATTTCCGACTTCCTGGCCCGCGCTACCCTCGTGGTTGGTATAGCGACCGCGCGTTTCCAGCTCGATGATCTTGCCGTCGGCGTAGGTGTAGGCGGCGGTCTGCGTGTTGGGCGTTTCCTGCGTCGTTTTGTCGTGGCCGTAGGTCTCGACGCCGCCGTAGACCATGGTGGGCGGTGTCTTTCCCTCGTCCTGCGTGAAGCCGAAGATTCCCCCCGTCGAATACACGGCGACTGGGTGCTCGTTCTTCTGCATGCCCCAGCGGGCGATGTCCAGTTGGTGCGGGCCGGTATTGCCGGTGTCGCCGTTGCCGGTGTCCCAATACCAATGCCAGTTGTAGTGACTGCGTTTTTCATTGTAGGGGCGCAGCGGCGCGGGGCCGAGCCAGCGGTCGTAGTGAAACGCGGCGGGCGGCGAGCTGTCCTTGGCCAAACCATAGGAATCGCGGGCCTTGAAGCAAAGCGCGCGCGCCATGTACAGTTCGCCGATGCCCCCGCCGTGCAGAAACGCGATGGCCTCGCGCACGTTGGTGCCGGAGCGATTGTTCAGGCCGACCTGCATCCGCCGGCCAGATTTGCGCCAGGCTTCGATCATCTTGCGGCCTTCCCAGATGTTGTGGGACGCGGGTTTTTCGACGTAGACGTGTTTGCCTGCCTGACTTGCCCAGATGGCGGCCAGGGCGTGCCAGTGATTGGGAGTCACGATGGAGACGGCGTCAATCTCCTTGTCGTCGAGAATCACGCGCAGGTCCCAGTTGGCCGCCGGCTTCACGCCGGACTGCTCCTCGACAAGTTTCAGGGCGGGCGCGAAGAGCGCCTCGTCGGCGTCGCAGATGGAACGGACCTGTACGTTGTGGGTGTCCTTGAGCATGCACCAACTCGCCAGATGGACCGTACCCTGGTTGCGTACGCCGATCACTGCGACGTGGATGCGATCCTGGGCACCGACGATCGCCGCATAGGACTTGGCGCTGAAGCCCATTCCTCCGATCGTGATCCCCGCGGCGCCAATCACGCTCGCTTTGACAAACTCTCTCCGGTTGTGGTTGTTCGTGGTCATAGAATGCTCGTATTCAGAGGGTTTGGAGGCAAATCGGAAACCGCAATCACGGCCCAAGCAGAGCCGAAAACGACCGTCAGGGATCTCGCTGCGGCCATACACCAGGTGGTTTTCATCGTTGGTATTCCTCGGACAGTTCCCACACGTGGACCTTGCCGACAAGGTCGCCGAGGCGGCTCAGCCACTTCTTGTCGAGCGCACAGCCAGCGAGTTGTTTTCCGTCCGGCGAAGAGGCTAGGCTTGCGTAAGCCGTTGGCCCGCCAAAGTCGCCCAATTCAGTGTGAATCGGCTTCCTTGTGTTGACCGGCAGCGATCATTGTAGATCATGCACAGACTGACGACAGGGCGGGCCGGCAACTCGGCACCTCGTCCGATAGAAGATTGGCTATTGCAGACAAAAATATCGGCTTTTGCGAAATCGAGACTTGGCTGTGCAGGGTCGTTTTGGCGAACACGACTCTGGGAATTGCAGTTTGTTGCTTTGGGACGGATGATGGCCGGAACTTCATGTACACTTGCGCTGTCCTGCGCATGACGCAATGCGTATCGAGCGTCAACCTTGAACGGAGGGCTTATGACCCGCTTCTATTCGATGATGCGTTTGATTCCTGTACAGTTCCTTGGCGGCTTGGTTCTGACCGCGGGCCTGATGCAGACCGCGCGGGCAGCGGGCGTTGTTTCGTGGCCGGCGCCAGCGGGGGAGACTTTGAGCGAACATTATGAAGTGACCGTCGATGGTCAACCGGTTCCCGTCTTTGCCTGTCGCGTTTCGGCGGTGCCTTTCAATCGGGTCTGGCCGGGCTATCAGCGGCCGTTGGACCAGACGGAACCGGCCGGGTTTGCCTGTTGGGACATGGCGGAACCCGTCCAGGTCGCGGTGCAGTCGCGGCGGCCCGTGGAGTCGGTCGTGGTGCGGCCGATGTCGTTGGGCATCCAGCCCACGGTTGAGGCGAACCGCATTGCGTTCTCTCTGACGCGCCCCGGCCCGGTGATTGTCGAGGTGAACGGCCCGCACCATGCGCTGCACTTATTCGCCAGCCCGCCGGAAAAAGACGCGCCCGCCCCGGATGCATCCGGCGTGCGGTACTTCGGGCCGGGCGTGCATCGCGTGGGGAAGATCGACCTGAAGAGCGACGAAACGGTCTACATCGCCGGCGGCGCCGTCGTCTACGGCAGCCTGAACGCCCACGGCGCATCGGGAATCCGCGTCGCGGGCCGCGGAATCCTGGACGTGAGTCCCTACCCGCGCGGCGAGGGCGGCGGCGCCGTGCGTCTGTCCGACTGTTCCGACGTGACCGTCGAGGGGATCGTGATGCGCGATCCGGACGTGTGGTGCTGCAGCCTGTTCGGCTGCCGCAACGTCGCGGTCGCCAACGTCAAACTCGTCGGCCTGTGGCGGTACAACGCGGACGGGATCGACGTGTGCAACAGCCAGAACGTCGAGGTGCGCGACTGCTTTGTCCGGGCGTTCGACGATGCCCTGGTCATCAAGGGGCTGAAACCGCGGCGGAACTCGTTCGACGAGCGACCGGTGCGGAATGTCTGCTTCCGCCGTTGCGTCGTGTGGTGCGACTGGGGGCGGGCGATGGAGATCGGCGCCGAGACGTGCGCGCCGGAGATTGCCGACGTCGTCTTCCAGGATTGCGACATCGTGCGCACGACGCACATCGCGATGGACATCCAACACGGGGACCGGGCCGCGATCCGCAACGTTCGCTTCGAGAACATCCGCGTCGAGATCGACGAGCGGAACCCGCAGCCGCGGATGCAGGCCAACCGCGAGGACAAGTACTCCGCCAACCCCGAAAGCCGCTACTGCCCGACGCTGCTGGAAATTGTGATCCGCAAGAACAACTACTCTCAGGATGACCAGCGCGGCACCGTCCGCGACGTGGTCTTTGCCGATATCGCGGTGAGCAGCCCGCATACACCGCCATCGTCGTTCCGCGGTTTCGATGCGGAACACGGCGTCGACGGCGTCACGATTGCCAACCTGCGGTTCAATGGCCGGCCGATCAGCGACCCCCAGGCGGCCGGCCTGCGCATCGGCCCGCACGTCCGTCAAGTCCGTTTCGCGGACACGGCGTCCGCCGCGAAAGGCTCTTGACGGCTGCGGGGTGGTCGCGGGGCATCAAGATCGCCATGTCACTTGTGGCTGACCGCGTGCCAGGAACCGTGAACAAGCTGAATCATCACAGAACGGACCTTATGGTGGTTCTTCCAGGGCCCCGATCAGCCATCGGAAGGCAGCCTCGCTCTCCTTCCATGCTTGTGACCGGCGGATGCGGATAGGGACAGGGGAGGGGTAATTGAACAAGTTGGTGTGATACAATTCGCGAGTTAGTTCCCTGTTTCTGGCTGAGCGGGGGACGCGAGTCCGTATTGAGTTCCCGTTCACCACCATTCGATCAGGAGAGCCGCCATGCCTGGGATACGAAACACGACCATCGCCACAGGACTACTTGCCGTTCTCCTCTCCAGCACGGCCAGGGCCGACACCGCCGACGCGCTGCTGAGGGTTCACGGTGGTTGGGAAAAAGTCGACGCGGGCAGGTTGCTGAAGCAGGAGTTTCGCTTCGCCAACGACCTGGTCGCGTACGGACTGGACTACTCGGTGGAAATCCCCGCAGGAACGCCGCCGGGAAAATGCGTGCCGCGCGGGGATCAGGCCCGAGGCAAGCTCATCGCGTTGGGCATGTCGTCGCCCGCCAAGCCGAACTGGTACTACCAGTCGTTCATCGGCATTCAGGTGGACGGAACGAGTCTCCACGACATGCCGGGCGAGTTCCGCGAAGTCCGCCAATTCGGCCCCGACACGCTGCTGGAAGGCAAGTGGACCACGCCCCAGGGACCGGTCTACCTGCGGCTCCTGCTGCGCAGCCGCGACGACAAGCTGCTTGTGCAGGTGGCACTTGGTCCCGAAACCGGAGCCAAACGGTTGGAGGTGAGTCTGAGCGCTTACCCCCAGGGGTTCGACGAACCTCGCAAGCGACGGCTGGCCACCGCCGCGCGCGACGTCGAAGCGCCTGCCAGCGTCGTACTGGACAAGGCCAAGGAGCATTGGGCGCTGCTGTACGACGAACTGCTGCAAACGGTGAAAACCGCGGCCGGCCCTTGCGGCGTGGTCTACGTGCCCGACGAACTCGATGCCGCCGTCGTCGGCCTGGGGCCCTACAACGTGCGCACCACGTTCCGGGGCAAGCCGGGCGGCCGCAAGATCACGTTGGGCGTGTGGGACTTCACGCCGCAACACGAAGCGGCGCCCGTCCGCCGATACCTCGTCGAGTCAGGCCCCACCATCGCCGACGACCTGGCCCGGTTGGCCGCAACCGATTGGCGGGCGGGCCCGGTTCCCGCGGCTCGGATGACGCCGTCGCGCATGGAAGAGCTTGCCAAGGCGGCCCAGGCCCGGCGCCGGCCGACGCCGTTCGACGAGATGACCGACACGGTGGTCACGCCGCACGTTGCGTGGGCCAAGCCGCTGCCCGCCGGCCCGGTTCGACTGCTGGTGATCGCCCCGCGATGGGAACAGCGCGAGACGGTCGAACTGGCTCAGCGGCTCGACGTGACGTGTCAAACCGTTTCCGTCTCGGCGCCCGACAGCCTGCTGGACCCCGGCTCGCTCTACCTGTACGGCTCCTACGACGTCTACGGCTACCCGCGGAAGAATGAGACCGACGTGCTGTTCGAGATGGCCGACAAGCTCCGCGCCGCAAACGACTGCGTGATCCTCAGCGGATTCCAGCCGAAGCTGATGCCGGAGCACGTGCGCAGCGAGTTGGCCGAGAAGGTCCGCGGTGGCGCGGGGCTCATCCTACTGGGCGCTGCCACGGGCTTCCTCGCCGAACTGAAGGGCCAACTGGAACCGGCCGATTGGACGGCCGACGTCGTGCCGGCCGCCAAGCTGCCGGTCCTGGATCGGTTGGTTGCCGAGAATCGGCCCATCGCGACGGCCTACCAATGCGGCAAGGGGCGAGTGCTTGTACTGCACTACGCCGGTGGAAGGCTATGCCTCACGCCCGGCCTCAGTCACGAGGCCCCCGACGTGCTCGGCTATTACGATTACTTCCATAGCCTCGTTGCCTCGGCCGTTCTGTGGGCGGCCAACCGCGAGCCGGCCCTGCGGATCGGCCTGACCGACAAGCCGGGCGAGGTGATGGTCCATGCCCAGCGCGCATGGCCGGGCGCCGTAATCGAGGTGATGGACCATGATCCGGCGCGTGGATTCCGCGAGCAGGCCGACCGGAAACTGGACCTGCCCGGAGGCGAAAGCCGGCACGTGCTGGCCCTACCGGGCCCGGCCACCGGACCGAGGCTGGTGAGTGTCTGGATCAAGCAGGACGGCAAGACGCTCGGGTGGACGACGGGCCACGTCGACCTGGGAGCCGGCGCACCGCACATTGAATCGCTGACCCTGAACGAGCCGGCTGTTTCGCCGGGCGGGACCGTGGCGGGCAGCGTCAGGTTGAGCGCTCTGCCGGCCGACGCCCGGATCGAATTGGAGCTGTCCGACTCGCTGGGCCGGCGGATCACAGAACTCCGCTTCACTCCCACCGGCACAATCGCGACGTTCCATGTCAAGCTGCCTCAGACGGTTGCCCTGCTCCACGAAGTGTGCGTCCGACTGCGGCAGGCCGACCGGCTGCTGGATCAGCAGATCGCCACGTTCACCGTGCCCGACCGGACAGTGGACGATTTCCATTTCCTCGCCTGGAGCGATGGCTCAAACCACGCGGTGCGGCACTTCATCAACCGAGAATTGGCTGCCGGCGGCGTCGATTGGATCGACAACACGGGCATGACCGGCGGCGACGCGATCCGCGCGGCGGCGGCGTGTCGCAACGCGGCGCGATGGGGATTGCGCAGCATTCCCTACATCACGCGAATCAGTTCGCAGCAAGCCACCGCCGGCCCGCGTCGGCCCTGCCTCACCGACCCGAAACACCTGGAGAGTTGGACTGCCGGCCTGGCCGATCGGGCCGCCGGCGCAGCAGCATTCGGTCCGCCCGCCTATACGCTGGGTGATGAGAACTACCTGGTGCATGGGCAGGTCGACGTTTGCACGTCGCCCACCTGCTTGGCCGCATTCCGCGCCGAACTCGAAAAGCGTTACGGGTCGCTCGACGCCTTGAATGCCGCCTGGGGAACCGCGTTTGCCGGCTGGGCCGACGTTGCGCCGGCCACGTTCGACGAGATCAAGGACCAGCCCAAGCACTGGCCGCGCTGGGCCGATCATCGGATGTACATGGATCGCGTGCTCACCCAGGCGCATGCCATCGGCCGCGATGCGATCCGCCGCACGGACTCCGGGGCCCGGGTCGGATTCGACGGCGTGTTTGACCTGAACAGTTGGCATGGTTACGACTTCTACCAGCTTTGCCGGGCGTGCGACCTGGTGCAGGTCTACGCGTGCCGCCCGCCGCAAATCGAGTATCTCCGCAGTTGGAAACAGCCCGGCGCGATTG
>CAYUFW010000186.1:0-13046 GCA_964443915.1 uncultured Pirellulaceae bacterium
TCAGCAGCTCCCAGCCGGGCTGGGCACATTTCGTGATGTGCGACGGCGCTTGCCGGTTCATCAGCGATACGATCGATTTCGACAACAACGCCGTGGACGTCACCCGCTCAGACCCCGTGGAACTCGCCGCGAATGAAGCCGCCGGGATGGGCGTCTACCAACTCCTGGGCATCAGAAACGATGGGCAGCCGGTCCCGAGCGGATTCTAGACAGCTCTGCGAAAGCGTTTCGCCCAATTGTCAGCGGTGCGTGGGCCCGTTATAATCGTCGCTCATGATCAGACGCTCCAAAATCCTCGCCAAAATTCGCGCCGGCCAAGTCGCCCGCGTGTGTTCGGTCGGCGGTTTCTTGCGTTACTTTCCACGGCTGGCCGCCGAGTTTCGCTTCGACGGCATCTGGGTCGACGCGGAGCACCGCGTGTGGGACCCGTCGGACACTGCGGCGATGATAACGCTGCACCGCTTGGCCGATATCGATTGCCTGTGGCGGCCGGTGACGATCGAGAAGACCGGCCTGTATCGCTTGCTGGAGGAGGGGGCTGCGGGCCTGATGATCCCGCACGTCTCCACGCCGCAGCGAGCCCAGGAGTTGGTCCAGGCCGTCAAGTTCCCGCCGCTGGGCGACCGGGGACTGGACGGAGCCGGCCTGGACGCGGATTTCCTGGTCGGCGCGCCGGCGGACTACACGGACCAGGTCAACCGCGAGACGTTCCTGGCGGTCCAGATCGAAACGCCGCTGGCCCTCGAGAATGTGGAAGCGATCGCCGCCGTCCCCGGCGTGGATGTCCTGTTCTTGGGACCCGGCGATCTGTCGTTACGGCTTGGCTGTTCGCCCGCCGTCAACGACCCGCTGATCATGGACGCCCAGAAACGCGTGGCCGCCGCCGCTCGCCAACACGGCAAAGCCTGGGGCCGCCCTGTGGGCAGCGCGGACGACGCCCGCACGATCATTCAACTGGGCGCGCAACTGGTCGTGCTGGGCGGCGACTTTGGGGCCGTCTACCAGCACCTGGCCGACTGCGCGGCAAAATTGGATGCGGTCCTCTCATGAGCACGGAACCTTCCCCCCTGCCATATCGCGACACCAAGCCCGTCGGGGCGGCGGATTTCTATTTCGCCATCAACGCCACGTTTCGTTTCCTCCTGCAGCGGTTCGGCTGGGAAGGGCTGCGCCGCTATTGGACCGACCTCGGCACGCAGTACTACGCGCCGGTCGCGGCCGCCTGGAAACAGGGCGGCTTGCCCGCCATCGCCGCCTACTGGCGCGCGTTCTTCGCGGCTGAACCGGGCGCGGAGGTCCAGGTGCGGGAAGATGACAAGTCGGTCGTCGTCGAAGTCGCCGTCTGTCCGGCTTTCAAGCACCTGCGCGCTCACCAGCGCGAGATCGTCCCCTGTTTCTGTCAGCAGTGTTATTTCCTGAACGAAGCCATCGCCGCGCCGGCCGGATTCACCGTCCGCGTGGCCGGCGGCAACGGCTCGTGCCGCCAGACTTTTCTGACGCGCGACGGCGCAGCGCCCCCACAAGATCTGAACGAGATTCGAGAAGCCACATGCTAGGCGTCTACGATTTCTGCGGACATTACGAATGGACCTTTGAATGGCTGCGCCGAACGGGCGGCGAGGCGCTGGTCCGCCAGTACTGGGACGAGGCCATCTCGCAAGACTCGCAGCGTCACGCAGCCGAGTTGATCCTGTCCAAGGGCATTCCTGGCATGATCGAGTACTGGGGCCACACCCTCGAGGACGAAGCCGCCGGGTATCACTGCACGGCCACCGACACCGTCTACCGCATCGACATGCACCAGTGCCCGTCCAAGGGGTTCCTGATGGGCAACGGCTTGCAGCAGTACCACGACTACTGCGACCACTGCATGGGCTGGATGGGCCCGCTGCTGCGCCGCGCCGGCTTTGTGGTGGATCACCAGCACAACCACGCCGGTCAGTGCTGGTGCGAGATCCGCCGCGCCGACGACCCCACAGAGCCCAGCGAACCCGGCGGCCTGGCCGGCGAGCACGACGTGCGGCTGTTGCCCGATTGGGATCAGACGGACAAAATGGATACCTACCGTCGAGCCAACGATCCGGACGACAAGGCGACCTGAAGCTTCCCGCGAGACTCCGGCGGACGCGCGCCAGTTCCCGTGCCATCGTTCCATCCGCCAAGGGAGGTCACTCATGACGCGGGCAAGCTCGATCCTGATCTTCGTCGCAGCCGCCTTGAACTGGGGAGCCATCCGGGCCGGGGAACCGATCCTCGTGCCGGTCAAAATCGACGGGCCGGTCCACGATCCAGCCCGGCATTCCTATTGGTTTGGGCCGTTCAGCGAGTGCTGTTCCGTGGCCGATTTCGACGGCGACGGCGACGACGACATTCTGGTCAACCATTGGGCGCCGGTGCCCGGACAGGGGATGACCTGGATCGAACACGTCGATCAAGCGCCTTGGCTGGTCGAACATGTGATCGGCACGGACGGCGAACACCACGGCAACGGCCTGGGCGACATCAACGGCGACGGCCGCAACGACATCGTCACGCCGCGCGGCTGGTACGAAGCGCCGGCCGATCCGCGCCGCGGGCAGTGGATCTTTCACGCCGACTATTTGGTCCATCGAGTCGGCCAGCCGGAGCAACCCATCGCGGCATCGCACCCGATGCTCGTGTACGATGTGAACGGCGACAAGCGGGCGGACATCATCGTGGGCGCGTCGCACGAATACGGCTTGGCGTGGCTGGAGCAGAAGGTCGCTGCCGATGGCAAGCGGACTTTCGAGACGCATTGGGCCGAGACTGATTTCGGCCAGTTCCACACGATGGCGCTGGGCGATCTGAACGGCGACGGCCAGCCGGATCTGGTCAGCGGCAAGCGGCTGTTTGCCCATCACGGCCGGGACACCAGCTGTTACGATCCGTTGTTCGCCTTCTGGTACGACCTGCAGGGCGGCAAGTTCGTCCGGCACGTGCTGTCGTTCAACCATCTGCCCTGGTACTCGGGCGAGGGCGAGAAAAACATCAACCCGCCGCCCAACGGAGCCATCGCGGTGGGAATGAAGATGAACATCGCCGATATGGACAAGGACGGCGACAACGACATCGTGATCTCCGGCAAGCCCGGCCTGTACGTGTTCTACAACGAGGGTTCCGCACCGCGTGCCCGTGGCCCGCAATGCCTGGCAACGGAAAGCACGTATCCGTCGTGGGTCGATTGGGCCAAGTAGACCAATTCCGGGAAGGGGTCAGACGTACAGAATTCAATGTTCGCGGGGACGGGTACTGCCATTCGTCTGGAGTCTGGGCCGCGAAAATTGAATTTTGTACGTCTGACCCCAGCGCTGACTGAAGCCTCACTTCTTTTGAGGAGCCAAACGATGAATGCTCTCCTTTCGACGTTGCTGGTGATTCTCCTCTCCGCGTGTCTCCTTGTGTGCTGCGCCAACTCGGCGCTGGCGGCAGACCAAGGCGGCGTCTATTCGCTGGTCCCCGACGAGTTCGGCATGGTGCTGAAGACGCCCCAAGGCCAGACGGTCTTCCGCTACATGAACAAACGGCCGCAGGACACGCCGCTGACCGCCAACAGCGTGTGCTGCCTGTTTCCGGTCAAGACGCCCGCCGGCGAGGACGTGGTCGAGTTCGCCCCCACCGATCATCCGCACCATCGCGGCGTGTTCCTGGCCTGGCCCGCCGCCGCTTGGTACGGCTACACGATCGCGCTGGACAGCGGCAGGACCATCGGAGCGGCCGTCGTGGACCATCCGGGCAACCCGCCGTCGACGTGGCACAACCTGCAGCCCATCGCCATGATCAATCCGTGCATCGTGGCGCCCGGTCCCGTGACGCTGAAAGCCGGCCAACCGTTGCGGCTGCGCTACCGTCTGATCACGCACGACGGCCCGGCGCCCGTCGAGTTGCAGAAGAAATTGGCGGACGAATTTCGCTCGGGAGGGCACTAACCGTTAAGTGACATCACGAGGAGACCTGCATCGTGCGGGGACTCGAGTACTTTCGCAGCGGGTCGAGCACTCCAGAAAGCGGCTGCTCGTGCCTTGTGGTCGCCTTCCTGGCGAGCATGATTGTCGCCGTCGGTCTCGTCGCCTTGGGACTCTACGCTGCCGGCGTCACAGAAGGCGGCTGGCAGACAAAATAGCGGTAACCAAACGCGATCCAAGGAGCACAGCATGGACCATCCCGACTATCCCCATCTGCTCAGCCTCAGCCCACTGCGGATCAAAAAGGGGCGATGATGAAGCCACGCGAACGAGTCCGCACCGCCTTTGCGCACACTACGCCCGATTGTACGCCGTGCGACTACTACGCCACGCCGGAGATTCACGACGCGCTGCTGGCCCATTTCGGCTTGACCGGCGTCCGCAAGGCAGAACGTCAGGGGCTGCGGCCGATGGGCGGTCCCGGCGACAACGTGCTCCCGGAGCGCCTGGCCACCGACATCCGCTACGTCGCTCCGCCGTACATCGGCCCGCCGCTGGAAACGTTCGACGACGGCTCGACCAAAGACATGTGGGGCGTCCGGCGGCGGCCGATGCCCAACGAGTTCGGAGAATATGCCGAGCCGGTCACGGCGCCGTATGCCGGCTGGGAGACGGCCGCGCAGGCCGCGGCATTCCCCTGGCCCAGTCCCGACTGGTTCGACTACGGAGCGATGCCCGCGATTTGTGCCCGCTATCCGGATCTGGCGATCGCCGCGGGAAGCTTCAGCGTGCAGGATTTCATCAACGGCGTGGCGTTCGGCCGCGGCGTCGAGCAGGTGTTGATGGACATCGCCCTGGAAGATCCCGTGTTTCTGTACATCGTCGAGCGGCGGCACCGGTTCTACATGGAGCACATCGAGCGCATCCTGCGGGCGGCCCGCGGGCGGATCGATCTGGTTCTGTGCGGCGACGACTTCGGCACGCAGCGCGCTCCGCTGATCTCGGCGGCCACGTTCGAGCGGCTGTTCGCGGCGAAGAAGAGGGAACTGTTCGCGCTGGTCCACTCGTTCGGCGCCAAGGTCACGCACCACTGCTGCGGCTCCAGCCGGGCCCTGATCCCCCAGTTCCTGGCCTGCGGCATGGACGCGCTGCAAACCGTCCAGCGTCAGGCGGCCGGCATGGATCCCTACGATCTGAAACGGGAATACGCCGGCCGGCTCGTGCTTCACGGCGCCGTCGACGTGCAAGGCTGGCTCCAGCGTGCTTCGGTTCCGGAGATCGAACGGGAAGTCGACCGCCTGATGGACGAAGTAGGCCGCGACGGCGGGTTTGTCCTGGGTCCGTGCCATCACTTTCAGCCCGATACGCCGACCGAAAACGTGCTCGCCGTCTACCGCACCGTGGCCCGCCGCCGCGGCCGGTGCCTGTAGAACCGTCCGCCAGGAACCGCATTCCGGGGGCGCGTTTAATTGTGGCCGGCCCACGGCCCAATATCCACCTTTTGGCCTTGCAGGCGGTCCAGGAAAACGGGGCTCCGGCGGAGGTGGCGTCGGGCAGGCAACTCACCTGGCCTTAAAATTCAGACCCCACCAGCCGTCGTCCCAAACCAGCGTCACGTTCCGCCATCCCAACGGGGTTTGGGGATACGGGTAGTGCGGGCCGATGTAAGGCCAAGCCGACGGCGAATAGTGTCTGGGATACGTTACCCCCGCGCAGTTCGGATGGCTTGCATAGGTCGGCCACGCGTACCCTGGCAGGGCGGGTTGGTCGTAGCTGACGGGGACAGCCACGTAGCCACGGCTTGGCAGCGGCATCGGCATCGTGCCGGCCGTTTGGCTGGCCACTGCTGCCGTCGCTCCCGTGGTCTCCTGAACGTCGGCCGCTGCGCACGCAAGCGTGGCCCAAGCGCAAACCAGAAATGCTAGTCCCTCCATCAGACGTCTCATGGGTGCCCTCCCCCTTTTATGCCCGTGTCGTGTAGTTGTCCGTTGCCCCCGATTTCGTTGTCTCCGATATTACTTGTCGGTTGCGTGCTGTGCGGGTTAGCAGGTTTTTCCCGATTTTGCCGAAAATCACAGTCGTGTCGAAAAAACCAGCTAAGCCTGGCAAGACGCAACGCTGACACCACCCGGCCGATCCGATCACTGCAAGTTGGCAACACGTCGTTGGCAGGGGCCTCGGGCCGTTCCCACACCAACCGACCTTGACTGCCTGCAGGCAACTGTCTATCGTCCCCACGCCGTATCCTGTCTCCGCGGTCCGCTCAGGGTGCGTCCACGGATGGTCTGCACGCCTTGCCGCCTTTTCCCGGCACACGGCGCCGTGTGCTAGCGGAGACAGCGAGCGACCTTGCGCAGGGAGCACGGTGAGGCATGATGCCTGTAACGAGTCTTCGACGCCGCTGGTTTGATGTTTGCGTGTCCTTGCTGGCAGCCACGCTGCTGGCGGGCTGTACGTCCCCGCTGCTGCTGACTTCGTCTGACACCAAAGACACCAAAGGATTAGCGGAGTTGGAGCCCGTCGCGGAGGAAGACGGCGTCTTGCTGATCAAAGACGTCTCGATCCCTTGGGGTTTGAATCCCATCGCCCTGGAGGGCGTGGGCCTGGTGACCGGCCTGGACAAGACGGGCAGCGACCCGCCGCCGTCCCCCCAGCGCACGGCGCTGATCAGCGACATGCAGACCTACGACGTCAAGAACCCGAACATGGTCCTGAGTTCGCCGGACACGTCGCTCGTACTGGTCCGCGGCTTTCTGCCGCCCGGCGTGCAAAAAGGCGACCGGTACGACATCGAGGTCCGCGTGCCGTCCAAGTCCGAAACGACCAGCCTGCGGGGCGGCTGGCTGATGCGCGCCCGGCTGCGGGAGATGGCCGTGCTGGACCATTCGCTGCACACCGGTCACGTGGAAGGGCTCGCCGAAGGCCACGTCCTGATCGACTCCGTGTTCCACGGCGGCGAAGACAAAGTCGGGGAGGTCCGCGGCCGGGTTCTGGGCGGCGGAGTCGCGCTCACGGCGCGGCCCATCGGACTGGCGATCCAGAGCGAACAGCACTCGATCCGCACCAGTTCCCAGGTGGGCGCCGCGATCAACGCGCGGTTCCACACGTACGACCGCGGCACGAAACGCGGCGTCGCGACCCCCAAGCGGGACAATTTCGTCGAGTTGGAAGTACACCCGCAGTACAAGCACAACCTGGTTCGCTACGTCCGCATCATTCAGAGCATCCCGCTCGGCGAGTCGGCCACGGACTGCCTCCGCCGGCTGAATTTGCTCGAACGCAAGCTGCTGGAGCCGGCTACGTCCGCCACCGCGGCCCTGCACTTGGAGGCCCTGGGCAAGGAATCCGTCCGGATTCTGCGCACGGGGCTGGCCTCCGGCGATCCCGAAGTCCGCTTCTACGCGGCGGAAGCCCTGGCCTACCTGGGCGAAGCTTCGGCCGCCGACGCGCTGGCGGAAACGGCCCGGAATCAGCCCGCCTTCCGCTGGCACGCCATCGCCGCCCTGTCCGCCATGGATCACGTGAGCGCTTACGACGCCTTGGCCCAGTTGTTCCACGTCCCCAGCGCCGAGACGCGCTACGCCGCCTTCCGCGCCCTGTGCGCTCACAACGCCTCGGATCCGCTCGTCCGCGGCCGGCCGTTCAGCGATGCGTTCACTTACCACACGCTCGATACCAGCGGACCGCCGATGATTCACCTGTCGCGGTCGCGCCTGCCGGAAATCGTCGTCTTCGGGCAGGACGTGGAAATGCGGCCGCCCGCGTTTCTGTATGCCGGCAAGAAGATCCTGCTGAAAGACGCGGGAGGAGGCCGGATCAAAGTTTCGCGGTTCGCCCCCCGCGAGGAAGACCGGCAACAGTTCTGCACGCTCAAGCTGGACGACATCGTCCGCACGATCGTCGAACTCGGCGGGAGTTACGATGACGTCGCTCAGGCCCTGCTGGAGGCAAAACGCAAAGAGTACTTGGAGCCGCGCGTGGTCGTCGATGCGCTACCCCGCGTCAACCGCCCGATGCGGCGTTCGGACAGCAGCGAGCCGGACGACGTGTCCTCTGGCGACGACGCGCCCGCCAGCGACGACTCGCGGCAAGTCGCCAGCCCGATGCCCGACCTGTTCCGCAACCGCTTGCCGGCGGACGGCGAGGACGACGACTGGAACGGCGGCGGGCCGGCCGGCAGGCAGGAACCTGACGTGGACCCGGCGAAGGATGACCCGGAGGGGTTCTGGGAAAAGTGGACGAAATGGTTCTAGCAACAAACGCTTCTCGGCCGCGGGCGGCTTGGTAGCCCGGCTTTTCGGAAAAGCCGGGCTGCGGCACCCGGCCGGCTCCTCAGTCAGGCGGTCTGACGGCCATGCTCAAAGCACTCGAATTGATCGGCTTCAAGAGCTTCGCCGACAAGACGCGCTTTGAGTTTCCCGACGGGATCACCGTGGTCGTTGGACCGAACGGCTCGGGCAAGTCGAACGTCGTCGATGCCCTGAAGTGGGTCCTGGGCGAGCAGAGCGCCAAGAGCCTTCGCGGCCAGGAGATGTCCGACGTCATCTTCAAGGGCACCGGCACGGGCGGCCGCAAGCCGATGAACACGGCCGAGGTGACGGTCGTGTTCGACAACTCCCAGGCCGCCTTTCCCGTCGATGCCCCGGAAGTCCACGTCACCCGCCGCGTGTACCGCAGCGGCGAAGGCGAGTACCTGATCAACGGCAAGCCGTGCCGACTGCGGGACATCCGCGACATGTTCCGCGGCACCGGCGTCGGGGTGGACGCCTACAGCCTGATCGAGCAGGGCAAAGTCGACAGCCTGCTGCAGGCCAACGCCAAGGACCGCCGGGCGATCTTCGAGGAGGCGGCGGGCATCAGCCGCTTCAAGGCCAAGAAGGTCGAGGCCCAACGCCGCCTGGAACGCGTCGAACAAAACCTGCTGCGGCTGTCCGACATCGTCGAGGAAGTGGAAAGCCGCCTCCGCAGCGTGCGGGCGCAAGCAGCCAAGGCCCAGCGGTACCGCGAGTACAGCGAACGGCTGCAGCAACTGCGGACCCAAGTCGGCGTGACCGACTGGCGGCGGCTGTCGGAACGCCTGGCCGGAATCGAAACCGAACTGGCTGGCCTGCGCACCGAGGCCGCCGACGTCTCCCGGGCGTCCGACGCCCTGGAAGCCCGCCTGCAGAACGTCGGCGCCGTGGTCGATCAGGCCGGCGAACGCCTCCGCACGCTGGAAGCCGAACTGGCGCGGAACCGGGAGCAGATCTCGGCCCGCGAGGCAGCGTCCGACGAGGGCCGCTCCCGCTGTGCCGAATTGGACGACGAAGCCGAACGGCACCGCCAGCGGCTGCGGGCGATGACACACCGCGCCGGCAACCTGCAGGAGCGGTTGCGGACGGCCGAGCAGGACCTGGCGCAAGCCGAACGAGAGTCCGCCGAGATGAGCCAGCGTCTGGCTCAACACCGGCAGGCCGCCGCAGATCTGTCGCATCACCTGGACGGCATCCGCCAGGAAGCCGAGGCCCGCCGCAAAGAGCACTTTGAACGGCTGCGGTCCGTCGCGGCCCTGGGGAACCGCGTCAGTGCGCTCGAGTCCGCCCTCGCCGCAGCCCTGCACAACATTGAACGGACGTCGCAGCGGCTGGCCGAACTGGAACGTAGCGTGGTCGCCTCTGCCGCCGAACTCGACGAGTCCCGCAACGCAGAACTGAGCCTGAGCGCCGCGGCGCAGCAGAAGAACGCCGCCCTTGACGCGGCCACGGTCCAGCTGGCGGAAAACCGCCGCGTCCTCGCCCGCCGCCAGCAGGAACTCGCGGTTCTGCAAGGCAGACTGTCCGGCGCCGGGCAACGGGCCGACGTGCTCGAAGAACTGGAACGCCAACTCGCGGGTTTGAGCGTCGGAGTCCAAGAAGTGCTCGCCGCGGCGAAGCAGCAGGCCAGCCAGTTCGGCGACGAAGTCCACGGCATGGTGGCCGACCTGGTCGACGCGGGCGTCGAGGTCGCGCCGCTGGTCGACGCCGCTTTGGGCGAGGTCGCTCAATACATCGTGCTCTCGGGCAGCCGGCTGGTCAAACGCATCGAATCGGGCGATTTCAAGCCCACGGGCCGGGTCGGCTTCGTCCGCCTGGACGCGTTCGGCTCGACGCCGCCCATGTTCCTGGGTCCGCTGCTACTGCCCGGCCGGGGCGAACTGCAGGGACGGCCCGGCGTGATCGGCCGCGCCGACCGGCTGGCAACCACGAGCGAACCGTTCCGCCCGCTGCTGGCGCACCTGTTGGGTGACACGTGGTTCGTCGAGACCCTGGCCGACGCGCTGGCCCTGAGCAAGACCGTCGGCAAGGGCTTGCGGTTCGTCACGCCCAAAGGCGAGGTGCTGGAAGCCGACGGCACGCTGGTGATCGGCCCCGCCCAGGCCGCCCTGGGCTTGATCTCGCGGCGCAGCGAACTGCGGGCGCTGCAGCGGGAGATCCTGGACCTGCAGCGCCGCGGGGCCGAGTTCGCCGAGGAAATCACCCGCCTGCAGGAGAACATCGACCGCCAGGACCGGCAGCATCAACTGCTGGCCGAAACCTGCCGCCAGTCCGACGCCGCGCTGGCCGACCAGCGGGTCCGCACGCGGGCGCTGGAAGACCGTCAGCAACTGCTGGAACAAGAACGGCAGACGGTTTCCGGCGAAAGCGAAACGGCCCGCGGCCAGCACGAAACGGCCCAAGTCCAGTTGCAGGAGGCCCGCCGCGAACTGGCCGAGCAAGAGTCCGCCATCGCCGCCCTGGAGGCCGAAATCCGTCAGGACGAAGGGCGGGTGGAACAGGTCAAGTCGCGGCGCGACCAGTGTCAAGGGGAACTGACCCGGACCCAGGTCGACGTGGCCAAGAGCGAACAACGGCTGGAGTCGCTCCGCGCTCAAATGGTCCAGTTCGAGACCGACCACCGCGAACGGGCTCGGTCCATCGCCGACGCGGAAACGCAGCTGCAGCAGGCAGTCCAACGCCGCGATCAGACCGAACTACAGATCCTCCGCGTGACCGCGGAATTGGCCCAGCTGTACCTCCGCAAACAGCAGCTGGCTGAAGACATCGTCCGCGAGAACGAGGTCCGGCAGCAGCACGTGACCCAGCGTTCCGCCTGGGCCGCCGAACAGGAAACGCTCCGCCGCCGGCTCCGCAAACTGGAAGATCAACAGCACAAACAAGAACTGGCCGCCGGCGAACTGCAGCACGAACGCAACACGCTGGCCAGCCGCCTCCGCGAAGACTACGGCATCGACATCGCGGCCGTCACACAGCAGCAGGAGTCCCCCGAGGAGGAACAGCGGCGCACCGAAGTCGAGACGGAGATCAATGACCTACGGAGCAAGATCAACCGCATCGGGGCCGTCAATGTGGACGCGTTGGAGGAGTTGGACGCTCTCGACGACCGCTTCCGGACGCTCTCCGGCCAATTCCAGGACCTGACGCAGGCCAAGGAGTCGTTGGAGCGAATCATCCAGAAAATCAACGCGGACAGCCGCCGTCTGTTCATCGAAACGCTGGAAACCATTCGAGCGAACTTCCAGGTCCTGTACCGCAAAGCCTTCGGCGGCGGCCGCGCGGATCTCGTGCTGGAAGAGGGCAAAGACCCGCTGGACGCCGGCGTGGATATCATGGCCACACCGCCGGGCAAGCCGTCCTTCAGCAACTCGCTGCTCAGCGGCGGGGAAAAAGCCCTCACCGCCGTCGCCCTGCTGATGTCGATCTTCCAGTTCCGCCCCAGTCCGTTCTGCATCCTGGACGAGGTCGACGCGCCGTTCGACGAAGCCAACATCGGCCGCTTCGTGGACGTCCTGAAGGATTTCCTGGCCTCGACCAAGTTCGTGATCGTCACACACTCGAAGAAAACCACGCTGTACGGCGTCACCATGCAGGAATCCGGCGTCTCCAAGCGCGTCTCGGTCCGCTTCGAAGACGTCAGCGAAGACGGCGAAATCAGCGACGACGCCGTGCGCCGCGAGGAGGAGCGGGAGCAGAGTGATAACAAGAGAGCGGCGGCTTGAGCGGGGTGATCGGTGACCGGTGGTCGGTGGTCGGTGGTCGGTGATCCCGACCGACCACGCTGCTCCGATGCGGCCTGATGAATTCCCGATCCTTGCCCAGCAGCTCGCCGGCCGCGTAACCGGCGAAGACTCGGCGGTAGTCCGTCGTCTTATTCATCCGCGTTGTCAGAGTCCGCAGCCCGACGGCCGCGTTGAGGGTCACACGTCGGCAAGGAATTGGTGCGATCAGTTCTGTGGGGTCTGGAGTCATCTTGCAGCTCCGTTTGAGTGCCTGGGAACCCGTGACGTGTGGCCAAGCTAGCTAACGAGCCCGGCTAAAATCGGCACTCCTTCGCCAGCTTGCCAACGTCACAAGACGCTAACCGGAATAGCTTGCCTCGTTTACCCCCCGCCATTGTGGCCACTGAACTGGTGGTTCGTTCTGACCGATAAGTCCAATGTCATCCGCACGAAAGAACAGGTTATGCACTTCCTGCCACACAGCCAAGGCCTGCCCGCCGAAGAAATCGCCAGACTGCTTAAGCAACAAGGTCAAGGAGTGCCGGCAGCGCTGGTGCCTGACTTGAAGGTGCTGATGAACGAGATGCCCGGCCTCGGCGACACACACCTCGCCGTCGAGATGCCTAACCCACAGCGGATTGCCGCCTGAGCGAACGAACAGTTCGATTCCGACGTCTTCCGCCAACGATTGTGTCTGTCCTGCCACCAACTTACCCACCTCTCTAGTTCGGAGTTCACGACATGAAGTCTCGAATTGCCTTCCCAATCATGCTTGGTTTCGGTTTGGCCATGATCGTCAGCAGTTCGCATGCCTTTGACCTGTTCGGCAGTTTCGGCGGCAGTGTAGCGCAGAAGGGTGTCGTTCAGAAAGGATGCGAGCAGAAAAGTTGTGCTCAGAAGGGCGTCGTCCAGAAGGGTGTCGTCCAGAAGGGCGTCGTCCAGAAGGGTGTCGTCCAGAAGGGCGTCGTCCAGAAGGGCGTCGTCCAAAAAGGATGTGAGCAGAAAGCCTGCTTTCAGAAGGGCTGTGTTCAGAAGTAAGGTCGACCGTCTTCTGCGGTTTGCTCGTCGACGGGCGTTGGGGCTGTCCGGCAGGGGAATGGCGTGCGGCT
>CAYUFW010000186.1:13182-16065 GCA_964443915.1 uncultured Pirellulaceae bacterium
CAGTTGCAGGAACATGACCTCCCGCCCGCCGCCGCCGATGGCGTGTTCGCGCCAGGGTTCTTGATGCGCCGCGCCGGGGCCGGGGTTCTCCAGCCCGAAGGCCCCCGTCGCCGGGCCTTTGCGGTCCGAGAACACTTGCTCGAACGATGCAGCGACGGCGTGCATGATCTACAATGGGGGCAGATCGAATTTGCGGTGTGGTGCTGAGCGATGTCCCGGCCGGGCGAGTTGTCTCGATCCCGTGCCGGACTGCCAAGGAGGTGATGATGTCTCGCCCCTACGAGTTGGTCGACTTTGCCAAAGTCAGCGGTGTCCCGTGTCCCTGCGGCACGGCGCGGCGGGCGTTCCAGGATGTGGCCGATTTTCCGGGCACGGTTCACGTGACGGAAATTTCCGCCGATGCGCGGGTGCATTACCACCGCCGTCTGACGGAGACGTATTACTTTCTGGAATGCGAGCCGGGGGCCAAGATGCAGCTGAATGACGAGATGCTGGACGTGCACCCGGGGCTGTGCATCCTCATCCGCCCCGGCGTCCGCCACCGCGCGGTGGGACGGATGAAAGTGCTGATCGTCGTCATCCCCAAGTTTGATCCGAACGACGAGTGGTTTGACTGATCGCATCGCCAGCAGCCCGGCTTTTTTCGAAGTAGCCGCGCTAGTGCCCTTTTCCACATGGTGTCTTCCGCGACTTGGTAGGGCAACAGGTAGGCCGGAACAAGTCCGCGCAGTTCCGGCACGGCTGCTCGTCGGAAAACCGCAGGAATTCCTGCCGGAACTGCGCGGACTTGTTCCGGCCTACTTTCTGTCTGGCCGCGGGCGGGGAAGTTAGGAACTGGAAACGGCTCTAGCTTGGCCGCATTACGCCTCGCCGCCCGCGAACAGCGCGTCGACAAACTGGATCGGATCGAAGAGCGCCAAGTCCTCCGCCTTTTCGCCGATGCCCACGTACTTGACCGGGATGTTGAATTGCTGGCGGATGGGGATGATCACCCCGCCCTTGGCCGTGCCGTCCAGTTTGGCCAGGACAATGCCGGTGCAGCCCGCCGCATCGGAGAAGCCTTTGGCCTGACTGATGCCGTTCTGGCCGGCGGTGGCGTCGAGAACCAGCAGGACCTCGTGGGGCGCTTCCGGGACCAACTTCCCGATCACTTTGCGGATCTTGGACAGCTGGTTCATCAGGTTGGCCTGGGTCTGCAACCGGCCGGCCGTGTCCACGATGCAAACCTCGGCGCCGCTCTCCAGCGCTAGGGCCACCGCGCGGTGGGCCACGCTGGCCGGATCGCCGCCTTGTTCGCCCTTGACGAGTTCGACGCCCACACGCTCCGCCCAGACCGTCAGCTGCTCGACGGCCGCCGCCCGGTACGTGTCGCCTGCACCGAGAATCACCCGTTTGCCTTGGTCGCGGAACATGCGGGCCAGCTTGGCGATCGAGGTCGTCTTGCCCGATCCGTTGACGCCCACGACCATGATCACCGTCGGGCCGCTGGCGGCAAACGCGATCGGTTGTTCAGGCTGAGCCAGGAGTTCCAGAAGCTTGGTGCGGATGGCATGCAGGATGTCCTCCATCTTGACCACGCGGCTGGAATAATCCGCTCGCACTTGCTCGCAAATCAGATTGGCCGGCCCGGTGCCCATGTCCGTGCGAATGAGGATGGCGAACAAATCGCGGAGGAAATCGTCGTCGACCAGCCGGCCTTCCTGCTTGAACAGGTCGCGGATGTCGGTGTTCAGCAACTGGGCGGTCCGTTTGAGCCCGCGTTTGAAGCGTGCGAACAGGCCTTCCTTCTCCGCCGGCGCGGTTTCCTCCGGAGCGGGAGGCAAATCCTGCGCCGCGTCGCTTGCTCCCGTCGTCGGCGTTTCCGCCTTGCTCTTGAATCGATCGAAGAATCCCATGGCTGGTTCGTCCTCTATCCTACTGGCGCTCGCGCAGCACGCGGTCTAGAATGCCGTTGACGAAGGGGGCCGACTGCTGGGCCCCGAACGTCTTTGCCAATTCGACGGCCTCGTTGATGGCCACTCGTCCCGGTGTGTCCGTGTACAGAATTTCGTAAACGCCCAGCCGCAGGATATTGCGGTCCACGGCGGCCATGCGCTCCACGCTCCAGTTGTCCGCGTTGGCGGCCAACACCTGATCCAGTTCCACGCGATGCTCCCGCCCGCCGTCCAGCAGCGACAGGGCAAACTCCCTCGCCGCCGCCTGGCGGTTCAGGCTCTTGCGCAGAAAGTGCGCTACGGCTGTCGGTGCGACCTCCGGGTTCAGGTCGTCCTGATACAGCAGCTGTAAAGCAACTTGGCGGGCTCGGCTGCGGAGGGACAGGGACATGGTGTGGTGGCGTTCGAGTCTCAGTTCGTGGGGCGGTTCGCGCTACGGCAACTTTTTGAGCAGGCTGGCCATTTCCAGCGCGGCTTCGGCGCACTCCACGCCCTTGTTGCCGACGTTGCCGCCGGAGCGGTGAATGGCCTGCTCCAGGCTGTTGCAGGTCAGCACGCCGAACAGCACGGGGACGCCGGTCTGGACGGCGGTCCGCCCCAGGCTCAAGCTGACCTGCCGGTTGATGTACTGGTCGTGCGTGGTTTCTCCGCGGATCACGGCGCCCAAGCACAGCACGGCCGCATAGCGGCCCGAGCGGGCGAATCGGTCGGCCGCCAGCGGGATCTCCCACGCTCCCGGCACCCAGGCGACGTCGATGGCCTCGTCGGCTACGCCGTGGGCCAGCAGCGTCTCGACCGCGCCGGAAAGCAGCTTGCGCGTGATGGTGTCGTTGTAGCGGGAAACGGTAATGGCAAACCGCGCCCCCGCTCCCGTTCGTTCGCCTTCGATTACGTTCGGCATGTCGGGCTCCCGCTTACTTCGACATGTTCATACTCATCAGGAACTCGG
>CAYUFW010000187.1:0-16028 GCA_964443915.1 uncultured Pirellulaceae bacterium
ACCCCCTGATGCGCCATGTTGACCGCCATCGACTCGAAGAAATCGTAAACACAGTTCTCCAGCAGGACGCAATGCTTTCTCGTCCGTTCCGAGGCGTCGACCAGCCGCCAGCAGTCGTCGACGCGCTGCGCCGCCGAGACTTCCACCGCCGCGTGCTTGCCCGACGTCAGCACGTGGACCGCCATCTCGGCATGATAGAACGTGGGGGTCAGCACATAGATCAAATCGAGGTCGTCGCGCTCGCACATTCCTTTCCAGGCCTCGTTCGAGCCGGTGTAGACCGCCGGTTCGGGACAGCCTTTCGACTTGAGGAAGTCTTTCGCCCGCTGAATCGGATAGTCGTATACGTCGCAAATCGCGCGGATTTCGACCGCATTCATCCGTCCGAGCCGCTGGATCGACGCGTAGCCGCGATTGCCCAGTCCGATGTAACCCACGCGCAGATGTGGAATCGCCGGCGCCGAGTATCCGCACATATTGAAAACCTGTTTGCGGTCCCTGTACTGCGCGGTCGTCGCCTCCATCGTTTCGTAGAAATCTTCCGGCGATCGGTATCCTGGCGGCAGTAACCCCAGGAAGGGCAAAACGCTCGAACGGGCGAGAAACTGCCTTCGCGACGGTTTCATGAGAATGCCTGCCTTCCTTTTTTGCGTGATACTCGCCCGGGACGGGAATCTGCTGACCGTCACGGATTCTGGGGGCCATGAAGTGATGATGACAATATTCGTACCATTTGTTTTCCGGTGAGTGAAGAGGAGTATCAGCAACTGATCCGTGAACCAGCCGAATTGCGAGAGTACTGGGATGCTTGCCACGTGGACATGCCGGAGCCGTTTCCGGAGGGTTTCGGAGATGGTTACGAAATGAAGGACAGCCGCTCTTGGAAGAAACGGTGAAGAGGATCAACGCCATGTGGTGACTGGGGACCTGTCGGATGACCTGGGATGGCTGACCAACACCCACACACGTCGTTGGCGCGTCAGATCGAGACCAATGAGACCGACCCCGTGTTCGCTCCGTTCCGGTTGAAGGATCTGTCTCGACAGCCCGCGCGCCGGAGGCCGGTACGCTGGCACTTTTTCCTTGACCGGGCCGTCGCGCAAGGCCTCGATCAGCGGTTCGTTCACCAGCAGCACGGGATCGGCGGCCGTCCCGTCCAACGAATAGAAGTTGGTGCCCCGCGCCCCTTGGTCCAGGCACATGCGGTACTGGGTAAAGATCGTTTCGGCGTCGCGCCGCGTCAAGCCGTTGCCCTCGTTGACTCTTGTATAGATGCAGAGTCCCGGCAGAATTCGTTCCAGCACCGGATCGACCGTTTTCCATTCCTGCAAACTGCTTGCCCAGGTCGTACCACAGCGTGCTCCTTTCTCCGCCGCTGTCGACGACCCGTCGGGATGCTGATCCAACACGTGCAGCGGCTGCGGGTGGCCGTAAGCGCCGTTGACGAACCAGGCGTGCATCCAGATCCCGCGGAGTTGCGGCTCTGCCGCCATGGCGACTCGACCGCTGCCGATCGTCAGGATCACGGCAACGATCACGATCAGAATACACCCCGCGACGCCCCCACTGCGCTGGAAATCGGACATGGCTTTTACCTCTCCTTCGTGCCAAACCGGCGCCGCCGCCGTTCGGATTGAGAGCAGTACGCTTTATTTTCGCGGCCCAGCGGGGCGCGAGGGGCTGGAAAGCGAGTTCCCAGCAGTCGGTGCCGGAAGCACTGATACCAGGACCACCGTGTCAGGAGCCTTGCCGGAGTAGAAAGCGACGTAGTGTGTGTCCCTGATCGCGGTGGCGTTGGCGTTGCCCGCATCAATCGTGATCGGACTACCCGTAGCGACGGCCTCCGACGCAGGCCAGTTGAGCGGATTGCCGAACACGCTGTCTGGATCAACGACTCGACGCCAAAGAATTCCCTTGCCGCGCTGATAGTAATAGTTGCTCACCAGGCCGGTTTCGGCGTCGAGGATCAGGCTCGGCGTGGAGATCAGGACATCGCCGATGTTTGTTGGCGCGCGCGACCACGTCGCACCGTAATCAGAGGAAACCATCTGGAATTGAGGGCGGCCCCCCTGCTCAGTCCGTGCGACGACGAGAATCTTGCCATTGCCGAGGTAGACAGCGGAGGGCTCGGTCGGCCACTGAGGTTTCGTCAACTTGGACTCGATGGTGGTCTGTGCCCAGGTCGCGCCGTTGTCACGGCTGGTCAGCTTGCCCCACGAGTGACTCGGCCCATCATCACCGTAGCTCCCGGCGAACCACAGTGCCATGAGCCCGACCGTGGGGACCGAGAAGATGTCGGTGATCTGCACGGGTGCCACGGCCAGCTTCGGCGTCGCCACGAGCCCGAACGTCACACCATCCGTGGTGCGGTAGAGGTCCTGAACACATTCCGATCCGTTCATGCGGCGCACCCAGAGGAACATCGCGCCCTGGGAATCCAGTCCCTTCCCAACGGCGACCTCGCCGTAGCCCGGAGTGTTAGCGACAACCGTTTCCGGCGTCCACGTTTTTCCGTTGTCCGTGGAGGTTCGTGCGTAAACGGCGCGGGCGTCTTCAGCGATCGTGTGCGACGTGCCTCGGCTGTACACGCAGACCAGCTTTTCTCCGATCGCCTGAATCATCGGCCACGAGTTGTAGCCGCTCGCCTCCTGGACGACACGCGGCTCCGCGAGAGCGTGCATTCCCGTGCGGACCAAGTCCCGCTGCTCCGGCCGTCCCGGCATTTCCGTCGCCCTCTCGGGCCGCTCGCTGACGGGAAACATCGAGACGCGAAACTTGGTGCATCCGTACGGAATGAGCGTGACGCGTTGGGAAGTCTTGTCCTTGGCAAGCGGACCGCTTGGAAGCGCCGGATTCTTCCAGTCGACCTCCCAGTCGATGGGCGTCGCGTTGACCGTCAACGTGAGCGGCGAGGCCAACGGCCAGTCCCAACGAGCGGGCATCGGCTTGCGCTCGACCTTGATGTCCGAATTCTGAATGTCGAGCGCATATTTCCAACGCGTCGTCGGATCCGGCGTGTTCGCGTCCGTGGTCTCCGGAATCGCCAACGCGAACAGCAGCGGGCCGTAGGAGACGGTGCCGTAAGGCCGGCCGGGCGCGGGATCGGCCTCCGGCGGATAGACTTTCGTCGCGTGGTGCGAGTGGGTCGGCGCTGTGCCTTTCGCCCGATCGAAGCCCGTCGCGACGACCGGCGTCATCGGGAAACGAAGGCTCACCGTGTCGCCCGATTTCCATGTCCGGTGGATGCGGACGAAGCCCTGACGGTCCTTGCTGCCGGGCAGCGCGGCGCCGTTCACTCGCACCACCGGTTCCCGACACCAGCCAGGAATGCGGACGGAAATGGGGAACTCGCTCTCCCGGGCGGGCGCGATCGTCATCTCGATCGTGTCGTGGAAAGGATAGTCGGTCTTGCAGACGATCTCGATGGGCACGCGCTGGCCGACCATCGCCCGAACCCGGCACGGGCCGTAAGCGGTCGCCGCCAGTCCGCGGTCGTAGGTGGCCGTCCACATGTGCGTCGTATACCACGGCAGAGTGCGGTTCAGCGCGGCCGTGCAGCACAAAGGATGGTGATACGACTCGTAGTTCCCGCCCGACGCGCGCGGCCCATGATCGAAGATCGGGGAATTCGGGACCATGCGGTTGGGGCTTTGAAAATAGATGTGCTTCTTGAAATCTCGCGTCACGGTGGCGGGGCCGGCATTGAACAACGCGCGTTCCATGCGGTCGCCCATGGCGCCGTCGCCCGTGACGAGAAGCAGCATCGCCTTGCTCCACACGTAGCCCGCGACGTCGCAGGTTTCGGTGCCGCGGAACGCGCCGGTCGGCCCGTACCACTCGTCGGCGACCGGCACGCCGGAAGGCTGCATGGCGACGCGTTCCAGGAGGCCGTGCCACGCAAGCGTCGCGTCCAGGAATTCCCGGTTGCCCGTCCAGAGATACCCCAGGATCCACGGCGTGGTGCTTTCGAGAAAATGGACGACGTGATCGTTGTCTTCCGTGCCCGGCTGGGCGTTGGGCATCTTGCGGTAGCGGTTCCCGAAGTCGCCGCCTCGGCCCATGTCTCTGCCGTCCAGTGCGAACAGGGCGGTCAGCTTTTCGGCGAGGGCCTGGTTGCCTGTCCAGGTGTAGGTGTCGAAAGCGCCCCACAGGTTAGACGGGGTCGACTTCTGGATCCAGTCGCCTTCTCCGCTGTAGGCCGTCTCGAGCGCGCGGAGCACGGCGGGGTCTTGCGAACCGGCATAGTAGCCTGACATGCCACGGCCCAACAGGCCGCTGGCCCAGATCGACCAGGAGCCACTGCCCTTCGTCACCGCGTTCACGTCTTCGGGCGAGTTCTTGTCGAGCCACCAGAGAAAGAGGATGCCGTTGGGGTTCATGTGGGTGACGACGACGTCAAACCGGCGTTTCGCCTGTTGGATCAGCGCTTCGTCGTGCAGGGCGTAGCCGAGACGGACGAGGCCGTCGAACCAGTAGCCGCCGCCTTCGTAGGGCCAAGCGCCCTTCGGCCAAGCGAGCCGTTCCCCGGTCATCCTGTAATCGGCGGCCCACGCCTGCCGGAACGCCTCGTGGACCTCGTCCATATGCCCGGTGTATCCATCTCTGGCCGCGAGGCACCAGTCGCGGAGCCAGCCTTGGGGCTCGACGGCGCCCGGCGGCAGTGCGAGCAGCGCCTGCCGCGTCGGCGGTTCAAAAGGCCGGGCGTAAATCGCCTTGTCTGCGCTCGGCGTCTCGGAACCGACAGCCGTCGATGGGGCGTGAAGCTCAATGCCGCCGAGAACGACGGCCGCCAACACAACCGCGCCAAATCGCTTCATGGTCTTGCTCCTTTTTGCGTCCGTTGTTCGGGAAATGGCGACGTCGCCACCTGCCGCCAACTTGCGGCTACTTTTGGCTCGTCAACCTGTCCTCGACCGCGCCTACATCCACCAATTGACTTCGAGCTACCGTCATCGCTCGCTCCTCCCCGAAGAACCTCCACGACCGTGAATCATCCTACCAGCAACCCGAGCCGCCGTCACTGGACGATGTCTGTCCTTTCGCTTCGGCCCCACCGCCACCATGATGCCGCGAAGGTCTCGCCGTTTCAACCAGGGACGCCAGTCGCCTTGACCATCGTCACGATGCCGGCTTTAATGGTGCCCGGACTGGTTGGCCAAGCGTCGGAAGGGTTGGCCAAGCGTCGATGATGGTCTGCAGGTCTTGCGAGCTTTCGGCGTCAACGGCTGACGATTTGCTGGCAGGTTTGCCACGAACCCCTTGTTCTCTTGCACTTTGGGGGTTCAGCACGGCAACCCGAGACGTCGGCGAGAGGGGGGGCCTGGTGTATGAAGTGTTCCGGTTGCGGTGCGGAGAATGTGGCGGGAGCGGCGATCTGTGATTTTTGTGGATCGGCTTTGCCGAGCGTGGCCGATGACCAGCCGCTGGCGTCTTTCGCCCGCGTCAAAGCCTCGAAGGCCTATGCCGCTCGGAATTCGCCACAGAGGCTGGCCCGACTGCCCAGTTACACCGCCGTCCACAAAGTGGCGACCTACGGCTTCTTCTTCATGTTCATCGGCGTGGGGCTGTTCATCTTCGTGATGACGCTGGTGATGGCGGGGATGTTCGGCGTTGTGGGGCGGGCGATGGGGCGAGGTCCGGGGACTGCTTTTTCCCTGGTGCCGCTGTGCATGGCGGTCGTGCCCGCGCTGTTGGTCGCCTGCGGCGTGTGGGCGTTCTGGAAAACGTCCGGCAAGATGCGCACGCACGAGCGTGCCCCCGTCCAATCCTTGGCGGTCATCGTCGTGGACAAGCGGACGCACGTTTCTGGGGGTGGGGACGACGCTCGGGCCTCGACCACCTACTACGCCACTTCCGAGACGGAAGACGGCCAACGCCGTGAGTACCAGGTCTGGGACGGCGAAGTCTACGGGAAGATGGCGGCCGGGGATGCGGGAGTGCTGTTCGTCCGCGCCGAATGCGCGTTGGACTTCGATCGCGTCTAGTGCGGAGATGTGCAGAACCGTTACCAGTCAGCCAGCTGTGTGGCCAGGATCTCCAGGTCCTGCAACCGTGCGGAGCCGGGGCCCTCGAAGACCAGGTTCAGCTTCAGCAACTCCGGCTGCTGCCCCTTCTTCAAATAGAACGGCAGTTCGACACTGACGGAAGCGTTGTCGCCGTGCAGTTTCTGGTTCAACGCCCGCGAGAAGAACTCGCCCATGCCGGCAATCCGGCACCACATCTCGGCGTAGACGGGAGATGCCAGTCCGCTGGTGCTGATCCGAAACCGCCAGGCGATCGCGCACTGCTCCAGGTCCGTGACGGGAACCTCGAACAAGTGGACGGTCGCCGCCTGCTCGGCCGTCACCTCCAACTCGCTGCCGCGCCACACGGCCGTCGACGCGATGGGCGATTCGCCCGGCTCGATCGCACGGATGCGGCGAGGCTCGCCAGCCGCCGCGGGCGGCTGGAACGTGCGGTGCCGGGACAGCACCAGCAGCAGGACGAGGGCGGTCACGACGAGCACCACGACAACCAGCCCCACCAGACCGAGCACGATGACCAAGAGCGACATGGCCTGTCTCCTTTCCCGGCAACCACCTCGACAAGCGGCCTAGCCCGCGTCAATCGCGCCGTTCATGATGATGCCTGCCGGTTCTGAGTGAAAGAGGCGATCGGCTTTTTTTTCTGCGATCCGGGCGACCTGCTGTGGCTCAGAAATCCCGCGACAGCTGGCGGCGGCCGAACCACTTGGCCAATTCCAACACCGGTGAAACCGTGAATGCCAGGCCGACGACAATCGCCCAGTCCGTCAAGGTCAGAGAGAAGGAGCCGAAAGCCCGTTGCAGGAAAGGCAGGTATACCACCAGCAGCAACAACATGAGTTCCCAGAGGACGGCGATGTTCAGCCAGCGGTTGGCAAACGGATGCCGCATCACGGAGTGCCGGTCGGAGCGGAAGTTGTAGGCTTTGAAGAACTGGATCAGCACCAGCGAAACGAACGTCATCGTCATGGCCTCCTGGAGGCTGCGTCCGGACTGCCTGGCCCAGACGAACAGGAGCAGATTGACCAGCGTCGACCAGCACCCGCCGATCAGCATCAAGGTCACCACGGGCGCGGTGAAGATGCCGCGGCGGGGATCGCGGGGCCGGCGGCGCATCAGGTCGTCTTCCGGCGGATCGACGGCCAGCGCCAAGGCGGGCAGTCCGTCCGTCGCCAGGTTGACGTACAGGATCTGCACGGCGCTCAACGGCAGCGGCAGGTCCGCCAGCGTGGCTCCGGCCATCAGGCCGATTTCGCCGATGTTCGATGACAGCAGATACATCAAGTACTTCTTGATGTTCCCGAAAATCCCGCGTCCTTCTTCGACGGCGGCGACGATCGAGGCGAAGTTGTCGTCGGTCAGCGTCATGGCGGCGGCCTCGCGGCTGACGTCCGTGCCGGTGATCCCCATCGCGACTCCCACGTCGGCTTTCTTCAACGCCGGCGCGTCGTTCACGCCGTCGCCGGTCATGGCCACGATCTGGCCGTTTTTCTGCCAGGCGGTGACGACGCGCAACTTGTGGGCCGGCGACACGCGGGCGTAGACGTCGATGCCGCCCACCGCTTGCTCCAACTCGGTATCGCTCCACGTCTCCAACTCCGGGCCGGTGACCACGCGGCCGTCCTTGAGCAACGCCAGTTCGCGGGCCACGGCTTCCGCCGTCAGCGGATGGTCGCCGGTGATCATCACGGGCTTGATGCCGGCCAGTTCGCAGGTGTGGATCGCCGCCTTGGCTTCGGGGCGGGGAGGATCGATCATGCCGAGCAGGCCGAGGAACGTCATGTCCCGTTCGGCATTGTCGCGGGTCGCGTTCGACTTTCGCGCCACGGCCAGCACGCGGAGCGCCTGGCTGGCCAGAGAACGGGCTTCTTGCACCGTTCGCCCGCGGCTGGTCTCGTCCAACGCCGTTTCGCCGTCCGCCGTCAACTGTCGCGTGCAAGAAGCCAGGATGACCTCCGGCGCGCCCTTGGCGTACGCGACCACGCCGCCCGAATCCTGGTGCAGCGTCGTCATCCGTTTGGTTTCGGAGGTGAAGGGGATTTCGTCGACGCGGGGAAACCGGCGATCCAGTTCCGACTTGTCGAGTCCGGCCTTGGCGGCGGCCACGACCAGCGCCCCTTCGGTCGGATCGCCTTTCAGGTGCCAGCGGCCCTCGGCTTGGTCGTGTACCAGATGTGCGTCGGAGGCCAGCGCTGCCGCTTGCAGCAGTTGCCGCAAGGGCGGAGAGAGTTCCGCGGGCGTGCCTTGCGACGAGAACTGGCCGGCGGGTTCGTAGCCGGCGCCGGACACCTCCAGCGACTGCCCGACCACGAACACTCGGCGGACCGTCATTTCGTCTTTGGTCAGCGTGCCCGTCTTGTCCGAACAGATGACGGACGTGCTGCCCAGCGTCTCGACGACAGGCAAGCGGCGGACCAGGGCGTGGCGGCGGACCATGCGCTGCACGCCCAGCGCCAGCGAGATCGTGACCACGGCGGGCAAGGCTTCGGGGACCACGGCCACGGCCAGAGCGACGCCGAAAATCAGCATCTCCAGGAACGGCTCGCCGCGCCACAAGCCCATGACCACGATGACCCCCACGACCGCAAACGCGGCGTGCGCCAGCTTGGTGCCCACCCGGTCCAGGTTCTCCTGGAGAGGAGTCCGGCCGGTTTCCACCGTCTCCAACATTTGGGCGATCTTGCCGAACTCGGTCTGCATCCCGGTGGACGCGACCACCGCTCGGCCGCGGCCGTACGTCACGGCGGTCCCCGCGAAGGCCAGATTGCGGCGGTCGCCCAACGGGGCGTCGGGATTGGCCAGCGGAGCGGCCTGTTTCTCCACCGGCACCGACTCGCCGGTGAGCACCGCTTCGTCGATTTTGAGATTGACCGCCTCCGTCAGCCGCACGTCGGCGGGCACCCGGTCTCCGGCCTGGAGCAGGATCACGTCGCCGGGGACCAGTTCGCGGGCCGGGATTTCCGTCTCCATGCCGTCCCGCAGGACCGTCGCCAACGGGGCCGCCATGCGGCGCAAGGCCTGAATCGCCCGCTCCGCACGAAACTCTTGAACGAACCCCAGCATCACCGCGAACACGACGATCACGGCAATCGTCACCGCCTCGACCGCGTGGCCCAGGAACGCCGACAGCACCGTGGCCGCCAGCAGGATGATGATCAGGATGTTCTGAAACTGCTCCAGCAGCAGGTGCCACGGCGAAACGCGAGCCGTTTCGCGAAGTTCGTTGGCGCCATACGCGGCCAGCCGTCGCGCGGCTTCCTCGCCGTTCAAGCCGTCAGGATTCGATGCCAGACGAGAGAAGGCTTCCTCGCTGGTAAGCACGTGCCACGGGGCGTGTCGTTCGTCGGTCATAGATGTGCGTGAGATGCCTCGTCCGGAGGCATGCTTTCGTGTTGTCGATCAGGGGAAGCCGTGAGCGGCGACGCCGTCACGGTGGGTCGATGGCCGCAGAATTCTAACCCAAGCACAAGCAGTTGAACAGACGACGCGAGGCAATCTTGACCAACACGGCCGCTGTCATGCGATGATGCGCAGGTATCCACATCGTGACCAATCTCGGGCATCCCGGAGGCCCGTATGTCGCGCGTGATCCGCACTGGCAGACGATTGCCGTCCGCCGACGGGCATGTCTATAATTGCATTCCATCCGGGTTTGGGTACCGCCCTTTTTGAACGTTTGGGCGTGCAGCGCCATCGGTCGTCATGAGTCTCAAGTTCAATCCCTATCATCGGTGGCTCGCCGTTCCGGAGGGAATTCAAGCACCGAATCACTACGAACTGCTCGGCCTGCGCGCGGGGGAGGCTTCCGCCGAGTTGGTCTGCACGGCGGCGGATCAGCGGTCCCGCTGCCTGGAACCACTTTTGGCCGGCGAGCAGGGAATATTGGCGCGGCGGCTGCTGGACGAGATCGCGGCCGCCCGCCGTTGCTTGTTGGACCGGCGGGCCAAGGCCGATTATGACCGGCAGCTGCAGCGAGCCGACGGTCCCTCTGCCGCCGAGCAGCCGTTGCCCCCGCGCCCGGCACCAGGGCCGCTGACGTCGACCGCCGGACAGACGCCGCCGGCACCGGATCCTGCGGGCGTGCTTCCGGCTGCGGAAAAGCATCGCTCGGCAGCGGTGACCGCCCCTGCCGTGCGCCCGCCGGGCCGGAGCGTCCGGCGTCCCGCTCCCCGGCCGTCGGCGGCGGGGCCGGCCACGATGCAGAACGCGGTGCTGAAACCGCTGGGCGACGAAACGGCCGGGCCGCGGGTCCCGATGTTGGGCAAGATGGAGCTGGATGCGATCCTGGCGGAACTTGGGGAGGCCATGCAGAAGTGCCGCCAGCTGTACCTGTCGTTCGTGCCACCCTCGCAGGGTTTTCTGAAAACGGCGTCGCGCCAATTCTCGCTGTCCCAGGACCGGCTGCACCGCGGCCTGCTCGCCAAGATCTACGCCACGATCGCCGAGGCGGACGCACGCTGGACCTACGAAGAACAACGTTGCGCGGCGGCGCTGCTCCAGCACGTCGGCGTGCCGTTTGCCGAAGGCCAGCTCGAGGAAACGGCCCGCAAGATCGCCCGCCAAGCCGCCAAACTGGAATGGGAGCGTCTGCTGCAGCCCTTCTGGGAAGTGCCGGAATTGTGCTCCCGCATCGCGGACCTGGAAACGGTCGTGCATCGCATCGCCAACTTGATCGCCAAAGCCGATGGACACGTGGCGCACCAAGAGACGAAGGTCTTGCAGTCGATCCAGGACGAGTTTGTCGCTGCGCAACGCTGTGCGGCGGAGGCCCACCCCCCACAGTTGGCGTCTGACGGGGACGCTCCTTCAGAGCCCCTTCCCGCTCCGTGGGAGCGTCGAGCAGCGCCGCGTGAAACGAGACGCGGCCAGGTGGACCTGGGGCAGCTGCGGGCCGACAGTCTGCGGCAGCTGGACGCCGTGGTCGGCCTGCCCCAGATCAAGCAGGAACTCCGCGAATTGGCCGACTGGGCCGCCTTCCAAAGCCAGCGCCGCGCAGCGGGCCTGCCTCACGAGACGCCGGACCTGAGGTTTGTTTTTCTGGGACCTGCCGGCACCGGCAAGACTCACGTCGCGCGGCTGCTGTCCCAACTTCTGTTTGCCGGCGGGGTGCTGAAGCACGGCCATTTGGTCGAGGCCGATGGTTTCGATCTGACGTCGCGCGAGCCAGGCGACGCGGCCCGCTGCATGAAAGACAAGATCCGCCAGGCCATTGGCGGGACCCTGCTGATCGACTGCTCCGGCGCGCTGGTCTCGGCCGGCGAGAAGCCCGACGCGCCGCCGATTCGCGCTCTGCGCGAGAACTTGGTAGCGCACGCCGGCCGTTTCGCGGTGGTCCTGGCCGATCGCTCCGAGCGTCTGCCGCACCAACTGGACCGCCAGCCGCGTTTAGCGCCGCTGTTTCAACGCTGCTGGCAATTCTCCGGCTACCGCGCCGGCGAACTGGGGCAAATGTTCCAGTGCTGTTGCGACCGCAACCGTTACCGGGTCACTCGCCTGGCCCAAGTCAAGTTGCTGCTGGGCCTGCACTGGCAATTGCGCGAGCACGACGATCGCTTCGGCTTCGGGCATGGTGTCCGGCGAGTGTTTGAACGGGCCGTGCATCGTCTGGCGAGCCGCATCGCCGGCCTTTCGCCGCTGACGAAAGAACTGCTGACGACGTTTCAAGACGGGGACATTGCCCTCGACGGCGTGCCGGCGCAGGTCTTCGGCGACTTGGCCGATCCCCGGCGTTCGTTCCGCATCACCTGCCCCGGTTGTGCCAGCGTGACCCTCGTCGGCCCCGACTTCCTCGGAATCCGCGTCGAGTGCCGCCGCTGCCACCACCGCTTCGTCTCCGCTTGGGGCGAACCGGTCGAGTGACCGTGGGTCTCGAAGCGCGGCGATTCCAGAAAAAGGGTCTGTGGCGGACACGAGACTTGAACTCCCACGGACTCACTTGCGCGAGATGGTCACCACCGCGTGCAGGCCGTCCTCCAGGAATGTGAGCGTCAACTTCATGTCCGAAAAATCGCTGAGCAGGCGGCCGAGGTCGCTCCCCGGCGAAGGGGCCGCCGGCTGGCGCGGTTCGGAAGCCGAGCCGTGGACGCTGCAAGTGACGTGTTTGCCATCATCGGACCAGGCATACCGCCCACCGTCCGGGCAGAAGAAGTGCGTGTCGAGATACCGTTCGCCCGCCGCGATGAGCGCCGCGTGACGCTGTTCGACCGACGGGCCCTGGGCCACGGAAGCGTAGGCCCGCGTCAAACCTGACAGCGGCCCCAAGTTCTGCAGGCAGGCTTCCCGATTGTTCTCGGCCCAGCCCAGTTGGTAGCTGGACAACACGCGATCCCAATGCTGCGGCCGCATGCGCACCAGGGCGTGAGCAACATCCTGGCCTGCTGCCTTTGGTGCTGCCGCAGGCTGTGCCGCGGCGTCGCCGGCTTGGAGTGCCGCCAGGTCTTCGAGAATGAACGGCTTGCTGGCCACGTACAGCCCGTTGCCGATGCGGGCCCAGAAGAACCGCCACTTGACCGGGCCGACCTGAAAGCCGTAGCCGCGCGCCGTCGTCTTGCCGAGCTGCAAATGGTAGAAGTCTTGATCGATGCGGAAGAAGGGCTCGCCGCCGGGTTCGGTCTGGCGTGCCAGTGCGGCCAAGAAACCGTCCAGCCGCGTCAGGAAGTCGTCCACGATCTGCGGGTCCTGCACGGGAATCGAAATGTAGACCGGCGAGTTCAGGGCCGAGATCAAGAGGCCGATCATCAGCCCTTCGTCGTCACCCAAGAAGCCTCGCCCGCCCGTAAACGTGCCCAAGGACATCCCCAGGAAATTCGGCAAGCTGAAAGCAAACAGCGGGTCCGCGTCGCAGATGTGCATGGCGACCTGGTTGCCGATACCTTTCGCGAGGAATTCGCCGGCCCGCAACTGCCGCAACTCCTGCTCCGGCAGATTGAAAACGCTCCGCCGCTGGTCGGGCAGCCGCAGGGCAATTCGATCTTCAGGCCGAAATGGCACCGGTTCGCCGCCGGCGCGCGTGAACATGGCCGCCAGTTGCTTCGGATCGATCGTCGTGCGCAAGAAGTCGACCGAGCCGTCGCAGCGGGCCACCAAGAAGGCCCCCGCCGGGCGAACGGCCAGCCCGGAGAGCGGCTTGGCTAAGTCGATCTCCAGATCGTCCGGCTTGGTCCACACCACGGCGTGGGCATCGTCGGCCTCGACCAGCATGATCGTGTTGGAAGTGCCGTCGGTGATGTCGCGGAGGCTGATCTGTCTCTTCTCGACGGACCCGATCGTTTTTTCGCCCAACGGCATCACGAACTTGGTCTTGCCCTCGGCCGCCAGTTTCTCGTTGGCGGGACGGAAGATCGCCGGCATGCGAGCGATCAGCTTCCGGTTGTGCTCGCTGTCCCACGGTTCGTTCAAGCGGAATTCGTCGTACAGCTGGCGTTGTTCGAGGAACGGCAGCATGTGGACCCGCCAGCTGAGACGCGTCTTCTTGCCTTGCGCATCGAAGCTCACCGCCGTGGGGAAGTGCTCGTACACGTCGTGGTAGTTGTGCCAAGCCAGGGCGAGCTGTTTGAAAACCAGGGCCGTGGAGGTGGTATCATCCTGCGATGACTGCGGTGGTTCGGTGTCGAGTTCCTTCAGCACTTGTTCCAGACCAAACTGCCGGACGAGCGCTGCTTTGTCGAGCCGCACCGCGACGCTAAAGATGTTGCGTTTGGGCACGGGCAGGGCGTCCAGGGCTTCCGGTTGCGTGCCCGTCACGGCCGCC
Organism: uncultured Pirellulaceae bacterium; assembly: GCA_964443915.1. Lineage (GTDB taxonomy): Bacteria > Planctomycetota > Planctomycetia > Pirellulales > Pirellulaceae > Anammoximicrobium. The sequence goes on from CAYUFW010000187.1 coordinate 13,774, forward strand.
AGGTTCGTGTAGATCGAGTTGTCGATCAACGGCAGCACGATCGTCTCGATCCGGTAACGTTCCGGCGCAGCCTGGATGCGGACTGCGATTGGATCGAAGAACGTCCGCCAATACTGGTTGTACTGCTGCAGGAAAGCCCGGTACTGGGCAGCTTCCGAGTTGGTAACCTCGGTCAACGGTATCTCGCAGCAAGGCGTCAGGCACGCCGCGTGGCCGTGGTGCGAGCACGTTCCGGTGCGGCCGTCTGGCGATAACGCGTAGCTGCCGCCATCGGGACAGGTCAGTTTTCCGGTGCCAAACTCGCCCGGCGAACATTTCGCCTGCACCAGGTCCCGAAGCGTTCCGGCCGCCTTGCCCGTTTGCGTGCGATACAGCATCGCCCCGTGCCCGATCATCCGCAAATGGTTGTAGCACAACATCCGGCGGCGTTCCGTCAGCTTGAGCTGCGGCCCGACAAGCCGGCGGATGAACGGATCCGACAGGTAGATCAGCCCGTCCTCCTCCGCCGCCCCGCGCGGCAGCAGCGTGCGGATATAGGCAAACTCGTCCGTGTCGCCCAAGCGAGTCACCGGCTGGCCGCCCGCGTCCAAACCCCGTACGGCTTCGATCACCCGCTGAAGTGCCACGCGCGAGTTGCTGCGCACGTGCAGGTCCGGGGCAGGATACGCGGAAAACACATGGACCGCACGGTCGGGCGACGAGACCTGAACGTACGGGACGCCCAGATACTCTCCTTCGCTGCGGCGTGCGCCGGGGACGGATTTTTCGGCGTTGATCAAGAAGAGTTCCATCTGGGCTTTGAAGACGTCCGGCTGCCGGAATCGGAACAGCAACGTCACATCGCTGCCCTCGCGCCAGAACAGGTCGCTGCCCGTGAGCGCCACCTCCTGAACCACCATGTCGTAAAAGGGCCGCAACAGGCCGCTGGTTTCCACCGCCAGCTGGCGCTTCAAACGTTCGGCCGACAGCTGCGATCGGGCTTCCTGCTGAGCTTGACTGAACAGGTGCCTGCCCCATAGATCCCCCGTATCGCCCAGATCGAGCAGTTTACTCAGAGAGCGGAATTCGATGAAGTAGAAATCCGCCGGAACGCAACGGGCCAGCGGCGAAACGTCGGGCGTCCGGCCAGCCAGCATTTCCTTCCAGGGATGGCTCTTGATCGTCGGGCCCGTCAGGTCCGCGATCTTGACCTTGGCCCGATCGTCCGCCGTTGATTGGCGTGAACCGGCGCTCGGATCGAACGGCGCCGGCACGGGAGCACGTCCGCCCTCCTGCTCGCCCAGCATCGTGTCCAGCTGGAGGCTTTCCTGAACGGCCAACGCGCCGCTGAAGATGCTGAACAGATCGACCTGTTCGGCGCGCCCGCCGGCCCCTGGCCGATTCCGGCCGAGCACCCGCTGCAGTTGTGCGTTGACTTCCGGCGTACGATTCTCGCGCTGTGCCAACTGCAAAGCCACGTACTGCAGGTAGGCGTCGCGAGGATACAGGCTCAGTTGCTCGACGGCCTCGTCCAGTGTCCAAGGCTGCGGCGACGGTGCCTTTTTCTCTTGCCCCCGAACGCCGCCGTTTCCGCACAGCAGCGCCAGCGTGACGATCCCTGCGAAACCAACGACAGCGAATCTCTGGCGACCAGACATAGAATGACCTCCACGAGAGAAGCGATCGACCGCCCGACGACAACCATGATTCTAACGCGGAATCGGCGCGCGAAGAGGCCAAGGCACCAGGCTGAGAGCCCCAGCCGCGGCTTCGACGCGAGCGAACGGCACCGCGAATCCACCGAAAACCATTGTCGCCGTCTGTGCCGCGGCCGACAAACCAGACTCACAGGCGACCAGCCATGCCTTCCGGATGCCACCCGAAGATCGCGGTGTTGATCGCGGGGCCGGCCCGTGAACTCGTAGCCTGACTGAGGCCAGCCGGGCCGTGCGTGAGGCCCCTCGGCCCGAGAGCACCGACGTAATCAGACTTGACTTGGGAGACCATCTCGATGTCAGGCCGCCAAGCGCGATCCGAACAGGTAGATCGCCCAGCCAAGCGTGTCGCGCCCCCAACGCAGGTATGCCGCTTTCGCCTTGTTCACGCGCTCCGCCACCTCCGCCAAGTCCGGATCGTCTGGATGGGTGCGCGCATACTCGGCTGTCGAGAACCATTGGAGGCCCTCATACCTGTCCCAGTCGTCCTGACAGCTCACGATGGTGTGAACGAGTTCCATTCCGAGCCGCTCTCCGGCTTCGGCATTCGAGGCATGGCTC
>CAYUFW010000188.1:0-12731 GCA_964443915.1 uncultured Pirellulaceae bacterium
TCTTTCGGTCCGCGTACTCCCTTGCCACGATATTCCTTCAAGGTCGCTTCGGCTCCGCGCCCTCCTTCGTGATGATGCCCACTGCGATCTTCGTAGTAGTTTTGTCGTCGGGACCGTAAAGGGCCACGGTGCCGATGGGATATTGCGGCTTTGGTTGCGGTTTCCTTTTCTTCTTGGACATGGAAATCCTCCGTGAGCAGGGATACGTCAAAACCATTCATCGCCTAGCCCGTCGGCGCTGGCCATCACCGCCCTGAATTTGTCCCGCATTTTCTGGGAGAACGACTTGTCGGCGGCCAACTCGGCAAAACCGTCCTGAATCAGTTCAGCGGGCAGGGACGCCAGCACTTTGATGACCGCCGCCAGATAGCGCCGCGTCGTGTTCGAGCTTTTGACCCGTCTGAGTTCGGCAAAAAGTAAGTCGGCACAGGCTTCCGTCCGCCCGCTGCCCAACGCCTCGACGATGATGGCCTTGCCGTCCCAATGCACGGCATAGTTGAGCCTGTCATCCAACCACGGTTTTTTCATGATGTCGATTTCGGTCCCGTCACGCCCCTCATCGCCAACCTTGCCCACACCGTCGCCCATGATCCAAAATGCTGACCAGTGGCCCTGCTGTTTCTGAAGTTGGATGCGGGCGACGTAGTAGCCGAACGAGTGCTGGAACTTGCCTTTGGTCCGCACGCAGCCATCCAGGTACTTGTCCCCATCCTTCAGCACGCTCATGACCAGATGGCCGTTGCCGTCGAGCGTGATCGCGTTCCGTGACCAGTAGCCGTCACGCCGCTTGTATTCGGGGATGTCCCACGTGCTGGCGTCCAGCGTCGTGCCGTCGAATTCGTCCTGCCAGACGAGTTTCCAGGTCTGGCCCTGGGGTGCCGTGGGCAGCATGTCTGTGGCTTCTACGGGCGGCACCGCCGTCTTGTAGCGTTGCACTTCAATCACATGGGCGGTCAAGCCCTGTGGACCGCCGAAATGCACGTCGCGGTCAACGTCGATGGCGTAATAGAGGATGCCGTCAATGACCTCTTCCTTGGTAACTTGCTCCCTCTGCTTCCAATCCTGGTAGCTCCTGTAATCCGACCGCATGACCTGTGTGATCTCGACCATTCTGCGGCCTCCAACATTGTGGTCACGATGTTCGGATTCCGATAGGCCCATGAACACCTTGGGTTCATCCTTCTGCGCCCACCGAATAGTGAAGCCGTATCGCTGGCTCAGACGCCATAACGCTGTCCTGCGCGACGTGAAGCGGATATCGAAGGTGATCGGCGTGTCGAGGACATTAACAGGATCAACAGCAAGAGCGGGAGGGCCAAACTGGTCAGCCAGAACGTCCTTCAAGGCGACACCATGCCACGAAACATCAGTCTTCTCGTCCAGCCACTTGCTCCATGCCTTTGACTCGACCTTCAGGAACTCGCTCGGCGTTTCTGGGTTCGGCTCGACAGCGGACGCCGCGACGATAAGCAAAGCGGTGACGAATGGCATGTCAAATCTCCTCTTGCTTCTGTAAATCGGACATGATTCTCACCTTGCCAGTGCCACGGACATTCGCTCGCGGTTCCGCAGCCACAACGTTCTGGACGGCCCCGTAGAGCCTTTCGGACGCGGCGTTGAGGTCAAAGTTGACGCCCTTCGGTTCATGCGAAAGAACGCGGGCATCGGGCGGGTTCTGCTGCTCCATTGAGAAGTGGTGCAGTCCGATGAAACCCAGCCAGAGTCCCGAAGGCCAGGACGGGTTGTTTCGCGGCCAGGATTGCTTCGCGATACCGACAGCCGATTCCCATTTTTCCTTGGGCACTGCGTGGTACGCCAGCGCCCTGTGCTTTTGCGATACCCTGTCCAACACGTTATCGAGGATCAAGGGGTACTTGTCCCGAATTGCTCTCATCGAGCGTTCAACCTGGAGCAAGTCTTCCCAGTGCTTCAACAGATACAACTCTGGTTCATTAAACTGAGGGAACTTCATTGACGGCCTGCTCAATTCCTGGTTTGGTAACGTGAAACGACCCCGGCGCCGATCCTGGGTGGCCACCGTGTGGTCGGTCACCTTCGGGCTGGTCATGTGCTCAACATCGCGTACAATCTCCTCGCCGGTGGCACCTGCCTGGAACACCTGGAATTGCGTCGCAATGATGAAGTGTATCTGAACGCCTTGGGCGCCCAACGGATTCCGGACCCAAGCACGGCCGGCGATTTCTGTCGGCGGTTCGAGACGATGCATGTCGTCAGCTTGATGGATACCTTCAACCGCACGCGCATCAAGGTTTGGCAACAGCAGCCGGCATCGTTCTTTGGTGTCCTTTCGGCAGGCGTGGGGGAGCTGAAAAATGCCCACGCTGGGTGGTGGCCGCGAGTTGGGTGCCTGGCGTGGCGGCGGACGTTCCGTAGCGGGGTCCTTTCCGAGCCGATGACTGCTGCTTGCCGTTGCTCTGCAGACGGGCCAGGTTCGTGTGGTTCGTTGTCTGCGGTGGCAGGAGGGATCGGGGGCGCAGGCGGCAGCAATGGCCATGCCTGCGATGAGGGGGCGATGAGGGACCGAGCGATTCTGTCGAACTCGCCGGTGTCGAGGAGCATCATCGACAGGTCCCAGTCCTGCAACAGGTAGGAAAACTCGCCCTCCGGCAGATCCAACCGCGCAGGGTCCGAAAAAGGGGCAACGAGCAAGTAGCCAAGTATCGTTCACGAAAAACGTCGGTCGCTTCGGTCCAAGGCGGAAACTGACGGGCAGCGGGGTCAGCCGCTTTGTTCGGCAGGCCGCGTGTCGCGCGGTTCCGCGGGGGGGCGGTCGGTGGGGCGGGTCGCCAACGCCTCGGCCGTGCCGGGGACGATGCGCGGGACGGGGTCGGACTCTTCGATGATCCGCTGCAGTTCGTCCGCGTCGATCGACTCGACCTCGATCAGCCGCCGCGTGATCGCTTCCAAGGCCGGGCGGCGGGTTTCCAGGATGTGCCGCACCTTCTCCATCGCCTCCTCGATGATCCGCCGCACTTCTTCGTCGATTTCGCGGGCCGTTTTTTCGCTGTGCGTCCGCAGCCGCTCTTCGGCTCCGGCCATGGCCAGGAACGGCGACCGCGTGGTCTCGCGATAGCTGACGCGGCCCAGGCGGCTCATGCCAAAGTCCATGACCATGCTGCGGGTGATGTCGGTCGCCCGCTCCAGGTCGTTCTGTGCGCCGGTCGAGATGTCGTGAAACACGATCTCTTCCGTGATGGTGCCCGCCAAGAGGACTTGAATCCGGCTCTCCAATTCCGACTTGGTCATCAGGAACCGGTCGCCCTCAGGACGCTGCATCGTGTAGCCTAGGGCCGCCAGGCCGCGCGGAATGATGGAGACCTTGTGGACCGGGTCGGTGTTGGGCAGCGAGCAGGCGACCAGCGCGTGTCCAGATTCGTGGTACGCGACACGGTGCTTCTCGTCGTCGCTCATGACGCGTTGCTTCTTCTCCAGTCCCGCCGTCACGCGTTCCACGCCGTCGTTGAATTCGGCCATGCCCACGGCCGAGCGGCCTTTGCGCGCGGCCAGCAGCGCGCCCTCATTGACCAGATTCGCCAAATCGGCGCCGACGAAGCCCGGCGTGATCGAAGCGATCTGCTTCAAATCGACGGTTTCGTCCAGTTTGACGTTCTTCACGTGGACCTTGAGGATGGCTTCCCGCCCCCGGATATCCGGCCGGTCGACCAAGACCTGGCGGTCGAATCGTCCCGGGCGCAGCAACGCCTGATCGAGCGTCTCGGGCCGGTTGGTCGCCGCAATCACGATGACACCGGCCTTCGAGTCGAACCCGTCCATCTCGACCAGCAGCGCGTTCAAGGTCTGCTCGCGCTCGTCGTGCCCGCCGACCACGCTGCCCATGCGGCTCTTGCCCAGGGCGTCCAGTTCGTCGATGAAAATGATGCAAGGGGCCTTGGCCTCGGCTTGCTGGAACAAATCCCGCACGCGGGCGGCGCCGACGCCCACGAACATCTCGACGAAATCGCTGCCGGACAGGCTGAAAAACGGCACCCCCGCCTCGCCGGCAATCGCCCTGGCCAGTAGCGTCTTTCCCGTACCAGGAGGGCCAACCAGCAAGACGCCCTTGGGGATTCGCCCACCCAGACGCTGGTACTTGTCGGGCGATTTGAGGAAATCCACCACCTCGCGGACCTCCTCGACGGCTTCGTCGATCCCCGCCACGTCGTCGAAGTTGATGTCGATATCCTCTTGAGCGTACAGCCGTCCTCGGCTGCGTCCGAACGACATGGGCGAGCCCGCGCCGCTCAACCGCCGCAGCATGAAGAAGAAAAGCCCGACGAACAAGGCCGTGATCATCAACAGCGGCATGTAGGACCGCCAAATGCTGGGTCCCGGCTCGTTGCTGTACGGGAGCCGGCATTCCTCCAGTTTCTTGAGCAGTTGTTGTTCGGCCTCGCTGGACGCCGGTTTGACGACTCGGAACGGGACCCCCGTGCGTTCGCTTTCCCGGCCAGCCGCCTGTGCATCTCCAACAACCGGCTCCTCGCCCGATGTCTCGCCGAGTTCTCGAAAGTCCACCAATCCACTAATAGTTTGCAGGCCGTTGCGCAAATCGCGCAAGTTCCGGTAGCGAGTGAACTTGAATCGTCCCTCCCCGGCCGGCTTCCTGACGACGATATACGGCGCCGTGTTGACGGGTTCTCCCTGTTCATCCAGGCGGCTGACCTCGATCAGCCGCAAGAAATCGTAGTAGGAGATCTCATGTCCCACGTTGTTCACGAAGAACATGGTGACCACGAAAACCGCTGCACCGACGAGGATCAAGAGCCAGAACACATTCTGGCCGCCGGAAGGGGTCTTGGCTTCGTTGGGGCGCCGCGGGTTGCCGCCATTATCGCTCATCGAGGGACTCCCGGTAATTCGGGTTGCCTGTTCACGGACGGGGGTCTAAAATTCGACGTTAAACGAAACTCTATACGTCGAAGGAAGTTGCACCGACGGACGCGCGCCAAGAGGGCCAGGGCGGCGGGTGGGCAGCCGGATTTCGCCTTGCCCCCTGCCGGTCGCAATCTCCACAGAAGCGTACCTGTGCAAGTACTGGCCGCAAGGGCCGGAACGTTCCGGAGGGCGTGCATACCAGTTTCGACCATAAGGTATTTTTGACAATGAACTGCTGCTCGGCAACCAGAGGCCGCTAATTCTCCGACTCCCGCCAGTCTTCTTTTTCCTATGAGCCGTCCGTCCCGCAAGATCGTCGTCCTTGGCTCGACCGGCAGCATCGGCCGCAGCACCTTGGAGGTTGTTGCGGCGTCGGGTGGTAATCTGCAGGTGGTCGGGATATGCGCGAACCGCAGTTGCGAGCGTTTGCTGGAGCAGGCGCAGCGTTGGCGCCCCCGCTGGGTCGCGGTGACGGACGAGCAAAGCGGCCGCCAGTTCGATTGGGCCGGCTTGCCTGGGGAAACGGAACTGCTCCTGGGCACAGAAGGAATGGAACGTATGATCGCCCACGCCGAGGTCGACGTCGTGGTCGCCTCGGTCGTGGGCAGCGCCGGTCTGGCGGGCGCGTGGGCGGCGGTGCAGGCCGGCAAGACGCTGGCACTGGCGAACAAGGAAACGCTGGTCATGGCGGGGCCGCTGGTAATGCGGCTGGCGGCCGAGCGGGGAGCGACGATCGTGCCCGTGGACAGCGAGCACAGCGCCGTGTTCCAGACGCTGCAGGCGGGCCGCCGCCAGGACCTGAAACGGATCGTTCTGACGGCCAGTGGTGGACCGTTTCGGGAGCACACCCAGGAACAGCTCGCAACCGTCACGGTCGACGACGCGCTGACGCATCCCACCTGGGACATGGGCCGGAAGATCACCATCGACTCGGCTACCATGATGAACAAGGCGTTGGAGATCATCGAGGCCCGTTGGCTGTTCGACTTGCAGCCGGACCAAATCGACGTGGTGATTCACCCGCAATCGGTGGTCCATTCGCTGGTCGAGTTCCGCGACGGAGCCGTGATCGCCCAACTGGGACCGCCGGACATGAAGTTGCCGATCCAGTACGCCTTGAGTTATCCTGAACGCTGGGAAAGCCCGGCAGCGAAACTGGATTTCCGGCGGGCTTTCTCGCTGGATTTCTGCCCGCCGGACCTGACTCGCTTCCCGGCGTTGGTGTTGGGGCACGAGGTGGCCAGGCGAGGCGGGACAGCTGGTGCGGTGCTGAATGCCGCCAACGAGTCGGCGGTAGCGGCCTTTTTGCAGGGGCAAATCCGTTTCACGGAGATGGTGCCCGCTTGCCGAGCGATTCTCGACGTACACAATTATGAACCGAACCCCACGCTTCAGCGGTTGTTGGAGCTGGACGCTTGGGCCAGGAAGGAGATGACGAAGTGGATTGGTGTTTGATTGCCGATATCAGCGGAATTCTGTCATGGCTGTGGATGGCCGCCGCGGTGGCCGCCGGGCTGGGGCTGGTCATCTTCGTGCATGAACTGGGACATTTCTTGGCGGCCAAAGCCTGCGGCGTGAAGGTCGAGAAGTTCTACATCGGCTTCGACATTCCCATGGGGCCGCTGCCGTCGGCGCTGCTCAAGTTCCGCTACGGAGAGACCGAATACGGCGTCGGCATTCTGCCGTTGGGCGGGTACGTCAAAATGCTGGGGCAGGACGACAACCCCCGCAACCAGGCGAAGGAGAACGAGCGGATCAAGATCCGCAAAGAGGCGCCGGCAGGCGCAGAGCCGGCGGTCGCTTGCGCAACGGGCGCGGGAACGGCCGAGGAGGCGGCGGGCGCCAGTCAGGCCGGCGGCGAGTCCGGCGAGTTCGCATGGGATCCGCGCAGTTATCCGGCCAAGCCGGTTTGGCAGCGGATGGTCATCATCTCGGCGGGCGTGATCATGAATTTGATCTTCGCCGTGATTTTTGCAGCCATCGCCTATCGGCAGGGAGTCGGCTATACGTCTTGCATCGTGGGCGGCACCTCGCCGGGCGATCCTGCCTGGGTTGCCGGAGTGCAGGGCGGCGACAAGATCCTGCAGATCGGCCGGGGCGGAGCCCCGGACGAACAATTGCGTTTCGACAACGACTTGATGATCGACGTCACGCTCAACGGTGCCCAGCACGCGCTGGATCTGCTGATTCGCGGGGCGGGAAAAACGGAGCCGCAGTGGCTCTCCCTGACCCCCACCGACCGGCTGGCCGATTCGGATCGGCCGGCGACGCTGGGCGTCCGTTCCGCTGCCACCACGATCGTCGTCAAAGCGGCTCCCGATCCGTCCAGACCCAGCCTGGGAGAGGGTTACGACCAGTTGCAGACCGGCGACGAAATCGTGGCGGTCGATGGCCAGCCGTTGCCTCGCGATCCCCGGACCGGCCTGATCTTCGAACACGACTTGGAACGGCTGCTGGCTACTCGCATGACCTCCCCCGTCGCGCTCACGATCCAGCGTCCGGCGCTGGTCAACGCTGCGGGTGTGGCGGTGACTCCGGGGCTCTCGCCGACGACGCTGCAGGTGAAGATCCCGCCGACGCGACTCCGGATGACGGGCTTGATCATGGAGCCAGGGCCCGTGATCGGCGTGCGGCAGAATTCGCCCGCGGAACGGGCAGGCTTCCGCGAGGGCGACGTCCTGGTGTCGATGGCCGGAGCCGACATCGGCGACCCGTTGACGTTGGGGCAACGCCTTCTCTCGCTGGTCGGAACGCCGCTCGAATTCGAAGTGCAGCGCAAGGCGGCTGCCAAGCCCGTGAAACTGCGGGCAACCCCCGAGCCGCCCAATGCCTTTCAGGACGGATTCAGCCCCGGCTCCCCCATCGGCGTTGAGTCGCTTGGTCTGGCGTTCCACTTGACCAATGTCGTCAAGGCGGTGGTTCCGGACAGCCCTGCGGCCAAAGCCGGACTGCGCGCCGGCGATCAGCTCACCAGTGCGCTGTTCACCAAGAACGGCAAGAACGACGGCGAGCCGATTGAGTTGGCCAAGCGCGAGTCGCGGCTGTCACACCTGAGCCGCCTGCTGACAGGCCAGGCGGCGGACGAAAGTGTGACGGGCAAGGATCTGTTCAATTGGTACTACGTACACAACCTGCTGAACCTGATCCCGGAGTGCGATCTCAAGCTAACGTATCGCCGCGGCCAGGACGTTCCCGAGACGCTTTCCATATCCCCGAAGACGGCGTTTGTTTGGTTGTCGCTGTGCGCCGGTGTGGCTTGGCTGCTGGTCCGGAACTTGGAGCGGCGGCGGTGGGCGGCGTTCGCCTTGCTGCTGCTGGTTTCCGTGCCGATCGCCGTGGTCCTGGCAACTTCCGCACAGGAGAGCCCGGTCGCCCTCGAGCTGGTTGACTCCGACGAGTTCTTCCATCCGGCGCGTCAGGTGCACACCCAGGCGTACTCCCCGGTGCGCACGGCCGAGTCGTGGTCCGAGGCGTGGACCATGGGATATGTCGAGACGGAGACGAGTGTCAAGCGGGTCTTGGCGGTGCTCAAACAGCTGTTCACGGGAAAGATCCCGGTGCGGAGCCTGGGGGGGCCGATCATGATCGTCAAGGTGGCTGGTTCGGCGGCCTCCGAGGGCACGGCTCGGCTCTTGGTGTTTCTCACCTTCCTGAGCGCCAATCTGGCCGTGCTGAATTTCCTGCCCATCCCGGCTTTGGACGGCGGTCACATGCTGTTCCTGGCCGCCGAGGGGATCCGGGGCAAACCGCTGAACGAACGTCTGCAGGTGACCCTGACGCTGATTGGCGTCGGCTGCCTGCTCAGCCTCATGGTGTTGGTGTTTACACTGGACATTCAACGGATCTTCTAGGCGTCTGCCGTGCGAGAAGCCCCCGTGTGGCACGGCCTACTTGTTGGCCGTGCGCTTTTGTTGGCCGTGCCTGCATCTTCGGAAAATATCGCCAGCCGGCTGCCGGCCCTCGCCCTGTTGCTCCGCACCGTCGGGCCGCCTAAAATGATAGGAGCAGTACCTGGGTTTGGTCTGATGTTCCCTCCTCCACCGAGAAAAGAGGATCTCAACATGTTCCGTCGGTTCCCCAAGCGGTCGTTGTGGATGTTGTTGACCGGGCTGGCGTTGGGCCTGCTGGTTGGCGTGGGCATGATGATCGGCACGCTGGCGGCCGTCCGTCAGCCGCCGGCCGACGGGGTGCAGTTTCCGGAGACGCTGCTGCACGCTACGGCATCGCACAGCGGCAAGTCGATGGCCATGGCCACGGGCTATGTCGACGAGGAGGCGGAAGGCCTGTACGTCCTGGACTACTTGACCGGGGACCTGCAGTGCTGGGTGCTTAATCCTCGCACGTTCCAGTGGGGAGGGATGTTCAAGTACAACGTCATCAATGACCTCGGGGTCCAGCAGGGGAAGGAGCCAAACTACGTGATGGTCACCGGACATATTCAGTTCCGGCGCGGTGGGGGAGCGCAGATGCCCGCCATGTGCGCCGTCTACGTGGCGGACGCGAACACGGGCAATTTCGCCGCCTACGGCATGCTGTGGGACCGGACCATGGCCGCCGCCGGACGCGCCCAACAGGGCACGCTGAACCTGTTGGGAACCGGCAAGGCGCGGACGCTGGAAATCCGCGAGTGATCCGAACGTTTCCCGTTTGCCAATCGCGTTTGAATCGCAGGTGAATCGGCTGTGAAGATCTTTGTCAACGGCGAATTGCGCGGCGTCGACGCCGGCACGACGATCGGGCAATTGCTGGAAACGCTGCGGTTGGATCCCCGCACGCTGGCTGTCGAGTTGAACTTGGATGTGATCCCCCGTAGCCGGCACGCCGAGTGCGCGCTGCGGGAAGGTGACCGGCTGGAGATCGTGACCTTGGTGGGAGGAGGTTAAGGACTGATGGCAGACGAGGCGGCGGGCGCAAGCGTCCCGCAGGCAACCGACGAAATTCGCATCGGCAACCACGTCTTGCACAGCCGGCTGATCGTCGGCACGGGCAAGTACGAGACATTCGAACTCATGCGCGAGGCCCTGGCCCTGACCGGCGCCGACTGTGTGACTGTGGCCGTCCGCCGCGAACGGTTGGTCGACAGCAGCGGACGCAACATCCTGGATTTCCTCGACCTGAAACGACTCACGCTGCTGCCCAACACGGCCGGCTGCTTTACGGCCGAGGACGCGATCCGCACCGCCCGCCTGGGCCGCGAAATCCTGCTGGGGCTGGAGAACCCCGGCGCGGATTGGGTCAAGCTCGAAGTGCTCGGCGACAGCAAGACGTTGCTGCCCGACCCGGTCGCCACCGTCCAAGCGACGGAGAAACTGATCGCCGAGGGCTTTCAAGTCCTCGTCTACACGACCGACGACCCGATCACCGCACGGCGGCTGAAACAGGCGGGTGCGGCGTCGGTCATGCCCGCCGGCAGTCCGATCGGCTCCGGCCAAGGGATTCTGAACGTCAGCAACATCCGCATCTGCCTGGAGTACCTCAAGGAAGACGATCCCAGTTACCCCGTGATCGTCGATGCGGGCGTCGGCACGGCCAGCGACGTGGCGGTGGCCATGGAACTGGGCGTCGACGGCGTGCTGTTGAACACGGCCATCGCCCACGCGCGGGACCCGCTGAACATGGCCCGCGCCATGAAGTATGCCGTCGAAGCCGGCCGCCTGGCCTACCTGTCGGGCCGCATCCCGCGCAAGCTGTACGCCACTGCCAGCAGCCCGCTGGAGGGCGTCATCGGCACGCGCTGACCTTGGATTGCGGCGACTTGTCGCCGCTTTCCTTTCCCCTTCCCTCGCTCCTTCCTTTCTTGGAACGCGCGTGACCCACGAAGACAACCAGAGCGGTGACAAGTCCCCGCACTCCGAAAATGGGACCGGCTCCGATCAGGACGATCGGTGCCGGTCCCATTTTCGGAGCTTCACCCGATCGCCGCCAGCGCGCCGCGGATGTAGCCGACCGACTCCGCCAAACCCGCCAAGGGATCGTTTTCGTCCTTCTCGTGCTCGAACGACACCACGCGCGAGTAGTTGATCTTCAGCAGCGTGCGCAGAAAGGCCGGGATGTCGAGCACGCCGCGGCCGATCTCCACCGTCTTGCCTTCCGGCGCGGCCGCGGAGACGTCTTTGACATGCACGTCCAGCAACCGGTCGGCAAACCGTTCCGCATCGGCAATCGGATCAGCGCCGATCCGTGCCGTGTGGCCGATGTCGATGCACAGGCCGATGCGTTTGTCGAACTTCTCGACTTTTTGGTAAACGCTCTCCGGAGTGGGATAGACCTTGTCGCCCGGCCCGTGGTTGTGGATCGCCACTTCGATGCCGGACTGCTTGACCTTCTCGTCGACCAACGGCAGCACATCCGGGATCGGCGCAGCGACGATCGTCCTCATGCCGGCCGCCTTGGCATAGTCGAACGCCTGGTTCACGTCCTTGTCCGTCTTCATCGAAACCACGCCGCACCCGTACAAGTCGAGTCCCGCCTCCTTGACCTTGGTCGCCGCCGCCGCGATTTCGTCGGGCGTGGCGTCCAGCGGCAAGTGAAAACTCTTCAGGCAAACGTGCGTCAAGCCCACCCGCCGGGTCATGGCCAGCGTCTGGTCCAGATCGAATTTCCGCAGCGTGTACGAGGCCAGCCCCAAGGCAAACGGTGCCTTGTTCTTTGAGGCTCGCGGACCCTCGTCTACCGCGATTCCCGGTCGCCCGAAAACCGATCCGATAGCCAGCGCCGAACCGGCCACTCCGGCCAATTTGAAAAACCCGCGTCGGGATGCCGTGTCACAAGATTGCATGTTCGTTCCTTTCGTTAATAGGTCTTGGTACTCAAATCTCGGATCTGAGATTTCAGATCTCAGATTTGAAAATTCAGATTTGAGATTCTAGATTTGAGATTTCGGATTCTGAATCCCGCCCCTCATCGCTCATTCTTCATCCTTCATCCCTCATCCTCCTCCCCACCGCCTCGACCAACCGGTCGATCTCCTCGCGGGTATTGTACAGATGGCACGACACGCGAATCCAGCGGCGATCGTTCCAGGAGACGATCGGCACCTCGATGTGGTCGTGAACCCACAGCCGCTGTTGCAGCGCCGCCGCATCGCCCGGGGGCAGCGGCACGTGAGCCATGCAGCCGTACCAGTCCGGTGAATCCGGCACAATCGGCGCTTGTCCGGTCAACTCGACCAGCCGTTGACGGGCGTACTGGGCCAGCGCGTGCGTGTGCTGGCGGAACCGGTCCCAGCCCACCTGCTCCAGGAAGTCGATCGCCGCGGGGATCGCCAGATACGGTGCGTAATCTCGCGTGCCGTACCAGATGAACTCATCGCTCCAGGTCTCCAAACGCCCCGGCGGCAGCCGGCCCCAACTCAACAGCGGCGTGCGGATCAGCGCGTGATGCTGCGGTGCGACGTACAGAAAGCCGCTGCCGAACGGCGCACTGAGCCACTTGTGGCAACTGGCGCAGTAGAAATCGCAACCCAGCCATTCCAGAGCCAGCGGCAGTTGGGCCACAGCATGGGGGCCGTCGACGCACACCAGCATCCCCCGCCGCTTCGCCTCGGCGACGATCGGCTCGACCGGCAGCGTGATCGCCGTCGGCGACGTAATGTGGCTGACGACCAGCAAGCGCGTCCGCTCCGTGGCGGCGGCGAAGATCGCCCCGACCACCTGATCGGCCGCTTCGATCGGCAGCGGCAATTGGGCCGTCCGCACCGCCGCGTCATCGACCGCCTCCGCCGCGCGGCGCCAGATTCGCTGCACCGCCCCGTACTCGTGATCGGTCAGCAGGACCTCGTCGCCCGGCCGCAACGGCAGACTGTGCGCCAGCACGTTCATCGCGGCCGTGGCGTT
>CAYUFW010000188.1:12741-15728 GCA_964443915.1 uncultured Pirellulaceae bacterium
CCAGATTCCGTTCGTCTGCGCCCAGCGACCCGGCCAACCGCCGTCGAGCCTCGCACCAGGCCGGCTCCAGCCGGCGGAAGAAAAAATCCATCGGCTGAGCGTCCATTTGCTCCTGCCAAGCCCGTCGCGCCGCCTGCACCGGCCGCGGCGGCGGCCCGAAGGAACCATGATTCAAATACGTCACGCCCGGCGCCAGGTTCCACTGGGAACGCCAATACGCCGCCTCGGACGCTTCAAAAAAACCGGACATGGAACCTCACCAATGTGCGTCTGAACCGAAACCAACCCGACGCGTTGTTGTACCGCGCCGCCGCGCCCAACGGCAAGATTGTACCAGTCAGAATCAACGCGGCAGGCCCTCGTCGTGCAGGCGGTCGTACAGCGTGCGAAGGCCCACGGGTTCGACGGCCATCTGCTCCAGCGGGGCGCCGGAGAGCCACTGTAGCAGCGGCGAGAGTTCTCCCGGCGTTTCGATCGTGATCCGGCCGTCGCCGTCGGTGTGGATCGACAGGTCCTTCTGCAACGCGTCGGGCACGGGCGGGAGCGGGCCTTTCAGCTGGGCGCGGATCCGGTGCCGGCGTCTCAGTTCGGCCATCGGCTGGACGTGGACCAGCCGGCCCGCACGCAGGAAGGCGACGCGATCGCAAACGGCCTCGACCTCGGACAGCACGTGCGAAGAAAACAGGACGGTCCGGCCGCGCTGGCGGGCTTCCGAGACCAGACTGAGCACGATGCCGCGCACCGTGGGATCCAGGTTCGACGTGGGCTCGTCCAGGATCATCAGCGGCGTCTCCGCCGCCAGCGTCGCGGCCAAGGCGAGCTTCTGTCTCATGCCGGTGGACATGAAGGCCACGCGCCGCGACAGATCCAATTCCAGTCGCTGGGCCAATTCTTCGGACCGCTGCACATTGCCGCCCGGCCGGATCTCGGCAAAGAACGCCAGCACCTGGCGGCCCCGCATCGAACGGAATAGACGCGCTTCGCCCGGCAGGTACGAGACCATCTGCCGCACGCGGACCGACTGGCGATGGCAGTCCAAGCCGTCGATCTCAGCGCGGCCGGAAGTCGGCTTCAGGTAGCCCAGCAGCAGACGCAGTAGCGTGGTCTTGCCCGCGCCGTTGGGGCCCAACAGGCCGAAGATCTCGCCGCGCGCAACGCCCAACGTACAGCCGTCCAAGGCCGCCAGATCGCGGTAGCGTTTTGTGAGACCTTCCGTTTCGATGAACAAGACGCACCTGCAAACGAATTCGTAGGATGGGCATTCTTGCCCGTCGCGAGCCAGAAGACGGGCAGGAATGCCCATCCTACAGGTCAGCTGCTCGCCCTATTGTTGGCCAAGGCAGCCGACTGTGCAAGGTTATGGCCTGTGGCCTGTTCGCTTGAAATCGCCGATAATCCGGGTCAACGAAGAGCTGGCAGAAAAATGGGGGCAGAAAAATGAATGTCCCATACGGACATTTTCTTGCCCCTATTTTCCTGCCACCGTCTTCGCTCGCCCACTCTTGACCCCGCACGGAGATCGAGCCATGAACGACTGTCAATCGTCCCGTCCATCCTCCCTGAACCGCCGCCAATTCGTACGCGCCGCCACGTTGGCTGCCGCGATGGGGACCGCGACGCGAGCCTCGGGGAAAGCGCCGCCCAGCGGCCGGGTGCGGATCGGCTTGATCGGCTGCGGCGGACGCGGGCGCGAACTGCTGAACGTGATGCGCGACTATCCGGACGTCGA
The DNA here is from genome assembly GCA_964443915.1 of uncultured Pirellulaceae bacterium. Classification (GTDB taxonomy): domain Bacteria; phylum Planctomycetota; class Planctomycetia; order Pirellulales; family Pirellulaceae; genus Anammoximicrobium. Next base: position 14,471 of record CAYUFW010000188.1, read on the forward strand.
GTTCCCGGTGGTGTCGGACGTGAATGAGCCGCGGATGGAAGCGGCGGCCAAAGTCTTAAGCAGCGGTGCTCGTCCGCAGGAGCCGGATCGCGTCGCCGAGCACGAACGGATCCTGGACCGCAAAGACATCGACGCGGTGTTGATCGCCACCACGCAGCACTGGCACGGGCGGCCCTTTATTCAAGCCGCCCAGGCCGGCAAGCACATCTACGTGGAGAAGCCGCTGTCGCACACCGTGGCCGAAGGCCGCGCGATGGTAAGAGCCGCGAAGAAGCATGGCATCCTGGCGATGATGGGCACCCAGCAGCGCGGCTATCCGCACCACCTGCAAGCCTACGACATCCTCCGCTCCGGCCGGCTGGGCAAAATCGCGCTGGTGGAATGCTGGAACTACCACAACACGGGCCGCCGCGTCGGCCGGCCCGCGGACAGCGACCCGCCGCCAGGACTGAACTGGGACCGCTGGCTGGGCCCCGCCCCCTATGTGCCCTACAATCCCGGACGCATGAACAACTCGTGGTGGTTCGACTACTCCGGCGGCATGATGACCAACTGGGCCGTTCACCAAATCGATATCATTCTTTGGGCGATGGGTGTCACGACGCCGACTTCGGTTGCCTGTCCGGGCGGCAAATTCGTGGTGGACGACATAGCCGACACGCCGGACACGAACGAAGCTTCGTGGCTGTTTCCGGGCTTTGTCATGCAATTCATTTACCGCGGCTTCAATAGCTTCCATTCGCTGCACAGCCGCCCGCTGAACCACGGCATCTGCTTTCACGGCAACCAGGCGACGATGGTCCTGGACCGCAGCGGCTACGAGTTGTACGAAGACCGCAAACCGGACAAGCCCGTCGAACGGGTCGACAACCCGCGGCACTGGGGCGACGGCAAGCCGGGCAACGAAGTCGACGGCCCCTGGCAGCGGTTGTTCGTCGATTGCATCAAGGAAGGCAAGCAACCGCCGCTGGACTTCGAGGCCAGCCATCAGGCGACCGTCTGCTGCCACTCGGCCAACATCGCCTACCGGGTGGGCCGCCAGATCGCGTGGGACGGCCAGACGGAAACGATCGCGGGCGACGAGCAAGCCGCCGCCCTGCTGTCCCGCCCCCGCCGCCGAGGTTACGAACTGCCGGACGTCTGACGGGACGCCCGGTGATGAAGGTGCATTTCCGTGGCCTAAGCTTCCAGCTTGCGGCGCATACGGGGCATCGCAAGCTGGAAGCTTACGCCACCTTCTTCTCGAACGATGCTACGG
>CAYUFW010000188.1:15738-15987 GCA_964443915.1 uncultured Pirellulaceae bacterium
GGAGGTTTCGCGATGGATTCCGTGCCGCGCTACTACGCCGCCGCCTGTCAAATCGACTTGCCGAATCCGAAGCACCGGGGCGAGATACCCGAGCGGGTCAAGCGGATGCTGGACATGGTCGAGTATGCGGTGAAGGGCTACGAGCCGCTGTTCGACGTGCGGCTGGTCGTGTTTCCGGAGTTCGCGCACGCCGCTCCGATCTATCAAACGGTGGAGCACTTGCTGGACCGCCTGGCCGTGCCGATTCCC
>CAYUFW010000189.1:0-6049 GCA_964443915.1 uncultured Pirellulaceae bacterium
ACCATCGCAACCCAACTCCTCACACCCAACTACCCACAGATTCTGCTGAGGAGCCGAACTTGGAGGCCCCGGTCGCGTCGGCTATTTCGGCAAGAAGACCGGCTCGCCACCCTGGATGTCACCCAAGTACTCATAGACAAGCGGGTCGATCGAATCCGGAAGGAACCGCACCGAACCATCCGCCAGCATGAACTGCGCGCCTCCGGGGTGCTGGCTACCGAAGCTGAAATCGGGAAAATCCATGCCGTTGATTTGGCCGGAGGAAAGCCCAAAAAGCTCATCGCGGTTGTTGATGTGAGTGTAATCTCCGGTCACACGGGCCCACGAGGAAATCCCCCATTGACGGTTCCCCGTGTCGTTGTTGCCGCCTACCCATATCGGGAACACGAAGCCGATGTTTGTGGGTGAGACGTGCGTCGACACGCTCACCTCGCCGACCGCAATCACGTTGCTCGTTCCGTCCGAGATGAGCCCCATGTTAGTCACGTAATGGTAGTCATTGGTCTGAGCCAAGCGAAACACGCCGTTTTGTTCAGTCTGGCCGGACGGTCGGGACCAGGACGTCGCGCCGGCAGAGAGATAGTAATTCACCCAAGGCGTCTCGTTCCCAAGACAGCAGCAGTAGTTCGACTTGCCGTAACCGTTGTTGTCGGTCAGAGGCAAGATGTCACTCGGACACGTGTACGCGGGCAAGATCGACTTGGCGACGCTGGCACCGTGATTGCTTCCGATCTGGCACCACCAGTTATACGTATCCGTGCTCCTCGCGAGGCCGGGAAGAACGCCGCCTTCGCCTTGCACGATCGCACCGTGGACCTCAAGGTTGTCTCCGCCTTTGATGTAGACGAGTGCGGCACCGCCGTTCTTCAGTTGGTCGTAGACCCCTTGCTGTTCCATGAACGGCAGGATGTAGGATGACCACGAGTAGTTGTTGTTGTCGTCGTCCGGCTGACCGATCGGGAATTTCTTATAGGTGTCGTGGAAGTTATGAATCGCGATCCCGATCTGTTTGAGGTTGTTCGCGCACTGGGTGCGGCGAGCCGCCTCGCGCGCGGCCTGGATGGCTGGCAAGAGTAACGCCACCAGAATTCCGATGATGGCAATGACGACCAACAATTCGACGAGCGTGAAGGCTCGCCTGTTACGAGAACACTGGTTCATAGATGAGACCTCCTCAACAAGAGAAACAGCTGAAAAGGGAAGACCGACGATGGCGACCCGAATGAGAGCACCCGGGCAGAACACGCAAACACGCCTACCGACTCGCGCCGCGTAGAAACTAAGCGACGATAAACTCGGCGATCGTTGGCTGAACGCATGCCGTTCCCCCCGTCACCACCAACGCGTTAACCCGTTCGGTCCAACCGCAGAACGCGGAACTTGAGAATCAGGACTGTCACGAATCCACGCTTTTTCCCAGTTCTCGCTCATGATAGCATTCAGACATTTCAACTGCAACTGGGAGGAGCTAATTTCCCTTAATCCGGCAAGAATAGCCGAATGACCGAATCATGGCGGGCGAAACGATAAATCCCCGTTATGTAAGTTCTGCCGCGGCCAGGTAGACGTCTCTCATTGCCGACATCTGTTGCTCGGAAGCCCTCGACGAAAGACATTCTTTGGCAACGTTTCCAGGAGCGGGTATGCGATCAGGACCAGGACCGCATAGCCCAGTAGCCACGGCGGCAACCAACTACCTGCGGCGATGCCAAACGGCCGATACTCGCGCAGACGCAGTTCCGTTTCGACGTCGCCGCCGTGGGTCCGCCCCGTGGGAGCGTAGCGGTTTTGGCCGATGAGGACGCGATGCTCGAAGGACCGGTCGCGAAACCGAAGCGTCAACAAGTACTCGCCGCTGGCTGCCGCCTGCAGCACCCAAGTCGCCGTTCCCCGCGGACTGCCGCCTCGCTGCGACGGCGTGACTTCTCGGATCCAGCCGCCTTCACTGCTCAGTCCTGAGCAAGGGACGAGGTGCAGGACCGAGCCGACGGCCGAGGACGGCAACCGAGCCACGAACTGAACGGGCTCTTGCGGCGCCGGCGGCAGGTAGGGAAACCGCTGCGCAGCCCAAGTCAGCAGCATCGCCAAAGGCAGCAGAGATACCAACAGCGTGCGAGCCTCCTGACGCGCCCGCAGCAGGGCTACCGCCCCGGCCGTACGCCGATACCGAACCCGCGCAGGTTCGTCCCGGCGGAGACGCGATTCGCGGATCAGCTGCTTGAGCCGCCGCTGGTCTTGGCGAGCACGCCGCAACAGCGTCTGGTCCGTCACGAGCCGGCGGAGCCCGACAGCTAACAAGGCCGACAGAACCGCCAGCAAGACCAGCGCCGCATCACGCGGCAGCCACAGCAGCCAACCCAACACGGCGTCTCCCAGGCGGCAACACGCATCTCGCCAAAGGTCACTCATGGCGCGGGTTCCTCCTCGCAGACGAGGCAACCGAGGTCGCCGTCCACCACGACGATTTGCCCGTTACGAAGCAACTGCCCGGCTCCGGCCAGCACCACGGCTGGGATGCCGAGCTGCCGCGCGACGATGGCGCCGTGCGACAGCAGACCGCCGCGTTCCACGACTACGGCGGCCGCCCGCAGTAGCAGCGGCGTCAGGCCGGTATCCAGGGATGCGCAGACCAGCACCGAGCCGGTGGGCATGTCGTGCAGCGGCTTGGCCGCCGTCCAGATGCGCACCGGCCCGCGAGCCGTGCCGGCCGAAATCGCCATCGCTTCCATCCTGACACCCACGGCCGCTGGTTGCGGCGGCGCTGCGCCGATGACTTCCAGGTGCGCGGGATCGACCGCCTCCGGAACAGCCAAACGCTGAAGCAGTTGCCAACGCTGCCGCCGCTGGTGGATCACTTCGCGCCGAGATTGGGGAGCGAACAGCTCGTCGTACCGGAGAAAGAACACGTCCTCGCCCAGTTCCCGGCGACGACCGATTTCCCGGACTGCTTGGCGGATCAGTTCGTAGCCCAGCAGGAATGCATGACGGGCCGACTCGCGGTACGGCAGCAGTTGTTGTGCCCGGCGGGCCTCGCGCTCGACCACGGGGGCAAAGCTCGACGCACCGTGATCGGCCAAGCGGTCAGGCAGCGACCGCCAGGCCCGCTCGCGCTCCGCGGCCGCCCGTTGCCGCAGCGTTTCCGGGTCCGTCGCCTTCGTGTCGCGCAGCCAGGTCGTCAGCCGCTCCAACTGATCCGGAATCTCGCGCCACCGGGGCGCGGCCAATTCCATCTCGCCGGGGCCTCGATGGCCGAATTGCTCCAAGAACTGCTCGACGCTGACCTGCCCTTGGGCGAGGCGATACAGGGCCGCCTCGCACGCGGCGGCCGGCGGCTCGGCCAGGCCCAGCACCAAGTCGCGGGCGAAGCGGCCGCCTTCCTCCGCGCCCATCAGGCGGACCAACCGGCTTTCCAGCGCGTGCAGGGCGAGGGCGGCAAAGAAGGCCGGCCGCAGCGATTCGGCGGCGAATTCGTCGAGTACCCGCGCACAACGTTCTTCCAGCAGGGCCGTCAGTGCGGAGTCGGACAGACTCGTCAAGTCCATGCGCCGCTGCTGGCGGACGTAGGACAAGTAGGGAGGCAGCGTCTGCTGCTCGAATCGTTCCACGGCCCGCGCCGACTCGCGTCTCACCTGCCGGGCCCCGCGCCACATGGTCCAGAGCAGCGCGGGCAGCCGGAACAAAAGCCAGGCGTCCGCCCGTTCCGGCGCCAAGGCGGCCGGACCGCGTTCGAGCAACTGCGGGTCCGCCTGCAATGCACTGAGATCGTACCCCAGGGGAAAGCCCGCGCAGAAGATCTCGGCCAACCGGTCGGGATCCGCATAGATGCGGGCCGCGACCAGCTCCAGAAAGCCGTGCTCGCACACCCGGCGCGACGGCGCGTAGCCGAAACTGCGGTACAGCCGCCCGTAGCCGCCGCGGCCGCTCATCCAGCGGCGCACGAGGTCCCACGTCAACGGTGTCGGTGCCGGCAGCGTCTCGCCCAGATTGTGCCGTACCCACAACCGCGTGCCGTGCTTGCGAGCCGAACTCTGCAGACGCTCCAATTCCTCGGCGCGAACGTCGGCCAGCCGTTGGCCAGGTTCCGGCTGGGCCATCCGGCGAGCCTGGAAGAGCCAAATTTGCCCGGCCGCGTAACCCCACTCGACGTCGGCTGAACCGCCCAGCAGCGACTCGACCTGGACCGCCAACGCACAGAGTTCCCGCAACTGCGAAGTGTTCAGGATCGGCTCGCCCGGCGAAGTTGTTGCCTCCACGGACAACTGGTCCGCGGAAGCGGGACTTTTCGACGCGTCGCGACGGCCTGGAAAAGCCATCCCACGTCGATCGACCTCGTACCGTTGCGGCTCGGCGCGCCCCGAAACCAGTTGGTCGCCGAGGCCGGGCACGGCTTCGATCACAAACGCATCGCCTCCCGGCTGCCGCGGATCGTGCGAGAACAGCACTCCCGCCGCCTCGGTCGCCAGCATGGCCTGCACGGTGACGGCCGTGCCTGAGTCATCATCCAGCTGATTCAGGCGGCGGAACGTGGCGGCCCGCTCGCTAGACCAGGAGTCAAATACGGCCGAGATGCACTGCCGCAAGACTTCCCACGGGTCCTGCGGAAATGGCCGGCCGCAGATGCGTTCGTATTGTTCCAGCAGCCGCAGGCAATCGTGCCGGGCATCGTACCGCTCGACTTCGTCAACTCCTGCGCTCAACGCCACGCCCGTAGCCGCTGCAAAGTCGCCCACAAACTGGGCGTAGGCGGTCCAGAGCTTCGCGTCATCAAGGAATTCCGCCAGCTGTCGAGTCAAACCGCAATTGAGCAGCGTCAGCAGCATCCCCGGCATGGACACCGGAGCGCCGCTGCGGACTGCCAGCAGCAAGGGCCGCGACGTGTCTGAGAACAGCCGCCCCACGGTCCGTTCCAGTTCGCCTACGCCTTCGACCACCGGCTCCCACAAACCGTCCGGCCAGCGGCGGCCCAGGGCCAGGTACTTGCGGCAGGCGCCGGTCGCAATCGTAAAGCAGGGCGGCGTCGGCAATCCGGCCGCGCAGAACATCCGCAACGCGGCCCCTTTGCCCCCTAGCGTCGCCACTGGGTCCTACGATTCGGGCAACGGCTGGCTCGGATGGTAAAGCCAACGTGGCGGTGTCATGACGCATCGTCTCCCGCCAGACAGACCAGGCCCCGGCCTGCCATCCCCAAATAGACGCGGCCCGCGTACAGCACCGGCGGCGCGGTGATCCGGCCCGGACCAAGTTGCGACCACCGACGCACTTCGCCGCCCTGCAGATCCGCGGCCATCATTGCATTCGGCGCACAGAATAGGACGCCGTTGAACGCCACCACGGGATTCGTCCCCGGAACCGCTCCCGGCAGCCGCGCCAGAATGGTGTCCCGGGCCGGGTCGCCAAGAACCAGTTCTCCGCCGAGACTGATGTACGCATAACGGTCCGGCGCGACATACAGCGGACCGCTCACGTCGGCTTGGACTTGCCCCAAGTCGGCTCCGTCGATCAGCGAACGAACCTGGATTCCCATCCCGTCTGCATAATAGATGTTCCTGCCGCGCACCGCGGGCGGCGTCGTGGCCGGACGCGGCAGCGGGCACGTCCACAACGTCTGGCCGCTCGGGGCATCGATCGTCACGAGCCTTGGCGGCGTCTCGACGGCCAGGACCAGGAGCGGCGTCGACGCATCCGGCCCGTGCCGGAACAAGCCGACATCCGAGGTCCAGAGGACGTGGCCGTCCAGGCTCAGACAACTCAGACGCCCGGGCGCGTCCTGGACGAACGCGCGGTCGCTCGTCGCCGTCAACGCTGCGTCGCGGGCCTGCAACGCCATGCTCCAGAGTCCGTCGCCCGTGGTCAGATCGAGGGCGTGCAGACGGCACGTTGCATCGCCCGCCGTGCCGGAGACCGCCAGCACACGCCCGTCGGCAACGGCGGGCGAATCCGTCACGACCGCCGGCGTCGAGCGGCTCCAGCGTTGGCGCACATCGCCCCGATCACTGACCGAGAGAGCCACCAGCCCCGTCTTCGTGCCCGCTTGGAACGGTACCACGAT
>CAYUFW010000189.1:6059-9552 GCA_964443915.1 uncultured Pirellulaceae bacterium
CTTCGTGCAGGCGATCGAACGGCCACCGGACGCGTCCCGCCAGCGGGATTCGCGAGCCGTCGCGGCATCCGGCCGCGCCGGCTCCGCCTCCCGCGCCGGGCCAGATCTCGTCGTCGGCGCGGGGCGCAGCCTCGCCGAGGCACTGCAAGCCGTCCTCCGGCGTGCCCACGTACACGTGCCCCTGGGCGACCACCGGAGCGCTGAAGTAGCGTCCCGGCGCTCCCAGCCGCGCCTCCCACACAGGCTGCAGCCAGCGGGCATCCAGCGCCACGAGCAGGCCGTCTTGATTCACTACGTAGACGAGCCGGTCGGTCACCGCCGGGGCCGCGATGATCGGCGAGCCTCCGTTCCACTTCTGCAGCAGACGGCCCGCGCGGTCCAGCAAGTAAACGTGCCCGTCGCAACAGCCGACGAACACTCGCTCCTGGGTCACCGCCACCGCGCCTAGCACCGTGGCCCCCAGGGGAAACGACCATCGTTCGCTCAGCGTCGCCAAGTCGAAGCGGCGGACACTGCCAGCCGGATCGTCGACCGGCCGGACGTAATCTCCGCGGCCCATGCCGACAATCAGTTGGCTGCCCTCGACCGCCGGCGGGCTGAAGACAGGGTACGGCACCGGCCGCCGCGCCAACTCCTGGCCCGTGGCGGCGTCGAGAATGCACAGCGCGTTGCCGCCTTGCCCCAGGCCGACGAACACGTGATCGCCACAGACGGCCAAAGCGGTCTCCGCGTCGGGGTAGCGGTTACCCGGCGCGTGCCACACGACGCGCTGCTGGTCGCTCACGGAGGGATCCAGACGCAGGCAGTAGATACCGTCGTCGCCGGCTCCCACGTACACGCGATCCGCCGCGACCACCGGAGTACACTCGACGTGGCCGTTGGTCGTGAACGTCCACAGGACACGGCCCGCGCGGGGCGGTTCCAGGTCCAGGCAGACGACGCGCGCCGTGCGGGCGTGATGCAGACCCTCGCCGCACAGCAAGTACCGCCCGGAGATCACGGGTGAGGAGAACGTAGCCCGGTAGCCGGCCGGAGCGGAACTCCACAGTCGCCGGCCGGTGTCTGCGTCCCAGCAGCAAATCAAGCCTCGGTCCCCGCGCGACGAGACGCAGTACACGCGGCCGCCAGCCACCGCGGGCGAGGCCCAAAAGGCCTCGCCGGACCGCCCGCTGGACCAGCGCACTGTGCCGCTAGCCGGACTCGGGTCGCCCGGCACCCAGCCGCGCCGCTGCAGACTCCCGCGATCCATGGGCCAGTCGGCGGCGGCGATCACCGCCGCGCGGGCGTCGCCGCCCGTCCACTGCGGCCAGCGGATGGTCGCCCAACGGACCGCAACCAGGCAGACCGCCAGCAAGAGCAAAGCAAACTTTTGCCGCCACACCAGCCGCAGCACCTGCTTGGCCACGTCCAGCCGGCGCAGGGCGGCCAGCGCCGTCAGCAGCGACAGCAGCAGCGCGGGCAGCAGCAGCGCCAGCGCAGTCAAGGTCGGCAGAACTGGCACGACCCCTATCAACTTCGCTCTCCCTCCACGATCGGAGTCTCGGCTCTTGGAAAAAACCGAGGTTTCTCCCTCGCACGCCCACAACCCGGTCCCTGTCGCGCACTGAGCACCCTTGGAGAAACAACTGTCCGGATTCTCCGTGGCGTAAGCTTCCAGCTTGCGGTCGATCGTGGCCTCGCAAGCTGGAAGCTTACGCCACTTATCTTTCCAACGGCGCTAACTCTACCATAAGCTGCGCCGTAACGGACACCCCGCGGCCAAGTTGCGCGCTCGGAGACGGCATAATCAAGTTGACGTCTCTGTCGGTGTGGGTTTATCATCAAACGGCGGAAGACATCACGGAATGCTCGAAACACGTCCTTCTGCTGCGGGAGCAGAAACCATGCGACGCATCAAAGCCTTTACGCTCGTGTAACTTCTGGTCGTTCTGGCGGTCATTGGGATCCTGGTCTCCCTGACGCTGCCCGCCATCCAGGCGGCCCGCGAGTCGGCGCGGAAGACTCACTGCCGCAACAATCTCCGCCAGATCGCCGTGGCACTCCAAGTGTACCATGACACCCATCAGACCTTGCCTTCGGGCTACATTTTTTCGCCTCCGAGCCCGGCCACCCCGACTAGCAGTTCCGCACCGTCATCGCCCTCGGCAGCGGCCTACCAGTCGCACCGCTTCGACGCTTCGCCGCCGCTGCCCCTGATTCTTCCCAACGGTCCCGGCTGGGGCTGGGCTGCACTCTTGTTGCCGTTTTACGAACAGTCCGCCTTGAGCAACAGCATCGACTTTCATCTGGCGGTCGAAGTCCCAGCCAATGCGGAGGAGCGTGAGAGCATGATCCCCACGCTCGTTTGCCCCAGCGACACGGTGACCGGCGTGTTTCAGGTGTGGGATGAATTGAACGCGCCGTTGGCACAAGCGGCGTCGAACAGCTATGCCGCTTGCTTTGGCTCGTACGGTCTGATGAATACGGACCCGGACCACGGAAACGGGTTGTTTCAGCGGAACAGCGGGATTCGTTTCCGAGATATTCCGGACGGCCTTTCTCAGACCCTGGCCATCGGCGAACGGGCGGGTGGGTTTGCCAGGAGTCCCTGGGCGGGCGTGATGACGGCGGGACCGTCCGGACCACCCCCGGCGCCCCCGTGTACACGGCGATCGTCGAATTGTCCCCGGCCATGGTGATGGCGCGGATGGGCAACCGCTCGTTGAACAGCCCGTTGAGCGAGCCCTACGATTTCTTCTCGCCCCACAGCGACGTGGTGTTCTTTGTCTTCGCGGACGGCTCGGTGCAAGGGCTCACGTCCAGCGTCGACCGGGATGTACTGCACGCCCTGGCGACGCGCGACAAGGGCGACGTCGCCGCAGCAAAGTTCTGAGACTACTGATCCAGAGAGTTGTCCATGTCCCAGCGAGAGACCATCTGCAGGCTCGCCGTCGCCGCGGGCTTGTGCTTCGCCGTGGGGCTCAGCGGCTGCGAGCGCCGCCCCCAGGCCCCCGTGCTGAGAGATTCGCCCGTCTACCGCAACAACGGCGAAGGCTTGCGGTTTCTCGTTCCCGACGGCTGGATTCAAACGGCCAGCACGTTGCTGCCGGAAGGGCAGTTGGAGGGCCAGGCCTTTCTCGTGCGCTACCGCATGAACACCCCGGAACCGGGGGCCATGCTGCAGATCGAATGTGCGCCGGATGGGCCGGACGTGGATCTGGCCGAGCATCACGCCGCGCCTTCGTATCGTGTCGAGCGTTGGACGGCCAGCGGACCGCCACAGAGTCTGACCATCGGCGGCGCTCAAGCCGTAAGGCTGATCTATACCGCCGAGGTGGCCGGCCGCAAGACGACCAAGGAGGTCGTTTGTTTTCGCCGCCATGGCCGCATCTACTCGTATGTCGGCCTGTTCTGGGCCACCGACGACAAGGCCCGCGAGCAAATCCGCCGCGCGGTGGAAAGCACGATCTGGGACCGGTGAGCGCAGAAAGCCCCGAAATCCGCAACCGGCAGG
>CAYUFW010000189.1:9562-15908 GCA_964443915.1 uncultured Pirellulaceae bacterium
GTCCGCGCCGTTCCGGCACTTCGGAGTCCACGTGAACCGCGCGAATTCCTGCCGGAACTGCGCGGACTTGTTCCGGTCTACGTTCTGCCGGCGCCGGCAAACACGCCACGTGGGCTTGTCGGAGCCAAAGTCGGTACGGTAGGCTATTGCCCCAACGGAGGCCGCACTCCCCAGTTAAGTTTCGAACCGGAATAGCGAAAACCATGAGCGATCCCTATTTTCAGCAACTGTTTGCCGAGCGGATCGGCGGCGTGAATTACGGCAGAGGCACGGACATCTACAAGTTCGAGAAGATCAAGCGCGCCAAGCGGAAGGCATTGGCCGACCATCCGGAGCGGCAGTTGCTGGATTTCGGCATCGGCGAAAACGACGAAATGGCGCCGCTGAACGTCCGCCAGCGGATGACGGACGAGATCGGCCGGCCAGAGAACCGCGGCTATGCGGACAACGGCATCGCCGCCTTCAAAGAGGCCGTCGCCCGGTTCATGCAACGGAATTTCGGCGTGGCGCTGGACCCGGTCACGGAAGTGAACCACTGCATCGGCTCCAAGCCCGCCCTGGCCATGCTGCCGGCCTGCTTTATCAATCCGGGCGACGTGACGCTGATGACCGTCCCCGGCTATCCCGTCGCCGGGACACACACGCAGTACTACGGCGGCAGCGTGTACAAGTTGCCGTTGCGGGCCGAGAACGACTTCCTGCCGGATCTGAAGTCGATTCCGGCCGAGATCCGGCAGCGGGCCAAGCTGCTGGTGCTGAACTATCCCAACAGCCCGACGGGCAAGGTCGCCACGCGCGAGTTCTACGAAGAGGTCATTGAGTTCGCCAAGGCGAACCAGATCGTGATCGTCCAGGACGCGGCCCACATCCTGCTGACGTTTTCCGGCGAGCCGCTCAGTTTTCTCTCGGTGCCGGGCGCCAAGGACGTCGGCGTCGAGGTGCACTCGCTGTCCAAGGGCTTCAACATGATCGGCTGGCGTCTGGGCTGGGTCTGCGGCCACGAGCGGATCGTGCGGGCCCTGGCCGATGTCAAGGACAACTCCGATTCGGGCCAGTTCATCGCGATCCAAAAGGCGGGAATCACGGCCCTGGACGACGATTCCATCCCGGTGCAGATTCGCGAGAAATATCGCCGGCGGATGACCAAGCTGGTGGACGCGATGTCCCGTTGCGGCTTCGTCTGCCGGATGCCGGGCGGCTCGTATTTCCTGTACGCGCGGTCGCCCCGCGGCGTCGCGGGCGGCCCCGAGTTCCCGACGGCCGAAGCGGCGAGCCAGTACTTGATCACCCGGCACTCGATCGTCACCGTGCCCTGGGACGACGCCGGGCCGTTTCTGCGGTTCTCCGTCACGTACGAGGCGGCGGACGAGGCGGCAGAGAACGCGTTGATGGCCGAGACGGTCAGGCGGTTGACGGCGATCCGCTTGGTGTTCTGAGGAGGGGCCATGTCTCGATTAGGATGCTCGTTGGTCGTTCTCGCGCTCATCGGCACAACCGTAGCCGGATGTGGTGGCACCAAGAAGAGCGGCGCGTCGTTGGACGCGCAGTACCGTAAGGCGATGGCGGAACCCGATCCGGCCGCGCGCGTGAACCAGTTGCTGACGGTCGCCGACAAGCAGGGCAAGGCCGGCGACATCTTGGGGATGGAGCAATCCTTGAGTGCTGCCGCCGACGTGGCCAAGGGCATGGACGACGCCAAAGGCAAGTCGCTGGCCTTGAACCGCGTCGCCGAGGCGCTGGGCAAAGCGGGCCGGGCCAGTGAGACCAAGGGCTTGCTCCGCGAGGTCAGCAAGGCGGCCGATCAGATCACCGAGGACGAGATCAAAGTGTCGGTTTTGTCCCGGATGGCCCTGGTCTATGGCAAGTACCTCAACGGCCAGGATGTCGCCACGGGCTATCTGAAGAACTGCGAGGAAACCGCGGCCGGTATCCAACGGCCGGAAGGCAGGATCGACGCCCTGTTGGAAGTCGCATTGACGTATCACCAATTGGCGATGGCAGACAAGGCGAAAGGCCTGTTGGACCAAACGCTCCAGGCAGCGCGATCCCTGGAGGACTCCCGCAAGCGGGCCGACGCCGTGGCCAACGCCGCCGCAACGTTGAGCAGGATGGGCAAGACGGACGAGGCCAACACGGCCTTTCAAGAGACGGAAAAGCTGGCCGGCGAGATTCCGGACCCGATGAGCCGCGCGTACGCGCTCGTCCACCTGAGCGGTCAGCTGAGGGCGTGCGGCCGGCGAGCGGACGCGCAGAAAGCCCTGCAGCAGGCCGAAGCGGCAGCGGACAAAGTCACGGACTCCAGCATGCGGATGCCGCTGCTGGAGACCATCGAACGATCGCGGCGGTAGCCATCGTAGACCGCTCGCTCCGCGAACGGAGGTTCCGCTCGCGGAGCGAGCGGCCTACGATGGCCCCCTGATTGATGACCGCGCCGCGCAGGGTTAGAATCCTGCCATGGCAGCCAGCGGAGCAGGTGCCTCGTTCGGGCGGGGCGCGCGGCGGCTGCCTCCATCAGCAAACAGCATCAGCAAACAACGTGGCGCCCAGACGCCGGACTCTAACGTGACGGGGAGGATGACATGAGCGAGCTTTGCGATTTTGGCCTGATCGGTTTGGCAGTCATGGGCGAGAACTTGGCCCTGAACGTGGAAAGCCGGGGCTTCAGCGTGGCGGTGTTCAACCGCACGGTCGAGAAGGTGGATCAATTCATGCAGGGCCGCGCCGCCGGCAAGCGGTTTGTGGGCTGCCACAGCATCGAGGAATTGGTCCGCAGCCTGGCCCCGCCGCGGAAAGTGATGATGCTGGTCAAGGCCGGTCCGGCCGTCGACGAGTTCATCGAAAAATTGATTCCGCTGCTGTCCCCCGGGGACGTGATCATCGACGGCGGGAACACGCACTTTGCCGACACCGAACGGCGGACGAAGTACGTCGAGGACAAGGGGCTGTTGTACATCGGCACGGGCGTGTCCGGCGGCGAAGAAGGGGCGCTCAAAGGACCCAGCATGATGCCCGGCGGTTCCTCGGCCGCGTGGCCCCTGGTCAAGCCGATCTTTCAGGCGATCGCCGCCAAGGTCGGCCCGCACCACGACATCCCCTGCTGCGAATGGGTCGGCCCGCGCGGTGCTGGGCACTACGTCAAGATGGTCCACAACGGGATCGAGTACGGCGACATGCAGCTGATCTGCGAAGCGTACGCGATGCTCAAGGGCGTGCTGGATTTGAGCAACGACGAACTGTACGACGTCTTCGACGAATGGAACCGCGGCGAACTGCAGAGCTACCTGATCGAAATCAGCCGAGACATCTTCAGCGTGGTGGACGAGGAGGCCGGCGGTCACCTGGTGGACAAAATCCTGGACGTGGCCGGCGCGAAAGGCACAGGCAAGTGGATGAGCCAGCTGGCGCTGGATCTGGGCGTCCCCAGCACGCTGGTGACGATGGCCGTGTTCGCCCGCTGCTTGTCGGCGTTGAAGCAGGCCCGCGTGCGGGCCAGCCAGGTGTTGCCGGGCCCCGCCGCCGCTGCCGTGGACGTGGGCGACCGGAAGGCCTTTATCGAGCAGGTGCGGCAGGCGCTGTACGCTTCGAAGATCTGCAGCTATGCCCAAGGTTTCGTCCAGTTGCAGGCGGCTGCGGCGGAACACAAGTGGCCGCTGAATTACGGCGACTGCGCCATGCTCTGGCGCGGCGGCTGCATCATCCGCGCCCAGTTCCTGGACCGGATCAAGGAGGCGTTCGACGCCGACGCCAATCTGGAAAACCTCCTGCTGCACCCGTACTTTACGCAAGCCGTGCAGAAAGCCCAGCCGGCCTGGCGGAACGTCGTCATCACCGCCACGCAGCTGGGCATCCCCGTCCCCGCCTTCAGTACGGCCTTGGCCTACTACGATGGCTACCGCAGCGCGCGGCTGCCCGCCAATCTGATCCAGGCGCAGCGTGATTACTTCGGGGCCCACACGTACGAACGTGTGGATAAGCAACCAGGTGTGTTTTTCCACACGGAGTGGCTGGAGAAACGACGTCCGCCGAAGCCGTAAGCCTGACCCCTGACACTTGCTGGAAGGGAGACTTCAATGCGCCGGATGATCGCGAGCTGGGGCAGTTTCAGTCTGGTTCTGCTCCTCTGGACCGCCTTTCATCCGGCTGCCAGCGCGGCAGACGTTGCGGCCGAGGCCAAAGCCAGAGCGAAGACCAAGGTGAAAACCAAGGCCAAGCCCGACCTGCTGGAAATCCCCCAGGTCGCGAAAGATCAAGTGATCTGCTTTGCGCTGTACACCGTCCACAACAACATCCTCAAGCTGACGGCGCAGTTGTATCCGTTGGACGACAGCGACCCGCGCACGGTACGGCTGGAGATTCAGCGGGGCGGCCGATGGCAGCAGGCCGCCACCACCCAGATCGTCAATCCGGGTTGGACCGCGCCGTTTCGTGTCGAACCCTGGGACATGACCAAGGAAGTTCCCTATCGCGTGCGGCACGGAGAAACGGCGGTCTACGAGGGCCTGGTCCGGCGGAACCCGATCGACAAACCGGAGATTCTGATCGCCGCATTCACCGGCAATTCGATCTACCCTGGCCACGGCGGCGATATCCCGCGGACCGATATCGTGGAGAATCTGCGACGCGTCCAGCCCGACCTGTTGTTCTTCTCCGGCGATCAGGTCTACGACCACAACCGGCACTATGCCTATTGGCTGAAATTCGGCCGCGATTTCGGCGACGTGATCCGCAACACGCCAACGGTGACGGTTCCCGACGACCACGACGTCGGGCATCCGAATCTGTGGGGCGCGGCGGGAAAGAAGTCGGAGCGGCCCACGGGCGACGACGGCGGGTACTACAAGCCCGTCGAATACGTGCAGGAAGTCGAGCGGGCCCAGACCAGCCATCTGCCGGATCCCTTCGATCCGACGCCCGTGCAGCGCGGGATCGGCGTCTACTACACGGCGCTGAACTGGGGCGGAATCAGTTTCGCTATCATCGAGGACCGTAAGTTCAAATCGGGACCGCTGGGCTTGGTGCCCGAAATGGGACCGCGGGCGGACCACGTGACGGACCCGAACTACGATCCCAAGCAGTTGGATGTGGCGGGGGCCGAGTTGCTGGGCGAGCGGCAGCTGAAGTTCCTCCGCCAATGGGCGGCGGACTGGCAAGACGCCGAAATGAAGGCGGTCCTGAGCCAAACGATCTTCTGCGGCGGCGCGCACCTGCACGGGCAGTACAGCAATCGCATTCTCGCCGACTTGGACTCCAACGGCTGGCCTCAGTCGGGCCGCAACCAGGCGCTGGCCGAGATGCGCAAGGCCTTCGCGCTGCACATCGCGGGCGACCAGCACTTGGGGACCGTGATCCACCACGGCATCGACGACTGGAACGACGCCGGCTACTCGTTCTGCGTCCCGTCGATCGCGAATTTGTACCTGCGCTGGTGGGCGCCCTTGCAGCCGGGCAAGAACCGCCGGCCGGAGATGCCCGACTACACGGGCGAAAACGTGGACGGCTTTGGCAACAAGCTGACTGTGTGGGCGGTCGCCAATCCGTCTCCGGAAGCGAATCACGACAAACTCACCACGCGGGCCGCCGGGTTCGGCCTGGTGCGCTTCTACAAGCCCCGGCGGACGATCACGATGGAATGCTGGCCCCGCAACGTGGACGTCACGGACCCGGCGGCCAAGCCGTATCCCGGCTGGCCGGTCACGATCACCCAAACGGACAACTACGCCCGCCGTGCCGCCGCTTACCTGCCGACGTTGAAAATCAGCGGAATGGACGACCCCGTGGTTCAGATCGTCGATGAAAGCAACCAGGAAATCGTGTACACGCTGCGGATCAAAGGCCGCGAATTCTGGCCCAAGGTGTTCCGCACGGGCAGCTACACGATCCGCGTCGGCGACCAGGGCCAGCGGATGAAGGAACTCACCGGCATCCGCTCCCTGCCGGAGGGCGAACAGCACGAGTTGGCCGTCAAGTTCGATTGAGACGAAGGTCAAGATAATCCGCTGTTCCCATCGGCTCACGGTTTCGGCTTTTTCTTCGCCGCCTTGCGGTTCTTTGCGTAGTCCGGCCACACAATCCGCTTGCCTTCCGCGCCCGTGAATGTCCAGGCTGGCCACGTAGGCGACTCCGCGCGCACTTCGCGGTACTTGGCCTCCAGCATGGCTTTCAGTTCGGCCAGCTTGGCAGGTTCCGTGGCGGCCAGATCGGTCGTCTCGCCGATGTCGCGGCGGAGGTTGTAGAGCGAGAAGGTGACGAGTTCGGCTTGTTTGAAATCCCGTTCGTCCTGTTCGGTGAGATTATTGCTGCGGGGCGGCTCGGGTGTGTCGAGCGTCGCGAGGATCTTCCAGTCGCC
>CAYUFW010000190.1:0-15883 GCA_964443915.1 uncultured Pirellulaceae bacterium
AACTTGGGCATCTTCCCGAACCGGAGTTTCCCCACGAATTCTGCTGACGAGGCAATAAAAAAACCGGGGAAATTTCCCGGTCTATGTTTCCGCCGCTGATCGGTGCGTCAACCGACAACCCGCAACCGTTTCTTCGGCGTCTCTTCGGCCTGCTCGGCCCCCGTCCCGTACAACCAGCTCCGAACGTGTTCACAGACACCACGCACACGCGTATCGTCAATCCGCTGGCGATACCGATTCGACATGCCGGGCGGCAGGTGCCCCATAACCAGATCCGCAGCCGCAGCGTCAAGCACTTCGTCCGCCACGGTACGCCACGTATGCCGCAACCGGTAGAACGAGAGTCCCTTGCCCGTCAATCCGCACTTCGACAAGAGCCAGTCGAACCGCCGAGCAACCCGATCATGCCGGGCGGCGTCATCGACCCATTTAAGCCCCTCGGGTGACAACAGGGCCAAAGACTCATCTTCCGGCCGTGCGCTCGTTTTACGGCCTGCTAGGCCCGTTTCCAGGGCAGCTACGGTTTCCGGCCACAACCAGGCGCGACGCGGGATGCCTGTCTTGTGTCTGGGATAGGACAAGAAGCCCGTGCCGATGGCCTCTCTGATCGTGTCCAGAGTCAACCCGGCAATGTCCGCCTGCCCGAACGCCCCGTTGATGGCCAGCATGATGACGGCCCGGAATTGATCGTCAGCCGCCGCCAGCAGCTTCTTAATCTCGCCCGGCCTGAAACACCGCTGGCCACGTTCGGCACGGGCAAGCCGGATGGCCCGCATTGCCGGCGGCTGGAACGCCGTCCCCATCTTCGGCAGGGCGGGGATAACACCGTTGTCGCTTCCCCATCGGAATACCGACTTGATTCTGACAATCTCGCACTTCAGCCGTTCCGGCCCGTACCGATCCGCCAGCCGGGCACGTAGCAGGGCGAAGTCCTCGGGCTGCAACTCCGATGCGATCCGCAGCTTGCCCACCACGGTCGCCAGCAGCCGACAAGACTTCTCCAGCGAGCGGTGATGTTGCCCCGAGATGTCGCCGCTCTCGACCAGCAGCCGCTTGGCGTTCAAGAACTCATCGCAGAGACCCTTGATCGTGACACCACGAGCCCCGAGGCGGCGGGGCGTCCGGCCTGCCCGCACTTCGTCCCGAATGTCGAGCCACGTTTGCCAGGCCTGCTTGCCCTTCGGATCGTCGCGGACGTAGCCGAGGTAGAACAGCTTGCCGTTGGCCTTCTTCGCCCACCGTTCCGACTTGGAACCCTTGCCGTGAATAAACGGCCGTGCGTCACTGCGTTCTTTCGATTGACCACGCATGATTGACACCCCCTGCGGATAGCGGAAACTGACTTTGACACCAGGATCAGGGTAGCAAAGTGCCTAACTGGTGTCAACTCAGGGTGTCAAAACGTTTTCGATAAGCAGGAAACACGGTAAAACACCGCATGAAACGCACTTCGTGGAGCAGTTTCGGAGAGACCGGCCTACGCGGTCATCGCCGCGTCTTGCCGACCGCCACGCCGATCAGGTCGTAGTCCTGGAAGGTGACGATCTCGCACGGGACGATGTCGCCGGCGGCCAGGCGTTTCTTGCCGCCGGTGACGTAGACCGCGGCGTCGATGTTCGGGGCGTCGGCGTGCGAGCGGCCGATCCAGACGTTGGATTCGTCGGGGACCGGGCGGTCCAGGATCACGTCCTTCTGCAGTCCGATCTGGTGCCGATTCCACTTGAAAGCGATCTGCTGCTGGATCTCCATCAGCCGGTCACGGCGCTCGGACTTGACTTCCTCAGGCAGATGGCCGGGCAGCGCGGCCGAAGGCGTATCGGGTTCGAGCGAGTACGTGAACACGCCCAGCCGCTGGAACCGCTGCGCTCGAACGAAGGCCGCTAATTCCTCGAATTGTTCGTCCGTCTCCCCCGGAAAACCCGTGATCAGCGTCGTCCGCAGCGTCAGGCCGGGGATGCGTTCTCGGAGCTTGGCCAGCAGAGCCTCGGTCTGCTCGCGCGTCACCCGGCGGGCCATGCGGCGGAGCAACTCGTCGTTGATGTGTTGCAGCGGCAGGTCGAGGTACGGCACGATCTTCGTCGAGGCGGCAATCGTGTCGATCAGCAGGTCGTCGACGTACATGGGGTAGAGATACATCAAGCGAATCCAGGCGATCCCGGCGACTTGCTCCAGCCGCCGCAGCAACTCGGCCAGCCGCGGCTCGCCGTACAAATCCCGGCCGTAGTACGTCGTGTCCTGGGCGACGACGATCAATTCGCGAACCCCGTCGGCCGCCAACTGCTCCGCCTCGCGGATCACTTCTTCGATCGGCTTGCTGGCGTGTTTGCCGCGCATACTGGGAATCGCGCAGAACGTACACAGCCGGTCGCAGCCTTCAGAAATCTTCAAGTAGGCGAAGTGCCGAGGCGTAATCCGCAGACGGTCCGTGTCGCTCAGCGGCCGGATTGGCGCCGGCTGAAACACGGCCCGCTGCTCGTCCAAGTGGCCGATCAGACGGTCGGCGACGCGGGTGACCTCCTCCCTGGCAAACACGCCGACCACGGCGTCGACGCCGGGGCATTCGGCAAGAAGGGCCTCCCGTTGCCGTTCTGCCAAACAGCCGGACACGATCACGCCGCGGAGCCGGCCCTGCTGTTTCAGCTGCAGCATCTCGTCGATGGCCGCATACGATTCCGCCCGCGCCCGCTCGACGAACCCGCAGGTGTTGACGACGACGAAATCCGCGCCCGCAGGTTCGGGCACCAGCCGGTATCCGTCGATCTGCAACAGCCCCAGCATTCGCTCGCTGTCGACCAGATTTTTGGGGCAACCGAGACTGACAAAGGCGTAAGCGCCTTTGCAGGCCGAGGGCGTTGGGTTGTTCTGTGGCAAATCGGACACGAATGGTTCCTGTGGTTCTGTCCGCGGATGAGGACGGTTCGCTTAACCGTGAGGCTATGAGTCGGCGGCTAAGGATATCCCAGCGGTCGCACCGTGGGAAGGGCCTCGGATCGTGTCGACAAGGCGATCGAATTGTCCAAGTGCCAGAGCAGGTCGTAAACCAGGAACGGCTTGGCCAAGACGGCGGACACGCCCTCCGCTTTCGCGAGTTCGTAGTCCTGCCGCCGCACGAAGTCCAGCAGAGCGATGACCGGAGCAGGGCGGTGGCGCTGGACGATATGGCGAAGCCAGCGGACCTCACGAAAGTCACAGCTGACTCCGTCGGCCAGTGCCGCCACCACGCCGCTGGCGGCGACCGCCTGCTCTTGAGCGTACCAGACGGTCGCATAGCCGCTCGCGTGGCAGGCGTCGCTGAGCGCCAAGAAGGTCTCGCGAGCGTCGGCATGAATCGCAACCAGACCCTCGCGGCGCGGCCAAACCGGCCCCACGGTCGCCGCGAATTGCTCGTCCAGACTGGCCGTGCGCGGCATCCGCCACGTGCCGGGGACCGGTGCCGAACCGGGTTGCAGGAAGGGAACGAGGCGCGGCTGCCACTGGTGCCAAAGGACGCGAATCACCCCCGTGCAAGGCCGGCCGCTGCGCAACTCGCCCTCGCACCAACTGCCCACCAACGTCACCAGCCGCGACAATGGCGAGGCGGCGTGCAGCCGTTCGATTTGTTGCGGACTGATCTGACCCGGCCTCGATTGGGCCACGATCATCACGTCGGGAATCAACCGGCCGACGGTGGGTCCGTCGCCTCCGCCTTCCTCCGATTCCGCTGCCGCAGTCTGCTCCATCGCCGCCAAACCATCCGTGACGGTCGCCGCCAGCGTGAGTTCCGTGTGCTGCTCCAGCCAAGCGACGGCTTCGCGGAAATCCCGATGTGCATCGTCGCCGACGAGCAGCACGCGTTTGGCCGCCATCACGACCCTCCGAACAACTCGGCTTCCCGGAGCACAATCCAATCCCGCGTCTCTGCCGGGTCCGCGCAGCAGCGCAAGCCGTCCAGAGAGGTGCTGTCGCTCAGCAACCGGCTGAGCCGGGCAAGGGTGCGGAGGTGGCCCCGATCGTCCGTGGAGAGAATCAGGAAGAAGATGTCTGTCAAACCGCCACGCACGCCGCCGAAGGGAACCCCCTGGCAAGTCCGGCCGAGGGCGAGAAACGGCTCGGCCAAGAGGCTGGGCATGGGGCGGCGCGGATGGAGCAAGGCCACGCCGTTGTCCAGTGCCGTGGGGTGCAATTCCTCACGCTCGCGCAGGGCGACCGACATTCGCTCCGGGTCCCACAGCCAACCGGTTTGCGCGGCCAACCGGGTCATCTCGTCAATCACGGAGCCCCGCGTTCTGGCGTTCAGCGGCACGGCAATCGCCTCCAACGGGAGCATCTTGACGATCGACACCGTCTCCGCGTCGTGGCCGCCTCGATGCCGGTCCAGGACGTTCTCCACCTGGATCAACTCGTCCTCGTCGGAAACGCCGATGCGATCCTCCAGCCAGTGGTGAATCTCCGCCTGCGTAAATCGCCACTGGCCGGCGACCTTTCGGCCCGGCAACTTGCCACGGTCGGCCATGCGAGCTACCTGTTGCGGCGACACGTGGAGATACGCGGCCAGAGAGTCGACATCGAAATCGTTCGTCGCCATGTCGGTTCGGATCCGGTGAGCTGAGTACGAAAAAAGCCACGGCGGCTTCCGCCGTGGCTTTCTGGCTGCCTTGCCCTCGGCAGGGGAGATCGATCAGCCGTTTACTGAACGCCGCTGGGCGTCCCTTCACGCTCCAGTTTGACCACGAAGTCGTAGTCTTGCTGGGCTTTGCCGAGTTCGCCGAGCTTCTTGTAGGCCATCGCCCGATTGCGGTACGCCAGCTTGTTGCCGGACTCCAGCTTGATGGCTTCGGTGAAATCGGCGATGGCCTCCGCGTACTTGCCCAACTTGGCGTAGGTGACGCCACGGTTGTTGTACGCCAGACTCCAGGTCTCGTTCAGCGAGATCGACTTCGTAAAGTCGCTGAGCGCATCCTCCAGCCGGTTGGCCGCCAACAGGGCGCAGCCGCGGTTGTAGTACAAGTCCGCGTCCGGCTCCTGCTTGACGGTCAACAGATGGTCGTAGTCGCGGATGGCATAGTCATATCCACCCCGCAGCAACTGCGTTTCCGCGCGGTCGCGGAGCAGGGCCACGTTGTCCGGATCGTTCCGCAGCAGGCGGTCGTACTCGATCACCGCATCGTCGTAGTTCCGGTCCTCGACCAACTCGGTCGCCCGCTCGATGACAATTTCATCATCTTCATCAGCGTCGTCATCGTCACCGTCATCGCCGCCGCCACCCACGCCGCGGGCTCCGATGGGAGCCGCGGCCAGGATCTCGTTCCTGCCGCTCGTGGGCCGGCCGGCCGCCGCGTCCGGCGGAGCTTGGCCGGGGTTCTCTTTGGCACTGGCCTTGGCCGCTTCGGCCGCTTCTCGCAACTTGCCAGCCGCGTCGGTCAGTTTGGCCACGGCGTCCTGGGCTTTGTCGCAAGCCTTCTCTGCTTCGTCCTTGCAGGCTTCGCCCGGCTGCGCGGCGGCGGTGTTCATCAGGTTCTTGACCGCCTTCATGGGCTTGGCGGCATCTTTCAGCAAGTTGGCAACTTCCGGCGACGCCTGGCCGATCTTCTCGGCGACTTTTTCGGCCTCGCTGTTGACGGAGTCCTGGTTTTGGCCGACTTCCTTGCTCTGTTCCGGACTCATTCCCTGAGCCTTGCCGGCTTCGCAGGACTTCGCCAGACCTTTCTGGGTCTCGGCTGCCTTTTCCAGCGCTTCGGCCGCGGACAGCAGTTCTTCCGGCGTCGCGCCTGCGCCCGAACCCGGTTTGCCCCGAGGCACGGCAAAGTAGCTTTGCGGTCCCGGCGGGAAGGCGTCCGTCGAGACTTCGGCGGTGAATCCATCCTTGCCGTCGCTGTCGGCAGCCAGGAACTGGTCGGCTTCCGCGTTGAACTTGCCATCGCCGTCCACGTCACGATAGAAATCGCAACTGTCCACGGCAGCCTTAGGACCCGCGGCCGCCGCCCGTTTGTCGCCGGGCTTGGCTTCGCTGGGCATGCCCTGGGCCAGCAACGTGGGATTGGCCACCAGCGTAATCTTCTCGCCCTTCATAACCTGCGGCGGATAGACGCCCAGTCCGGGTGCCGGAGCACCGCCGCCGCAAGCCGGGCAGCCCACGCCGCCGCAATGCGGGCAACCGGGGCCGCCGGCGCACGCCGCACACTTGCAGCCCGGGCCGTGTCCGCCATGCCCGTGGCCGCCGTGTCCGCCCCAACCGCCGTAGTCTCGGTCCAGGTCTTCCGCGAATTGGATGTCGATCTTCGCCATTTGCTGCAAAGCGGCGATGCGGCTGACATCGCCCTTGGTCGCATTCAGCGGCTGCCACGGCGTCACCTTCAAGTTGCTCTGCCGAGCATAGTTCCAGTACTGCTGCCATTTCTCGATGGCTGCATCCAATTCCGGCACGCTCTGTTTCGGGTCCAGAGCCAGTCTCCGCAGGTTCTCACCGCGGTTCTTGTAGGCCGAGGGCAGCTTGGGATCGACTCGAATCGCCTCGTTAAAGTCCTTTTGGGCGTTGATCAAGTCGTTCTTCTTCTGATAGGCCAAGCCGCGCCCGTTGTAGGCCGTCGCGTCCTGGGGATTCAATTCGATCGCTTTGGTAAAGTCCTGGATCGCCCCGTCGAACTCCTTGCGGCTCGTCCGGGCCATACCGCGGCTGATGTAATTCGACGGATTGGCCGGATCCTGGGCAATGGCCTGGGTGAAGCGGTCGGGCGGACCTTTCTCCGCCTCCTTGGCCGCCTCCTGCTTCGCCACCTCGCCCTTCACAAACTGCTGGTCTTCCTCGCTCAACGTGCCCAACGGCAGCAGAACGACCTTGCCGGTGCGGAATTGCAGTTTGACTTGTCCCTCCTCCATGCCCACGAACTCGGCATCCACCTTCCCCTTGCCGCTGGCGTCCGTCCAGATGCGGGCCGAAGCGTTGGCGGCCAGAATCCCGACCAGCAACAGACTAAATGCCACAACTCTCATGTCTCTTCTCCTGTCAAGCTACGCTTTCCACGTGCCCGTGGAATTCGCTCCCCTACGGCACGGCCCTAAGTGGTTGGTAGAAATGGAGCTAAGGGCTACTCCGGAGTCAACGCAGAAATCATCGCTCGCCGCAGCATAGAACGCATCCTGCCTTGAATTGTACTCATTTCAGCGCGTTTTTGCCATGTATTTCGCCCATCCCTTCCGTGACACCCCGGCGGATGAGCAAAGCAGTCCGATCATGGTCCCGTTATCCGTGCCAAACACGAGACGATTGGGGCCGACGATCATGCCCGCAGAGCGAACCGCAATCCGGACGTTGGTGGACCAAAGGCATTGACCATCCGGACGCAAGGCATGAATATAGCCGCCGTTATCGCCAAAATACAGGACGTCGTCGTCGCCAATGACGGGGATGGATTCAACCGCTCCCTGGGCATCGTATTCCCAGCGGATGCGGTGGCTGGCCCCGTCGATGCAAACCATTTTGCCACGGTCCTTTTGGTTCACTTTGAGGATGC
The DNA here is from genome assembly GCA_964443915.1 of uncultured Pirellulaceae bacterium. GTDB lineage: Bacteria > Planctomycetota > Planctomycetia > Pirellulales > Pirellulaceae > Anammoximicrobium. The sequence continues at coordinate 7,491 of CAYUFW010000190.1, forward strand.
TGTTACCGATGAAAATGTCGCCGTTGCCGCCGACCAGGGGCGAGGACAGCATCTGGCCGGGAATGTGGACTTTCCAAGCCAGTCTTCCGTCGCGGTGGAAACCGTACAGGTTCTCGTCCCGCCCCGCCACCACGATGATGCCCTCGGGCGTGACGGCCGGAGCCGAATTGATGAACCAGTCGGTCTTGCCACGGTTGTCCAACTGGTCCCAGATCACGCGCCCGGTCTCCTCTCCGAGTTCGATGGCGTACAAGTAGGCGTCTTCACAGCCGATGTACAGAACGTTCTGGTAGACCATCCCCGTGGAATCGAATTTCTGCCGGGTGCGCAAGAAGGGGGTGTTCTTGAAATTGCCCCTCGCCGTCACCTTGAGCAATCCGCCCGTGTAAGCGGAAACGTAGGCATTGCCATCGGCATCCACCACCGGCGCGGCCCAGCCCAGCGGCTCGCCAACCGGCACTGGGTCCCATTCCCGGCAACCGCCTTGATCGACGCAGTGCAGCCAGCCGTCCCCCGAATGGACGCGGATCAGGCTGTCGCTGCCCAACACCGGCGAGCCCGGCACGTGGCCAACGCAATCGTACTGCCACAGCACCTCCAGGCCGCTGTTCTTCCAGTCGAAGGCCACGAGTTGGTGTCCGAAACACGCGGCGAACTGCGTCTTGCCGAAATGCACTGGGCAGCACCGCACGGGCGCCGTCGAGTAGGGTTGGCCGGGAATCTGCTTGGGCCAGATCCACATCGGCTTGCCGGGCACCTTCTTGTCCGGCGTCTTGGCGGCCGGTTCGGCGGCAGCCTGTTCTTCCGTTTCCGGAGGCTGCGGCTGCGGCGCCGGCGGACGAGCGGCGGGAGCCGGCCGCGGCGCCGCCGGTGGCCGGGGCGGAACGGCCTTGGGAACCGCCGGTGAGGGCCGCGGGGCAGCGGGCGGAACAACCACCGCCGATGGCTCCTCCTCCCAAGAAGCCTCCTCATCCTCCGCAGGGGGGTCGGTCCAACTCGGCACGGCCTCCAAGTCTACGACTTCCTCGCTGTCGTCGTGCTCCTCGCTCGGCGGCTCAGTCCACGCCGGGACCTTGGGAACCGTGGGAGACGGCGCGGCGGGGGTCGGACGCGCCGCCGGTCGGCCGGACGGCCGGCGTGCCGGAGGTGCGGCCTTTGGCGTCGCCGATGTCGTTCCAGCACCCGGAGCCTGCGCCATGGGCGGCAACTGTGCGACATCCGAAGGCACCACGTTCTCGATGTGCGCGGGGCCCATAAACGGCGGCACCGTCGGCAACGGCTGAGCGGCAGCCGGTGTGATCGGTGTCGGCGGTGCTGCCGGAACGGGACTCGGTCCAGCCGGGCGAGCGGTAACCGGATGCAAAGGCGCCGAGCCGGCCGACGGCGTCGGCGCGCCCACCGGGGAAAAAGGCAGGGGGGCCGGAGGAATCATCGGCGCGACGGACGGCGCCGACGGCGGTGCCGGTGCGGTCCCCTGCGCAACGGGCGCGGACGGAGTCCAAGCCGGTGCGGCAGGTGCGGCTGCCGCGGGCGATCCGGGAACGGGCGGCGCACCGCGGATGAGGGGAGCCGGCGCCATCGGGGCCGCCAGTCCTGGAGGCGGCGGAGCGCCGACGCTCGGTGCGCCCTGCGCGGGGCCGGCGACCGGCGGCGCACCGCCGGCCAGCTTTTCGCGGAACAGCCCGATCCGCCTTTGCCCGCACGATTGACAACTCAGCGGCGGCGTCGGCCGCCGCACCTCAGCACCGCAATTGACACATACGAAAGTCTTCATGATCATCCAACGTCCGGTCGGTCTCAAAAATGCCCCACGCAGCTTTACACGTTGACTTGGATGATTCTAACTCCATTACCCCCCGGCGTGCCAGCGTATTAAACGTCTTTCTGCCGCCCCGTCGCAGAGGTTGGTAGCCTGTCGAACCGTCAAGACAGGCAAGATGCCTACCCTACTGCTACGAGAGACGTCGCCGGACATTGCACACCATTGCCCGCCGCAGACGGAGTGCCTACACTAAAGTCGATTTGCCCCGTAGCGAAAATGGGGACCAGTCCGTCTGCAGAAGGAGGCCGTTCTATGCGTTCCGTCAAAGCCCGTTCGTTCTTTGGCCTGATGGCAGGGATTCTACTCGCGATGGTCGCTGGCGGGGACGCCGCGGAGCGACCGGAGGGCGGGCCGGCGGCCCAAGCCGCGATCGACACGCCGCTGATTGCCCACTGGACTTTCGACGAAGTCTCCGGGGACAAGTGCGCGGACGCCAGCGGCCACGAGTGGCACGCTGGCACGTCGCCTCCGACGACCCCCTTGGTCCGCCTCCGGGGCCTGTTCGGCAATGCCCTGAGCCTGTCCGGCTCACACCTGCTGCGGGTCAGCGAGCAGATTCCGCTGGCCCACGCCGCGGGGATCTCGCTGAGCGCCTGGGCGAAGCCCACTGAGTTGAGCAGCTACCGCGAGATCTTCCGCAAAGAAGACGGCAACGACCGGGTGCTGTTCTCGTTTCAGAACAACGGCACGATCCTGTCGCTGGGGCTGAACGTCGGCGGATACGTCGAGTGCGACGCGAAGATCACGCCGGAGCGGGTGCGGGACGGTCGCTGGCACCACTGCGCGGCGACGTTTGACGGGCGCTGGATGCGGGTGTACCTGGACGGCGACGAGATCGGCAGCCTGGAGCGTCCGGGCGCCGTGCGCGCCGGCGGACCGGCGGCCGGGTGCATCGGGTCGTCCAACGGAGGCGAGTGTTTTCAAGGCAGCTTGGACGATCTGCGGATCTACGCCGGCCCGCTGTCGCCGCTGCAAATCGCCCAGCTCTATCGTCAGGGGCTGGAAGTGATCGAACAGGCCTCGGAAGAACTGGTCCAGAACATTCGCGCGGTGTACCAACGGGGAGAGTCGTTCGCCGGGACGCTGATGGAATGCCGCCGGCGCCTGGTCGAACAGCGGCTGGTGTTGGATCCGGAATTGGCCGCGGCGGTGGCCGTGCGTTTGAAGACCGACTTCCCGGCCGACTACGAGGGGTTCGCCGAGTCCACGGGCATCAACCTCAACGCATTCCTGGCGGCGGGCGAGCCGGACGGGCACATCCAGAAGGCGCGGCGCCTGGTGGATCTGCTGTTGGAGTACCAGCCGCTGACCGAACAACAATGGCAACGGCAGTCGCCGGAGGACCGCCGGCGCTGGCAGGCGGCCGATCAGGTACGGGTCAAGCTGGAGCAACTCCAGGCCCAGGCCGCGCCGTTTTCGGCCGATTGGATCGCGTTCCTGATCGACGTGGCTCCGCAGATCCAGGCCCGGCCGGAACGCTCCGAGCGTGTGGCGCCGTACGTGCCGCCGGCCACGCCGGTGACAAAAGACCTGTCGGCCGAGGAGGCCCGCGTAACGCTCGAACGGGACTGGCTGTTCCAGGCCGATGGCCAGCCGACCGGCCAGCGGATCGGCCAGGAGATCGCCTGGACGCGCCAGTTGGCGGCTCGCATCGAGGCGCTGGCCGGCGGCGCAATCCGCTTCGCCGACGCGTTGGCGGAATTGGACGGGCTCGAGCAGCAGGCGGCGGCGCTGACGGCGCCCGGGCCGGAACTCTACTTCCGCGTGCGGCAGCTCAAACGCGAGATCATGTTCCGCAATCCCGTGGTGGATTTCCAGAAGATCCTGCTGGTGGACATGCCGTACCCGCAAGGCTCCGAATGGCCGCACGAGACGCGCCACCGGCTGGGCTATATGGCCGTGCCGGGCGGCCGCTTGTTGATCCTGGACGGCCTTTCGCCCGCAGGCCGGCTGACGCAGCTGATGCCCCAGCCGCCGCTGCACGGGACCTTCTGGCGCCCGGACGTGTCGTTCGACGCGCAGAAGGTGCTGTTCTGCTTCAAGCCACACAACGAGAAATCCTTCCATCTGTACGAGATCAACGTGGATGGCAGCGGATTGGTCCAGTTGACGGACGGACCCTACGATGACTTCGATCCGATCTATCTGCAGGACGAAGAGCACGTCCTGTTCAGCACGACGCGGGGCCACACTTACGTGCGCTGCATGCCGCCCACCAACGCCTTTGTGCTGGCGCGGTGCGACCGGGACGGCAAGAACGTGTACCTGATCTCGGCGAACAACGAGCCGGATTACCTGCCCTCGCTGATGAACGACGGGCGGGTGATCTATACCCGCTGGGAGTACACGGACAAGCCGCTGTGGCGAGCCCAAAAACTGTGGACGATCAATCCCGACGGCACCCAGGTGCTGCATTACTGGGGCAACCAAAGCGTCTGGCCTGACTTGATGAAGGACGCCCGCAGCATCCCCGGCAGCCGGCGGGTGATGTTCACCGGCAGCGCCCATCACAACTGGTTCAGCGGCTCGGTCGGCATCATTGATCCGGACGCCGGCTACAATTTCCCGGACGGCATCACCAAGGTGACCGCCGACGTGGCGTGGCCCGAGGTAGGCAACGGGCCGGTGGATCCGATCGAGTGCCCCGAGTATCACCGCAGCGGCAACTACCCGGCGTACTACTCGCCCTATCCGCTGGGCGAACAGGACTTCCTGGTATCGGCCCAGCGGGACGGCAAGTTCTTGCTGTACTTGATGGACGTCTACGGCAACCGGGAGCTGATCTACGAAGGGGTGCATAACATCTTCCACGCCCAGCCGCTCAAGCCGCGCCCGAAGCCGCCCCTGATCAGCGAACGGGTCGTCTGGCCGGATCGCCAGCAGCGGCTGAGACCGCACGACGGCGTCCTGTTCAGCGGCAACGTGTACCAGGGAACGCCGCCCGAACTGCACGGCAAAGCCAGGCACGTGCGCGTACTGCACATCGACCCCAAGACGTACACGTACTGGTACAAGCGGCCTCACATCTCGACGGGCCCCGTGGTCTCGACCGTCCAGTCCGAAGGGGTCAAGCGGGTGCTGGGGACCGTGCCGATCGAGGCGGACGGGTCGGTGGCCTTCCGCGCGCCGCCGGGCAAGGCGCTGCACTTCCAGCTGCTGGACGAGAACTTCCGCGCCCTGCAGACGATGCGAAGTTTCGTGGGGCTGATGCCGGGCGAAAGCCGCGGCTGCCTGGGCTGCCATGAAGGCCACAGCCGCACGCCGCAAGTCGAGGCCACGAGCCTGGCGGTGACCAAAGAACCGCGGACCATCACGCCGCCGCCGTGGGGCGAAGACACGGTCAGCTATCCGCGCTACGTCCAGCCGGTGCTCGAGCAGCACTGCGGCAAGTGTCATCTGGGCGACGGCGAGGCGGTCAAGGAATTTGACTTGACGCCGCGGCCGGGGTTCCTGGAGTTCGCGGAGCCGTATCACGTGATGACCGGGCGACCAAGTTGGGGACGCCCCTACGAGAAGCCCACGAATCCGCCGCCGGGCTGGGGCATCGCCGGCATGCTGATGGTCGAGGGCTACGGCACGACCGATCCCGCGGCCTATCGGGCTCCTCCGCCGATGATCGCGCTCTCCTACCGCAGCCGGCTGATCGAGCTGTGCTCCAGCGGCAAGCACTATGACGTGAAGGTGGACCCGATCGGCCTGCAGAAGCTGATCGCCTGGGTCGATGCCATGTGCCCGTACAACGGCGATGAAGAGATCCGGATGATCGATGACCCGGAGTTCCAAGGCGTCGACTGGCTGGCCATCCGGCCCCGGATCAAGACGGCGCCCCAGATCATCCGGCCCGGTCCGGTGGATTAAGAAAGCGAGCTGGAGTCAGGCTTACAAGGAGAATCCCCTCATGCGTCAGCACGCGGATCGAACGGCCGCTTTGCGGTCAGCCGTCGTCTTGTCCCTCGCGGCGTTCCTGGCGGCTGCCGGCCGGCCCGCAGCCGCGGCGTCTGACGGCGTTGAACTGCTTGCCGGCCAGTCCCCCGAGACGCTCGCCGGAAAGCTACAGCCGTCCGAAGTGCCCGTCGTACCGGGGCTGACCATCGAGCGCTCGGCGCGCCGGGCCGAAGTCCCCGCGGCGGACGGGAACGGCGCCGCCGCGCAGCCGGCGGTGGTCGTCGAATCGAACGCCCGCTTGGCGGACGGCACGCACCTGGCCAGCGAACTGTGCGCCGCGCAGTGGGTTTTCCGCGTGACGGGCGAACAAGACGCCGGCTACTCGCAGCTGAAACACCGCGAGGAGATGTGGTACGAGTCCACCTTCTGGCAAGGAGGCGAACAGTGGCTCCGCGTGGGCAAGGACTGGCACCATCCGGGCGATCGGGGCCCCAGCGTCCGCCGCTTCCTCGCGCCCGCCGACGGGACCGTGACGATCACGGGCCGGGTCTACAAGGCCCACCGCGACGGTGACGGCGTGCGCGTGGCGATCCTGCACAACGGACAGCGCGTGTGGCAGCACGAGTTGGAGGGCAAGGACGGCGAGGGACTCGATCCGAACCTCTCCCTGTCAGTCAAGAAAGGCGACACGCTCCGCTTCGTCGTCGACAAACGCGGGGCGATCTTCTGCGACACGACCCATTGGGACCCGGCGATCACCTACGCTGACGGGCCGAAGTTCCAGGCCTCCGCCGCGTTCGCCGCCAAGAAGCAAGGCGCCGGCGGCTGGTACTACGAAGCGCCGGCGGACGGCCCCGCCGCGCCCGGAATGCCGCGGCTGGTCTGGTTCAACGCCGCGTGGGCGTTGTGCGAAAGCCCGCTGGTGGCCGGCAAACCCGTCGTCCTGCAACCTGCTTCGGCGCAACCCTGCGCGGTGCTGGCCGACGGGCAAGACGCCTCGGGCGTAGTGCTCGCCTTCGAGGCCGCGATGCCCTGGCGGCTGCAAGCGGAACTGGCGACCGACGGTAAGCTTACGATCCGTTTCGTCGTCACGCCCGCCGCCGCGGACGCCGCCGCGCCGTCGCCCGGCCGGCCGTTGCGGCTGGGCCGCGTCGCACTTGGGCCCTACTCCGGTACGTCGCCCGTGGGCCTGCAAACGTTGGCCCGCTGGGTCGACCCTCGCTCGGCGCGGGTCTCCGACCCTCGCTCGGCGCGGGTCTCCGACCAGTGCTCGGCGCGGGTCTCCGACCCCGCCGAAACGTCCGACCGAAGGTCTCCCGGCAATCCAGAGACCGATCTGCCGGTCGCCCCTCTGCGCACCGCCATACACCAGGCCGGCCTTCCCGAACTGGATTACTGGGCGATGATCCAGCAGGATTGGACCCGTCAGGACGCCATCGATCACCATCAGCCCGAGACCTACGCCACGGCCGCCGTCAGACAACTCGAAGAAACCCGCGCGCTGCTCGCGCACCTGCAGGCCAAGCCTGGTTCGCCGCGGCTGGAGGAGTTGTCGCGGCGTCTCGAACCGCTGGCCCGGCAGGTCGAATCCGGCGCGGGCGATCCGGCGGCGGTGTACCTGCAGCTGCGGCTGCTTAAGCGCGAAATCGCCTTGGCCAATCCGCTGCTGGATTTTGAGCAACTGCTGTTCTGCAAGCGGGTGCCCACGTCGTACAGCCATCTCGTGATGCAGTACTACGGCTGGCGGGCGCGTCCGGGCGGCGGGCTGTTCGTGCTCGACGAGCCCGGCCGGTCGCTCCGCTGCCGCGACATCCTGGACGGCCGGCTGCAAACGGGCTGCGTGCTCGAACCGCGGCTGTCGTACGACGGCCGGCGGATCGTGTTCTCGTACGTCGCTTGCCCGGACGGGCCGCTGCAGCCGCACGAAGTGAGCAACGCGGACCCGTCCGACCGCAACTTCTATCACGTCTACGAAGTGGGCGTGGACGGCTCGGGCTTGAGGCAATTGACGGACGGGCCGTTCGACGACCTGATGCCCTGCTACCTGCCCGACGGCGGCATCGCGTTCATGTCCACGCGCCGCAAGGGTTACGCCCGCTGCTTCGGCGGCCAGTTCAGCACGCGCTGGGACGTGTACACGCTGCACCGCATGAACGGCGACGGCTCCAACATCCGGACGCTCTCGTTCCACGATACGAACGAGTGGTTCCCGGCCGTCTCGAACACCGGGCACATCCTGTACGCCCGCTGGGACTACATCGACCGCGACGCGGTGACGCACCAGAACCTGTGGGCCTCGCGTCCCGACGGCACCAATCCGCTCGCCCTCTGGGGCAACGCCACGGCGGCGCCGCACTGCACGTTCCAGCTTCAGCCGATTCCGGACAGCACCAAGATCATCTTCACGGCCTCGGCGCATCACTCGATCGCGGGCGGTCCCGTCACGATCGTCGATCCCAGCATCGCGACCGACGGCGAGGCGGCGTTGGAGCGGATCACGCCCGAGATCCCGTTCCCCGAGGCGGAAAGCCGGGACATCCGCGAGTACTACACGGCGCCCTGGCCGCTGTCGGAGGACTTCTACCTGGTCGGCTACAGCCCCTATCCGCTGGTCTGGGAGCCGGGCGCGAATCCGGCCCACGCGCTGGGCCTTTACCTGCTGGACCGCTGGGGCAACCGTGAGTTG
>CAYUFW010000191.1:0-15834 GCA_964443915.1 uncultured Pirellulaceae bacterium
CAGTTCAAACACACCCAAGCAGGAATCCGGAGGTGCCAAAAGTGCACAGATCGCGCCCGCCCAAGCGACAAACTGCGATTGGGTAAAGCGAGTGAAGGCAAAACGGCCTGAATGTCTATAAATCAACGGGGGCATTCGCCCCGGATCGTGCTGGTCCTCGAACCAAACGCTCCGTCATGGGCAGAGTTTCCCTCATGTGCCGTCTTCCTGATGGCGCAAAGTGCGCTATGTTCGTGGCATTCGTCAACGGTGTTTGGCCGACGCTGAATTTGGTGACGCGGAAGATGGCAGCTGCTTCTCGTATCGGAGTCGAATCGGGATGCGTGCTCGCGGAAGTGTTCTGCGGGGAAGCGCAGTGCCGGCGACGATGCCGCCGAAACCAGTTGGCGATCATCGGTGGTCGCGCTGCCGTTGTCCCATGCCCTGCCGCGTCCGTGAGCGGCTTCGTTTTGACGCCACTTCTCAGACTCCATTCAAGCTCGTGCTTCGCGATCTGTGGCCCGTAGGCACCAACGGCGGGGTGGGTGTGGAGATCGATGGAGTGGGGATTCCATGCTCTGCGATTTGGCGTACATTGTGTCCTTTCAGGAGACCCCGTTTTGACGACTGCGCTGCATCGCTTGTACATCGAAACCGTCGGCTGCCAGATGAACGTGCTGGACAGCGAAATGGTCGTGGCCAGTCTGCGGCGGCACGGCTATGAACTGGCCGAGTCCGCCGAGCAGGCCGATACGATCCTGTTCAACACGTGCAGCGTGCGGCAACACGCGGAGGACAAGATCTACAGCGCGCTGGGCCAACTCCGGCGTCACAAGCAGCGGTATCCCGAGAAGATCATCGGCGTGTTAGGCTGCATGGCCCAGAAGGACCAACGGCTGATTTTCGAGCGTGCGCCGTACGTCGATCTGGTCGTGGGCCCCGGCCAGTTGCAGCAGACGGCGGAGTTGATCGAGCAGGTGCGGGCGGGCGACGGCCGGCAGTTGGCAGTGAGCCTGGGCCGGCGCGACGGACCCGCGGAACAAATCCGGCGCAGCCACGAGACCTTCGACCCGCTCCGCGATCCGGCCATGCGGCCGACGCCCTTTCAGGCCTACCTGCGGATCCAGATCGGCTGCGACAAGTTCTGCACCTACTGCGTCGTGCCGATGACACGCGGGCCGGAGCAGGGCAGGCCGCCGGAAGACATCCTGGCCGAAGCCCGCCTGCTGGCCGACCAAGGCTGCAAGGAAATCACGCTGCTGGGCCAGACCGTCAACAGCTACCGTTACCACAGCGGCGACCGCACCACGCGGCTGGCCGATCTGTTGGTCGCGCTGCACGAGATCGAGGGGATCCGGCGGCTGAAGTTCGTCACGAACTACCCCAAGGACATGACGGCCGAACTGCTGCAGACGGTCCGCGATTTGCCCAAGTGTTCCCATTACCTGCACGTGCCCCTGCAGAGCGGCTCGAACCGCATCCTGCGAAGCATGAAACGCGGCTACACAGTCGAGGACTACCGGGAGATGATGGCCCGCATCCTGGAATTCCTGCCCGACGCCGCCGTGTCCAGCGACTTCATCGTCGGGTTCTGCGGCGAGACGGAGGACGATTTCCAGCAATCCGTGCAGATGGTCCGCGAGTGCCGCTTCAAGAACAGCTTTATCTTCAAGTACAGCGAGCGGCCCGCCACGAAAGCGGCCGAACTGCTGGCCGACGACGTGCCGGAAGACGTCAAACGTCGGCGGAACCAAGAACTGCTGGCCTTGCAGGACGCCGTCAGCGAGGAGGACAACCAGCGGTTCCTCGGCCGGACGGTCGAGGTGCTGGTCGAGGGCCCCAGCCGGGCTGCAGAGAAGCGCGGCGAGGACGGCGACGGGTTGCAGCTGACGGGCCGGACGATGTGCGATCGGATCGTCGTGTTTCCGGGCACGCGGCGCCTGGTCGGCGAGATCCTGCCGGTTACGATTTACGACTGCACCGCGCACACGCTCATCGGCGAAGTGGCAACGGCCCAGGCAGGCCCCGAGTTGGTCGGCCTGAGCACGCCGCCGCCGCTGGCAGGGAAGGCCTGACCATGAAGATCTACACCAAGACCGGAGACGAAGGGGAAACGGGGCTGCTGGCCGGCCAGCGCGTCGCCAAAGACCATCCTCGCGTGGAAGCCTACGGTACGGTGGACGAGTTGAACGCGGTGCTGGGCATGGCCCGCGCCGCCGGGTTGCCGCAGGAAGTCGAGGCCGTGATCCAGCGCGTGCAGAATGAACTCTTCAACCTCGGCTCGCAGCTGGCCGCCAGCGATCCGGCCGCGCTGCCAATCCCGTTGATTGCACAGCGGAACGTGACGGCGCTGGAACACGATATCGATTGCCTGGAGGAGTCCCTGACGCCGCTCTGCGCGTTCATCTTGCCCGCCGGCGGCTTGGGCGCCGCCTCGCTGCACGTGGCCCGGACCGTGTGCCGCCGCGCGGAGCGGCGCGTTGTCACGCTGGCGGCCATACCCGGCGCGTGCGTCTCGGAGATCGTGATCCGCTACCTGAACCGGCTGGGCGACTTGCTGTTCGTCGCCGCGCGTCTGACCAACGCCCGCACCGGGGCCGGCGACGTCGCCTGGAATCAGGCGCGCGGGGAAGATGCGTAACCTAGGATCATCCCGGCCAGCAAGCCGGCGACATGGGCCAAGTTGGCCATCTGCAGGATGCCGGTGAAGCCGAGCGTCATCCAGCCCAGCAGCAGCACGACGGTGCCGGCGTTCACGAACAAGGCCGAGCCGGGATCGTACACGGTCTTCATCCACAGGTAGCCCAGCAGGCCGTAGACGACGCCCGACATGCCCAGGAAAAACGGGCCGCCGCTGAGCGTGCCCCACGTGGACGGCGCCAGCCCTTGCGCGGCGTTGGAGGGCAGGGCGATCAACAGCATCAACAAGCCCAGGCGGGCGGCACCCTTCCGCGTCTCGATCATCCGCGCAAAGATGTGGAACATGATCATGTTGAACAGCAGGTGCAGCACGTCGCCGTGCAGGAAGATCGGGGTGACCAGCCGCCACCATTGGCCGCCGCGAATGTCGATCAGCCGGTCCTCAGTCCGGTTGGGATCCCAGTTTTGCTGTCCGTCGTGGCGGACGTCGCAGAACATGAGCGAGCGCAAGGCCACACTGCTGTTGTCCCGGCCGAAGCCGGACATCACGAACAGGACCCCGCACAGGGCGATGACCACGGCGGTCAAGGGCGTCGCGCGGAGACCGGGCTGTCCCCAGCGACCGCCGCCCACGGGGATCACGTTCTTGCGGGCCAGGTCGCGCCGCTTCGCCTCGGCTTGCAGCACGGCGTTGGCTTCCCGCACCACGCCGTGGTAGCGGGCGTCGTCGGGGCTCCGCCGGAATTCCTCCAGGGCGTCGCGGGCCCGCGAGACCTGGTCTTCGTCCCGAACCCAAATCGTCCACCATTGCGTCTCCGCCTCGGCCACCGCCGAGATGCCCTGGGTGACCAGGAAGGCGGTAAACCGGTCGGCTTGCGTCTGTGTTTGTAGCGTACCGATCTGTCGCATGACTATCGCTTGCCAATCCCCAATTCGCGCCACTGGCCGGTCTCCAGCAGCGTCTGAGCCCGTTCGAATTCCGCGTAGCACTCGCGGCGTGTCAGCCAGCCCCCGGCTTCCTCGTCCACCACGGCGATCACGTCCCGGTGCAGTTGCAGCGCCGACGCAGTGACCTGAGCCGTCACGGGACCTTCGAGCGCACTTCGCACCGCCGAAGCCTTGGCGGCCCCGGTGGCCAACAGCAAGCAGCGCCGCGACTCCAGGATCGTCGCGACGCCCATCGTGATGGCCAGCCGGGGCACCTGATCTTCGCTGCCGAAGAAACGCGCGTTGTCACGGATGGTTTCGCTCGTCAGGCTTTTCACCCGCGTGCGGCTGCCCAGCGACGAGCCGGGCTCGTTAAGGGCGATGTGCCCGTCGCTGCCGATCCCCAAGACCTGCAGGTCGATGCCTCCGGCGTCGCGGATCATCTGCTCGTAACGCTCGCAGGAAGATTCGAAGTCCAGCGACAAGCCGTCGGGCACGTGCGTTCTGGCCGGGTCGAGGTTCACGTGCCGGAACAAATTCTCCTGCATGAAGTAGCGATAGCTCTGCGGATGACTCGCCTCCAAGCCCACGTACTCGTCCAGGTTGAACGTGGTCACCCGCGAGAAATCGAGCCCTTCTTCGCGGTGCAGGCGAGTCAACTCCCGATACAAGCCCAGCGGTGTTCCGCCCGTGGGCAGTCCCAGCACGCAGGCCGGTTTGCGGCGAACCAGCTCCGCTACGAACCGCGCCGCACGGACCGCCACCGCGTCCGCGTCCTTCTCGATGATCACCCGCACTAGGCTCCTCCTGCTGCAATGGCCGCTGAAACGCACACAGAAAACGTTATCCCGCCGCTATGTTTTAATCCATCTTACGCCCGGAACCAACGGGTGCTAGCAGCAAACGGCGCTCGGTGTCGTGTCGGATCAAGCAAGAAATTACGGTTTTCTTGGGTCGCGCGGCCGTGCGTTCGCTTCTTTGTCGGAATCGTCTAGTGCCGGAAGCGGAGATGGGTTTATAATCCCCGCCCACTCGCTGGGCGTACCGGACGATGTTCCCAAGGCCGCACGCCGTAAGGACTTGGCGGCACCCGCGGCGACAGAAAAGGAGTTCTTACCCATGCGAACCATCGCCATCATCAACCAGAAGGGCGGCGTCGGAAAGACCACGAGCGCGGTGAACTTGAGCGCGGCTCTGGCAGAGCAAAGCCAGCGAGTCTGCCTGATCGATCTGGATCCGCAGGCCCACGCATCCTTGCACTTGGGAGTGGCGGTGCGCGAAGATCGCGGATCGGTCTACCAGGTGTTGACGGGCGACACGCGGCTGTCGGAAGTCCGCCGTCAAATCGACGACCGTCTGTGGCTGGTGCCGTCGCACTTGGACCTGGCCGCCGCCGAATTGGAATTGGCAGGCGAAGTCGGCCGGGAGTTGATCCTGCGGGATAAACTCGTGTTGGACGACGGCGACTTCGACTACCTGATCATCGACTGCCCGCCGTCCTTGGGTGTCCTGACGCTCAACGCGCTGACGGCGGTCAAGGAGATCTTCCTGCCTTTGCAGCCGCATTTCCTGGCCCTGCACGGGTTCGGCAAGCTGCTCCGCACCGTCGATGTCGTCGCCCAGCGTCTGAACCCCGGCCTGCGCCTAGCCGGCGTCGTGCTGTGCATGTACGAATCGGGGACTCGGTTGGCCGCGGAAGTGACTTCGGATGTCGAGGAATTCCTCGCGCAACAGCAGTCAGCCACCGCCGTCTGGACCGGCGCCAAAAGCTTCCGGACGCGGATTCGCCGCAACATCCGGCTGGCCGAAGCGCCCAGTTTCGGCCAAACAATCTTCCAATACGCACCCGATTCCAACGGCGCGAAAGACTACCGGCGGCTGGCCCGCGAAGTGCTGGGCCTGCCCTTGGATGACGAGGCGGCGCCGCCGAGGCGCGGCCGGTCGGCATCTTCGGTCGAGACCGTGGAGGCCAGTCTGCTGTGAACGGTCGCCGCGCGCTGAGAGGCCAAGTCGCACGTTCGGACGCGTAGCCATCTTGCTGAAGACCGCCCAATGCGACATGCTGGGGCCATGCCCCTGCACCACCGCGACCATCTGCTTGCCCCGATCGTGATTGCCTGCCTGTGCCTTCCGCTCGGCGCGATTCGCGCTTCGGCGGCTGAGCTGCCTTACGAGCCCAGGACGTCCTACGACCAGCGGAACATCGAAGGCTGGTCCTGCTGGGTCAATCGGCGGCTGCTGCAACACGGCGAGTTGGCCGAACCGACGCTCAAGCTGCTGCAAGTCAAACTGTACGACATCAGCCGCGTGGTCCCGGATCCCGCGCTGGCCCGGTTGCGGGCGGTTCCGATTTGGGTCGAGCTGGACGATGACAAGTACGACCCTTGCTGCTGTTATCATGTTTCGGCTCAGTGGCTGCGTGAGCATGGATTCCATCCGGAGAAAGCCCAGTCCGTGGAAATCTGCAACGCCGCACGGTTCCTGGACTGGAGCGGACAGCAGCCGTTCATGATTCTGCACGAACTGGCCCACGGCTTCCACGATCGCGAGTTCGGCTATGACGAGCCGCGCATTCTGGCGGCCTACCGCAAGGCGAAGGAATCAGGGCGCTATGAGAAGGTGCTGCGGTACACGGGGAAAACGGAACGGCACTACGCCCTGAACAACCAGATGGAGTACTTTGCCGAGGCCAGCGAGGCCTATTTCGGCGTCAACGACTTCTATCCCTTCGTCCACGCCGAGTTGCGGCAGTTCGACCCGGCCGCCTACGATTTGCTCCGCGAAATCTGGGGGGAATGCAGGGGGCAGAAGTAGGCCGGAACTGCGCGGACTTGTTCCGGCCTACTTTCTAAGAGGTGGGGTAAGCTTCCAGCTTGCCGGGAACCAACGACCGCAAGCTGGAAACTCACGCCACCTCCGCTACCCCAACATCAAGCCTTGAAGACGCACTAGATGCGATCCGCGCGCGGGCACTCGGCGCCGTCCACGAAGCTGGACAGGACGCGCGAACGGAACGGTTGCTGCAGCTTGCGGACGGCCTTGCACTCGATCTGCCGCACGCGCTCGCGGGTGACCGAGAAGACGCGGCCGACTTCTTCCAAGGTGTAGGCATAGCCGTCCGTCAAGCCGAACCGCATGCGGAGGATCTCGCGTTCGCGGTAGTTCAAGCCTTGCATGACCTCTTCGATCCGTTGCTTGAGCGACTCGCGATTGGCCTCGCCCAAGGGATCGTCCCGGCGATGGTCTTCCAGGAACTCGCCGAAGTAGCTGTCGTCGTGCTCGCTGATCGGCTGGTCCAGCGACAGCGGCTGACGAGCCATTTTCAGGATGCAGCGGGTCTCCTCCAGCGGCAGGCCCACGCGCACGGCGGTCTCTTCCGGCGTCGGCTCCCGTCCCAACTCCTGGACCAGTTGCCGCGTGGCGCCGCGGACCCGGCTCATGGCGTCGATCATGTGGACGGGGACGCGGATCGTGCGGCTCTGGTCGGCGATCGCCCGCGTGATGGCTTGCCGAATCCACCACGTGGCGTACGTCGAGAACTTGTAGCCGCGCGCGTGCTCGAACTTGTCCACGGCGCGCATCAGGCCGGTGTTGCCTTCCTGAATCAGGTCCAGGAAACCGAGTCCGCGATTGCGGTACTTCTTGGCGATCGAGACGACCAGACGCAGATTGCCCGCCGACAGCCGGCGTTTGGCGGCGTCGTAGGCTTCCCGGTACTCCTGCGTCTTGACGACGCGGCGGTTGACCGTGGCCGGACTCTCGAACGTTACGCGCATCAGGTACCGCAACTCCTCCCGGAGTTCGTTGACGCTGCGGCCGAACCGCGAATGGCCTCGTTCGACTTCGCGGATCTCCTCTTTGAGGACGTTCATCCGCGCCGAGATTTCGACGACCTTGGCGTACAGCGGCTGCAGCCGGTTGGTGCGCAGATTGAGTTCTTCGATCAGCCGCACGCAGCGGTTCCTCCGCCGCACCAGCGAAGCCCAGGCGGCCCGGCGGACACGCGGGGTGTGATGCCGGCTGATCGCGATCCGGAAATCCCGCCGATTGCGGATCAACAGGTTTCGCAGCGTCTGGACGTTGGGCCCCAAACGCCGCAGGATGCGGCGCTTCTCGGCCGTGTTGGTGACGGAGACTTCCACGGTCCGGTCCAAGCGGAGTTCGCCGTCGCGGACGCGTTCCAGGATCCGCACGGCGCCTTCCAACATGAAGTCGTTCGCCAACATGCTGTGCCGGTACAGGGTCCGCGCCCGCTCGATGTCCCGGGCGGCCGCGACTTCCTGGCCTCGATTCAGCAGCGGAATCTCGCCCATCTGCATCAGATACATGCGCACCGGATCGTCCGTGACTCCCCACGCGCTTTTGGGTTCGCCCCGATCCGCCGCGGATTCGTCGTCGCCGTCGGCCGAATCGAGTTCATCGTCCTCTTCGTCGTCGGAATCCTCGTCGGAGTCGTCCAAGGGATCGTCTTCTTCCCACGAGTCCGCGGCTTCCGTGTCTGCGCCGGCCCGCTCGGCATCTTCTTCGTCGGCGCGGTAGTCGGATGAGCCGAAGGCAGAGTTCCGGACACGACGAGCGATTCCACGACCCGTTCTCTTCAACATGTTGCCCCTTCTGAAGAAGTGTCTTCGGTAGTCGCTGCGGAAGACAAGTCGGTGAATTAGCCGAGGGGATGCACGCCGCGTGCCGAAGCCTTCGGCCGCAGCCGATGGCGGCCCTCAAGTTGTTTTTCGGCGGCAGGTTGCGACGATTTAGCGAGCCCGTGTCGGCCTCCGTGCTGATGCGCAACAGCCACGTCGCGTCGAGGGGCGTCAACGGCGTGTTCACTTTCAGAAGCGCGGTTTGCGGTTTTGTCGCCGGGGGTTCGCGCAGAAGGGGTGTCCTTTCGGTCTCGGCCGGAGGCATTATAATCCTCAAAAATGGCCGGTTCGATTCTTCAGAAGGCAGGAAGTGACGCATGGCGAACAAGAGCAGGATTCTGATTGCCGATGACAACCAACCCAACTGCGAATTGCTGGAGGCCTATCTGTCCGACCTGGACTGCGAAGTCGCCCTGGCCGTGGACGGACTGGATACGCTGAACAAGGTCGCGTCGTTCCAGCCGGACCTGATCTTGCTGGACGTGATGATGCCCAAGCTGAGCGGCTTCGAGGTCTGCCGAAAACTGAAGGACGCCCCGGCGACGCGGCGCATCATGATCCTGATGGTCACCGCGCTGAACGAACTGGGCGACATCGAACGCGCCGTGCAAGCCGGCACGGACGACTTTCTGTCCAAGCCGGTCAACAAGCTCGAGCTGGTCAAGCGCGTCGAGAATATGCTCAAGCTGAAGGACATCAGCGACGAGAACGAGCGCCTGCGGCAGTACATCGAGCAGATGGACGACCGCAGCGAGCACTGACCCGGAAAAACGCGGCCCGCTGCGCCAGCGAGGCCCCCGTGTGGCACGGCCCACTTTGTTGGCCGTGTCGGCTGAGCCCGCAAGACGAGCCGGCCGAGCCAGCGAGGGACGGTCCCGCTCCTTGTCGGCACAGCAGGTTCACAAGTGGAGACTTCGCCAACGAAAAGAAGCCCGGCTCTTTGAGAAAGCCGGGCTCCTGCGCCAGCGTCCCGCTGACAAACTCCTGAGCGGGTGTTTCCCAACGTTCGGCCCCGGTTCACTCTTTCGGCGCCGGAGGTGCGTTTTCGTCCTTGGCCGGCGCCGCCGGTGCATTCTCGCTCGTGGCTTCTTTGGCGGCGAATCGTTCCCGTAGGTTCTCCAGGGCCTTGGCGTTCGTTTCGTCCTGGAAGGGATTGGCGGGCGCTTCTTTCCGAGCGCCTGCGGGACCGCCGCCCCCGGAACCGCGCTGCGGCCGAGGCAAGCCGATCGCATCCAATTGCGGTTTTTGGGAGTCATCCAGGAGCGCCAAGATCGCATCGTGCTTCGCTTGCGCGTTGTCGTCCGTCATGTCCTCCGCCTTCTCGACATCGGCCAACGCCGCCGCCAGCGATGCTCCTTGCTCGTCGCTCAACTTGATGCCGATTTCGCCGGTCAGAAGATCGATCTTGCGGACGAGGGTCGTCAAGTCGCGTTTGGGATTCGGACCGCCCATCCCGCCCATCCCTCCGCCCATGCCGCCGGGACCGCCTCCCATGCCGCCCATCCCCGATCCCATCCCGCCCGCGCTGCCGCCCCTGGCCGGCATCCCGGCCGTCGCGGCGGCGTCTCCAAGCGGAGCATCCACGGCCTGGCCGGGCGTCAGCTGCTGGGCCCCCATCAGCCGCAGAGCGCCCAGCGTTCCGCCACTTCCCAGCAGGATTCCGATCACGCCTGCGGCCAGCCAAGCAACGATCGTCTTCTGCGTCCGCTGCCGCTGGAGCAGCAGCACGGCGAACAGCAGCGTCGCCAGAATGACCAACACGATGCCCAGGCCAATCGTGTCCAGACCCAACCTCCACATAGTGCTCTCCTTTCGCTCAGAGAATGCGTCACAAGCCAGCGACTGGGCCGCGAACGCAACACCAGCGTACAACAGCGGCCCAGCCGCTTCCAGTAGGTTGGAGTTCTCGTTCGTACGATGCGCGGATCAAGCCGACCGTCGAAGCCGGACGGGCGCACCGACCGCCGGGCCAGGCTCGTTCAGCGGCCGTCGGATTCATCCACGCGGGCCCAGAACGGGTGCTGCCGGTCGCCGCGGGTGCGGACGTCCTCCAGCAGGACCTGGGCGCGCGGCTCGATCCGCGAGGCGTAGGAGCGGCCGTTGATCGTCACGGTGACCCGCTGCGTGAAGTCGACCATTTCGGGCGACAGCCAGACGGCCGAGCGGTCCGCCCCCGTGCGCAAGCTCACGCGGCTGTTCCCCAGGATGCGGCCTTCCGTCCGCGCCGCCCGCACGCCGCTGTCCGGCGGCCAATTCACGGGCAGCACGACCGAGCGGCCGGGCAACGACTCGAGTTCCGCCCACCAGAAGAAATTGTCCCAGGGCCGCATGGACACGCAGTCGAACTCCTTGGGAAAGAACTGGCGGCGGTGCAAGTCCATCCAGACGAACAGCCGCTGGATCTCGTCGACGAAATGTTCGTGACCGCGGCCCTGGTACACCACGACGGTCGTGTCGTAGGTGTGCTTGTTCAAGTAGCGGTCCAAATCCATGCTGTTGCGGCTCATCTTGTCTCCGTCCATCTCCCCGGCCACGAAGTACATGGGGACGTAGCGGCCGTTCTCCCAATAGCGCGACACGTATTTGTCCGCCGTCGCCACGATCGGGATCACGCCGGCCCACAGATCCGGATGAGCCAGACCGATGTCCCAGACCGCGTCGCCGCCCATCGAGTGGCCGCTCAAGAACACGCGGTCCGTGTCGATGGAGAAGCGGCGGCAGGCGTCCCGCAACGGGTACAGGACGGCGGCATGTTCGCGGGCGGAGTACCCGTATTCGAGCTGGTGCGGCCTGGTCCACTGCGGCGCCACGACGATGTACCCGTAGCGGGCGGCCTGGCCCAGCCGCATCTGCGCCTGTTCGTTGTACATCCCGGCCCACCAGTCGATCTGCTGTTGCGGCGTCGTGCCGGCGCCGTTCAGGGTGACCACGCACGGATAGCGGCGATATGGATCGTATTCCGGGGGCAGTTGCACGAAGTAGGTGATGTCCGGCTCGCCGGTCAGCCCGGCGATTGCGAGTTCATACCATCCGGGCGGAACGTCCGCCTGGGTCTCCGTCTCCACGGGCGGCTTCATCTGCGCCAGCGCCTTGGCCAGGTAACTCGGCGAACTGCCTTCCAGACTGGCCAGCGCCCCCAGGATGCGGTCGCGCTCCGCCTGCTGCGTCGTCGCCATGTACTGGCGCACAAGCTTGCGGACCTGAGGCAGCGACATGGCCACCGCGACGTTCTGGTCGCCCGAGCCGCTGCCCAACAGCCAGCCGCTGACGGCCAGCGCGATCTTCTGTTCGGCGGAAAGGGCGGGATCGTTCGCCAGCCGCAGGTAATCGGCCAGGCGATCGTACGTCGTCAGGTTCAGTTCGGACTTGATCTCCTCCAGGACCGGTCCCACTTCGCCGCGAAGGCGCGAGTCCTTGATCTCCGCCGCGTGAGCGGCGAGCCGGGCCAGCGCCTGCTCAGCCTGCTCCTTGAACTTCGTGTATTCCTCCAACAAGTCGCGGACTTGGACCAGCAGTTCGCCGGCCACGCCCTCCGCGGGGAACCGCTCCAGCATGGTGTACGCCAGCCGGTGCTGGCCGGACTTGCGGCGGAGTTCGATTTCCTGAATCATCCGTTTGGCGCCCATTTGGTTCAACGCCGTCACTTGTTTCTTCAGGTCCGCCAGCTCCGGGAAGTCCGCAATGACGTTCACCAATTCGGCCCGCGCGTCCGTGTAGCGTTCCGCTTGGATGTACAGCCGCACCAGCCGCAGGCGCTGGTCGGCGTCCTTGGGATCGATCACCTTGAGCAGGATCTTGCTCAGCGTGTCTCGCGGAATGGAACTGGTCGCGACCCGCATGTCCCAGACGTACGCGGCGCGCGCCGCCAGCCCTTCCACCTTCGTATAGATGGGTGTGACCTCGGTGATCCCTTGAATCACGTCGATGGGGCCCGTGCCCGTGTTCATCGTAAAGATCCGCCGGCCCCACTCGTCGAAGGGCGTGACGCGGATGATCGGCCCCACCGCGGCGACCCGCCGAGTGCCCTTGGCCACCCGCTGCTCGATGCGGATCTTCTCCACGTTGGTTTGGCTCGGAGCGACCGCCTGCACTTGGATCTGCGAGAAGAAGGTCCGCCGCAAGTCGTCGTCCACAAACACGATCTGCCGGACCTTGACCTGCCCGGCGCTGCTCTGCGGATTCAGCGGGTCTTCGCCCAACGATCCGATCTTGCCGATACTGCCCTCGAATTGCATCCCGTTCTTGAGCGTCGCGATGTCGGCCTTGGCAGCCGTGGTCAGCCAGGCGGCCGCCGCCAGCAGAATGGCCGCTCCCTCGCGCAGCCTCGCCCGTCCATTCCCGCGTTTCCTCATCGAGCCCTCGCTTCCCAAGTCCCTGTCCCTGAAAAACATCCTCGGCGGTTCTGCAGAGAATCCGTCCCTTTCTCCTATTTTGATCCGTGCCGGCAGGTTTCGTCAACGAACCGGCGTTCCGGCTGCCGCCGATTTGACCCAGCTCAGCTTCCGGATATGATGCGGTCGTCGCAAGAGGAACGATCGCAAAACTCAACGGAGTCAATCTCATGGCAATCGACAAGCCCGTGTCTCTCAAGTTGCAGCACAGCGAAAGCGTGGTCCTGCAGGTGGCCGCCCAATTGTACTCGGCCTACGTGATGGCGGGCCGAGTCGGGGAAGGCGACGAGGCGACGTGGATGGAACGCTCGATCCGCGACGCCATTTCCCTGGCCGAAGCCACCGACGCCGCCGTGATCAGCGACGACGAGATCGCCGGCCAACAAGGCCGCGGCGGCCTCCGCAGCCGGCACGAATGACGCTTGCATCCGTCAATTGCCCATCAAAGGGCATGAGTTTCTTGGTAGCAGTCTGGGGGAGCAGCCCGGCATTTTCGGAAAAGTCGGGCTTCCTTTCCGACCAAGACGCTTGAGCGGGCGCTTATCGAGCGCTCCCGCCGTTTGCGGGCTCTTCGATCAGTTCCACTCCGCAGAGGACCGCGGGGTTCTGTGTCGCGCTGGCAAAATCCAGCTCTAACGCTTCGTGGACCTTCACGCCACGGAACTCCTTGACGATGCCGCGACGGTCCCCGCCGGCTTCGCGCGCGATGTCAAAACCATCTAGCACCGCTCGGCCCTGCATCCGCACCGAGAAGATCCGCTGGCCGGGCTGCAAGGCGTCCGGTTCCGCGAAGGTCAGCCGGACGGTGAACGAGCGGGGTTCGAGCGCCACCGGCCGCGGGAGCGGATGCAAAACCATCGGCAAGGATTGACCCCAGTCGAAACGGAGTTGCGGGTCCGTCTGCAGAGCCGCGGGACCGGCGTGTGCGGCCGTGGCGTAGTACAGGCCGGTCAACCCGCCCGGCTTTCCTTCGGCCGAGACCAGCCGATTCGGCGGGATCACGGACTTGGGCGTCGAGCCGCTGCTCCAGGACAGGGCGATCTTCGCCGGCTGGTCCGCACGGCGCTCCTTGGGCGGATAGTATTCCAGCTTGATCGGCACCGGCTTGCCACTCTCCAAAGCCATCGTCGCCGACACCTCGCCGCGTTCGCCGCGGCGGAGTTGGGCGCTGTTGTCCAACAGCAATTGATCGGCGATCCACAGCCGTAGGCCGTGGTCGCTTTCGCCGTAGAACGTGTACGTCTCGCTGTGCTGCGGCTGGAGGCTGCCCAGCCAGCGGACGCTGAACGTATTGCCGGGCGGAGTGGAGCGGAGCGCCACCGGCTCGATCCGCAAGCTCGTCAAGCCCTTGATCCCCGAGCCGCTAACCCAGGGCCAGCCCTGACCGCCTTCGCTCCACAGGGCATGACGGTAGAACGGTTCCGCACTGTCCGGCTGGACCTGGACGGGGACCGCTGGCGACGGACCGCCGACGCTGGGCCAATCCAGCCACAACGTGCCATCGTCCGCCACGCGGTCGCCCGGCGCCCCCAGGTTGATCCCCACGCGGCGGAGCGGAGCCTCGACCGCCACGTCGCCCCAAGCGGACCACTGCTCGAACTGGGGCGGCATCGCGACCAGCGCCAGCGACGTGTAGACCGGATAGTTGCACGTACAGTTGCCAGTCCACGACGGCAGGCTCAACACGCCGCCGGCCGGGATGATGCTGTTGCGGCAGCCCGAACGCGTGCCGCCGATGTTGATCGTGCCGCTCTCCAGCCGCTTGTCGTAATAAGCCGCGGTGCCGGATCGCAACGTGTACAGCTCGCCGTAGTCGACCGGCGTCAGGTCGCAGCCGTAGGTCTTGATCACGTCCCGGCCCTCGGTCAGCCCCGTCAGCGGATTGGCGCGAATCGGAGCAGGGAGCGACTCCGGTTCACTGGCCGGCGGCCGGGGGGGCAGAGACCGGGGGGCTGACGCCCGCCCGTTCGCCAGGGGAGCCATGGCGACAAGGGCACGCGTGGCTTCCGACTCGGACATCACTCGGCCGGTGTACACGTCCGTGTAGCCGTCGCGGTAGGTCAACTCGCGTTCCAGCCAGCGCAAATACTCGTGGTAGCCCATGCCGCTGGGATTGGGACCGTAGGGCTGCGCCGTGACCTGGTACTTCATCACGCCGCCAGCCACTTCGATCGTTTCCGGGAGCCCGCGTCCCGCCTCGTGCGTGAACGTCTTGTAGAACAGCTTGTGATGGTGGAACGTGTCGCCGAACCAGAGCAGCCCCAGCGGCGCGCGGACCAACTGGTCGTGATTGGGCTGGCCGCCGTAATCGGCGGCGCCGGGCAGCGGACCGGAACGCACGACCAGCGAGAATTCGCCCTCCCGTTCGATGCGGACGCCTGCCAGCGAAGCCGCCGTCGCGCGGGCCGCCTGTTCGATGGCGGCGTGGCCGTCGGCAGGCAGCTCCAGGCACAGCGTGCCCCCGTAAGGACGCAAGGTGGCGTAGGCCGTCTGGAGGAACGCCGGAGCGGCCTTGTCAAAGCCGGCCGCGTGCAGATCCTCGGAGACCATCAGGCTGGCCAGATAGGGCGGCAGGGAGAATTGCAGCGGGTCCGCAACCTGGACCGCGACCCGCTCGCCGTACAGGCCGGCCTGATCGAGGCGGCGGCGAAAAGCGTCCGCTTTTTCCGCGTCCGGTTCGACCACGATCACGTGCAGGGCCGACTGCAGGGCCAGTTCCTCCGCCAGCCGCCCGCTTCCCATTCCCAACACCAGCGCATAGCCCGCCTCGGCTCCCGTCCGGCGGATGATCACCTTGGCCACTTCGCCCCAGCGGTCGTCGGGCCGCTGGAGCGGCGAAGTCGCCAACGGATGCGTCGTCGCCTCCGTCTGCCGGTCTCCGAAGCAGTAGATGCTCCCCTGCCTGGTGACGACGAACAGCTTGCCGTCTGCGGCCAGCATCGTGTGTATGGCGCCCTCGACGCCCGGAAACCCGTCGGCAAATCGCAGCGTCTTGCCGCCCACCGAAATCATGGCGGCGGCGTGCTCTTGCAAGCGATAGGTTTGGTTGCCGATCGTCACCCGGTCCGCCCGCACCTCGCCGGACTGCGGCCGGGCCCCCGCTTGCCCGATGATCTGCTGCCCGGCGTCGTGAATTTCGGTATTGATCTGCGGATCGACCACCAGTTCGCCGGCCGGGTCGGTGGCCACGAACCAGCTGCCGGGCCGGCTGCCGTGCCCGCCGTGGCCGAACGCAAAATCGGCCAGCTTGCCAGTCT
>CAYUFW010000192.1:0-15829 GCA_964443915.1 uncultured Pirellulaceae bacterium
AGAACCTTACTTCACTTCTTTCATGGAATCAGAACAAGTCCGCGCAGTTCCGGCATGGCCAAACCTTCCAGACGCCGAAGCAACGTTATCAGCAACGGGCCAGCTTCCTCAGCCAGCGAAGCAGCGCTTCCGGCCACCTGGCGCCGGGGCCCTCGACCATGCCGACGTGAAAAGCCCCGTGGCCGCCGCTGTCCACCACGAACATCTCGTCGGGGACGCCCAAGCGGCGGAGCTTTTCGTGGACCTCCATCGCAAACTCGATCGGCGCCGTCTTGTCGTCCTGGGCGTGGGCCAGAAAGGTCGGCGGTGAATCCTTACTGAGTGGAAAACCGGCGATCGTCCGCTTGTTGGGCCAGACGCACATCAGCACGCAGAAATCCGGCCGGCTGCTGACCCGCTCAATCGGGTCCGCCGCGGCCGAATCGCCCTCGTCGAACTGGCCTGCCAGGTTCAGGCACAGGTTGGCTCCGGCCGAATAGCCCTGGAAACCGATCCGGTGCGGGTCGATGCCCCACTCGGCGGCTCGGCTGCGCACGATCCGCACCGCCCGCTTGCCGTCGGCCAACGCATCCGCCACCACGTCGTTGTTGCCGTACCGGGTGCGGTACTTCAGGCCGAACACGGCGATCCCCTGATCGTGAAGCACCTTCACGACGTTCTCCACGTGCAGGCACATGGCCAGATGGTTGTAGCCGCCGCCCGCCGCAATCACCAGCGCCGTGCCGCTGGCCTTTTCCTTCGGCGGCAAGTACACGAACAACTGCGGCACCGACACGTTAGCGTATCGCTCGTTCACAAACGTCTCGGCCTTTCCACCCGGCACCAGCCCCGGAGCATCTCCCGGCCACAACGGGACCACCGCGTTCGGCTCCGGCTTGACAAACCCCGGCGGATGATTCGCGGCCGGTTTGGGCTTCTCGGCGGCCAGGGCCGTGGGCAGGGCACAAATGCCGAGGAGGAGCGAAACGACCAGTCTGGTCAACGTATTCGTGCATCTCGCGTTCATAGAATCACTCCGGTTTAGGTTTACGTTCCATCTCGGCATGTTCGGGTGCGATCAGGACCGTCTGGCCATTGCGAAAAACGACCAGCGGCTGGCCCTGCTGCCGGTGCTGTTTGACCGCTTCGCGAACGGCGGCGTTTAACGCCTCGTCGATGGGTTTCCCCTCGCGGAACAGTTCGGAGATGTCCCTGTCAGGTTCACGCGGCATGACCGAACTCCCTTGTGATCTGGTTCCACAGCGTTGGGTCGCTGCTCTGTGTCGTACTGGTGCCGATGCCGGACGCGATCACACACGTGCCTTGCATCACAGAGTTATCGTACATCCGCCAACTTGTTGCCAAGGGCCGGTACAATTGAAAAAAATTCCGCAGGCCGCGCTCGTAACGCCGCCGGACGGTGGCTTCGGGCACATTGTGGCCGCCCATGCGGACGCGATCCGCGACTCGCTGGACGGCAAAGTCGGCGCTGGGCAGCCAGAGGAATACCAAATGGAACTCATACCCGGTGCCGAGCAGATCCGCTAACCAAGGTGCCAACGACCGGCTGGCGAGCGTGGTTTCAAACGCAAAGTCACGCCGCCGCGCCGCCAGTTCTCGGAGCCGAGCGTGCATGATACTGCCGGCCTCGAATGCCACCCCATCCGGGGCGAACGCGGCCAGCCCCTGCGCGATCGTATCGGCGTTGACGAACTCGACCACGCCCAGCGTCTGGCGCAACAGCCACGGCGCCGCCGTCGTCTTCCCCGCCCCATTCGGCCCGGCGAGTACGATCACGCTTGGGTTCGTCGCAGACATGAGGAATCAAGTTCAGGGTTTAGTCGGTACGGGCCGCTAGCCGATGGTGACCTTCAAGCGCGAATGGCGAGCGACCAGTACAAACGGCGATGTGACATCGACGTCTTGGCCGAGGATTGCCTTGAGCGTCTCGATATCTCGTGAAAGGTATCAAACCTTCGGAATCGCACTGTGCCAGAGTACCAAATTGCTCCAGCGGACGGAAGCCAACTCCAGAGGCCGACGTTGTGATCGACCTCCGAACGCTCCAGACCGCCCAGTCGTGTGGCAAGATACTCCGCCGCCGCCTGCTTCGACGCGAAGGGGATGTTCTCCACCTCGGCGTAGCCGCGAAGTAAGTCGGAGTGCTCCGGGTCGTCGAGCAAATGCACGGGCAGCGGCTCCACGGCGCCGCCGCTCAATTGCTGCAAATACGCGCGGAACTGCACAACACCCGACTCCGTCCGTTTCCTGCGCCGCGCCGATCTCGATCACCGACTGCTGCGGCGCATGACGGATCGCGGTGATGCACCCCTCCGGCCGCAAGACCTTGACCGCCCCGCGGCCGGCGCGGCCCAAGGCCCGCGCGAAAAAGAAGACGGAATTGAAGCAGCAGGCCGCCAAGCGGACGGCCAAACGCCGCCGCAGTGGATGAGCCCGGCGGCTTCCCACGGCTCGTTCGACGAACGCCAGAGCTTTCGCCTTACGTCCGCAGCCAGTTTGCCAGCGACAGGATGAGGAGGAGTGGATTGGGCAGGCCCGTCGCGAGACGGAGTTCCGGAGGCGTGATCACACGGCGACGATGGCGTGGACCGGGTTCTTCAATGGGAGGCGAGTTGATATGCCAGTGCGACGGGGCATGGGCGGGGTTGCACCCGATGAGACTCGCCCAAGGCCGCAGCCAAGTTTCCTTGGGCGGCTTGAAACCCTCGACGGGATCCAACTCCCAACGCACTTGCTGAACCGCTGGTCGTTCAAGTCCGTCGACCCGAAGGTAACATCCCTGACGCATTTCAACCCAGCCCACGTCGGTCGAGAAGTCGGTGACGTACTTGCCCGGAACCAACGACGCGGCTGACTCCTGTGGTCGAACGATCAGCAAGAGACTGGCCTGACCGCATGGGCTCACTTGCATGGGCACGACGGCGTGCTCGCGCTTATGTTCGTCGGGAAAATACTCCCAGGATTCGCTCTCCGTGATTCCGGCGGCGAGCACCAGCCATTTCGCGTTCGCTCTCTCGACGATCTCGACTTCAAAGAGCTGCAAGCCGTCCACCGTGCGTTCGAAGACCCCCGCCTGCTGCAAACAGCCTTCCACGTGACTCTGGATGCGATCGAAACGATAGTCCATTTCTCGACCATCAGGCAGACTGCGAATGAAGTCTCTGAATCCAAGCCGTAACTTCACCGGCGGCAGGCATGACCCCCGGCAATGACTCCAAGGGCGCATACCAGGCATCGGGTAGTCGCTCAGACACACGATCCAAGGTCTCAGGCGAAATCAGCGGCAGTAGGCCAGTCGCTTCGTGGATCTCGGACTGGGCGAACGACATCAGGTCTGGTGCGCGCCGGCACAAGGCGGTGAAGTCTACACGGCGAACGATGAATAGTGTGCCCGGAGGATCCGCCAACCGTCGCCGCCATCCATTTAGCCACGCACCGGCGGCTTCCGCGCTGGCCTGCGGAATCAAGAGGATTCGCCGGTGGGCGGATGGCGGTTCTTCGGGACGCTCGAACAAGCCGATGCTGAACCTCTGCAGGGCGGTCTGCGTTGTGGGCAGCAGGATGGGCGCATCAGGGAAATCCGGCAGCGCGGCCTGGAGAACCAACAGGGCTCGAATCAGGTCCGTCTTGTGTTCCCAGAGCAAGACTTGGATCCCGCGAGTTTGGATGCCCAGCAGTGCCAGACGCTCAGCGCTCTCCATAGGCCATCCTTCGACCAGCCAGTTTTAGACGGAATCGTTGCAGGGCAGGCTGGGCCAACGGATGGACGGCGATCTGCTGTTCGTCCTTCGAAGGCCGTTGAACCAAGAGGCTGATCGGCGAGCGCAGGAGTTCCGCGGCTTCCCCCAACCCGGTTCCGTACTCGTCGATCTCGTCCAACAGTTCCAGTTGCCGCGCAGTATAGTCCTGATAGCAGCGCAATTCCTTGTTCACAACGACCATGCAATCGGTGGGCTCGATCCTGTCGTGGCCGGCCAAGTGAGCCTCCAGGCACGCACTGCGCAGAAACTTGACGAACAAACGCGGAATGCCGCCCGAGTAATGCGCCAGCGACCGCAGGGCGTCGTCATGAATCAGCCCGCGAAGACCCGCAGCCAGCGCCATCTTCCAATAGACCTGGGGAACGACTCCCTCGTCGCGATCGGGAATGTTGAGCGGATAGACGAGCAACGGCGGATTCCAGCGGGATTCAACGGAGTGCCGCAACTCGCCAAGCGTGTACTCGAAAGGGGCCGTCATCACCAAAGAGGCGGAAAGCCGTTGCCACTGCGGCAACGCGTCCACAAGCACCTCCTTGGCCGCAGTCGGATCGCGGATCTTATCGACGTGGTCGACGAAGATGACGGGATGGCGTCCCGATTTCTCGTGAATCCATTCCAACAACCGGTTGAGTTGGTTAAGCAAAGCGTCTGGGATCAATCCAAACCGTTCCGTTGTTTGAGACACGGCCTGGTGCAAGGCCGCCTTCCCAAGAATGAGCAGGAGCCCCGTGTCCTTGTCCCGCGTCTTCAAGGAAACCGGATACTCCATTCCGTGGAACCGAAACACGACGGTTTGACCATCATCCTGGTATTCGCCTTTCAGCCAATCCACGAGCTTCTCGATGGTCGCATTGCGAATCGCGTTACGGTCTGGCTGCAATCCCCCGCCGTACGACGAAGCGGCACTCCAGCAATCCCGGAAGATCGCCAACAGGACGGCAGCTGCCCCGCAATGCTCAGGCTGCATTTCCTTTTCCAGATCGCAGAACACATGAAAACTATCTGGCCTTGATCGCTGCTGATAAAGGTACCGCAGCACCTCGGACGACTTCCCCACGCCGATCTGTCCTGTCACCAAGAGCCGAGCCTTGCCGCGGCGACTCGTCAACTCAAGCTCCAGCCTGCGCTGAAAGTCGTCGTCCCGTTCGACGTAGGGCATACGGTCTTGTGCAGCGGCTGACGTCGCTGGACGTTCGGCATCAAGCACGCCCAGTACCGTCCTCAGTTGTTGCAGATCGGACAACGGACTTGGCATCGGGTGAACTCCAAACTAGGTCCCACTTGGCCTAGTGTAGCATGTTCCCAAACGCCGCAACAAGAACGAAAGCCGAGTTTCGAGAGCTGTTGCGGCTGCCCGTCCAAGTTACGGACCGTACTGCCCGACAACGAGATCGTCCAACTGGCACGTACTAACGCCCGTGGGCCAGCGCTCGTCGTTCTGGAACAGGTCGCCGGGCCCGCCGGTGCCGCGGCCAAGGACGAGTTGCTGCGGGCTGCCGGAGTAGCCCGCCGTACGTGGGAATTCCACCTGCGGCATCCAACTTTTCCCGTCCGTCGAGAGCCAGAACTGGATCTTGTCGGCGGTCAGCGTCACGCGCAGCCAGCCATAGAACCGCTCCTGGTAGACGGGCAGTTCGGTGGACTGCAACGGGATTTCTCGACGGCCCTGACCGGCCAGCTCGGCGACGTACTGGCTGCCTCCCAGGCCGGCGAACAGCCAGCGGTCCTTGCCCCACCACAAACCGAGGCCGGGGTTCCAGCGGGCGGCACAGCCGGTGGGACGGACCATCGTCAGGACCTGGACCGTGTCCGCCTCCGGCGGAAACGGCCGCCGCAGGTACTGGTACTTGTAGTGTTCGCCGGTGATCGCCAGCACGCCGCGCTCGGGGCCGATGCGCGCATCCGCCGGCTGTGCCGGCGACGAGTCGATGGTCCAAGGAGGCTGGAGGACCGGACCGTCGAACTTGTCCTCGAAGACAACCTTCGCCGGCCGTGGCAGACCCGAACCGTCCGGCTTGGCTTCGGCACGCGGGTTGTTCACCACCCGCACGTTGCCGAACCGGGCGGGAGTGAGCAAGTGCGTGGGAGACACGTCCGAGTCGGAATCCTCTTCGGCCGAAAACGTCACGAGCACCGTAAGCCCGGCGTACGCGGCGAGGGCGACCTCCCTGGGAAGCCAGTCGCCGCCGGGGGCGACCCGCTCGCGCCAGATTTCGGCGCCGTTGACGCGAACCGACCAGATCAGCGGCCGGGGCGGACGCTGCTTGGGATCTTGGCTCGCGGGATAGCCGAGATCGAAACGCAGGACCGGTTGGGCGTCGGCCGACAAGTGAACCCATTGGTCGCACCACGCACGGTGCAGGCCGGTGCCCAGTTCCACGACCGGCGCGGGCACGTCCTGTTCGTTCATCGCGAATTTCGTGTGGCGGATCGCGCTGTTGTAGGTCCACCAATCGTACGGCACGCCGTTGGCCCGGAGATGGCCGGAGGTTCCCAGAAAGTTGCTCGTGAACCGCGCGTCCACCGGCTTCGGCTCCTGCCACACGAACACCAGTCCGCCGGGCAAATGCGTGGTGAACTTGGCGACGGTGCCAGCCGGAAACGGTCCCGCGTGGTCTTGAGCCGCGTCACAGACGGAGAGGCACTCGCGATGGAAAAGGACTTCGACTTCGGCGGCCGCGGATTCCTGCGCCGCGTTGATCTCGATCACCGACTGCTGCGGCGCATGACGGATCGCGGTGAGGTACGCGCCGGGCGGCAAGCCCGTTAGCCAAACGTGCCCGTCGGGACTCGGCGGCTCCATCATGAAATCGTAGGTCCGCGCCGGATTCAACCCGATGGGCCGGCCGTCCCGGTAGCCCGCCCAATTCTGAATCCGCGCCGGCTGCGACAGCGGAAAAGCTGCCTGCTGCAACAGCTGGCCCAGCCGCACTCGCCCGCCAGACGACTCGACGTAGGCATCTCCCCAGGGCATTCGGCGGTACTCGAACCAGCGTCCGCCCTTGGCGCGAAAGTAGGCCAGCGCGTCGGGATCCCACTGGTCCGGCAGATCGTGAAACAGTTCCTCGTCCATGTACAGCTTGCCGCGGGCCACGCTCCAATCGTCGGCCAGCCTAACCGCGGGTAATCCCGCCAGCAGGGCCACGGCTTCGGGGCTGTCGGTCTGCGTCCAGGTGTAGCTGCCCCAACAAGCCGCGCGCAGCGGATGATTGAGCCGCACCGGCTGCGGATGCGTCAGGTGCGATTCGCCTTCCCAGGTATAGAACGTGTGGACCGTGGTCCAGTCGCCTTGCACTTCGCTCATCACGGCCAAGTCCGGGTTGGCGGCCTTGATGGCGCGGCAGGCTAGCTCTTCGCCCCGCCGCCAGTCGTTGCCCTCCATGATGCGGCGGTCGTCGGGAGCGTTTTCCAGGCACTGGCCCGCGTGGTCGGCGCCGAGGATGTCGAAATAGCAGCCGCTCATGTCGTGCTGGCGGCAGTAGTTGCCGACGTTGCGGCACAAGTAGTCGCGAACCAGTTGCGTGCCAGGATGCAAGGTCCACAGCGACAGGCTCTCTTCCAGCTTCGCATAGTACCCGGCAGCCACGGGCCGAAAGTAGTCGTAGAAGGCCGCTGCCTCCGGAGGCCCGGCATAGTCCGGCTGGAACGTAAAGTCGTCGGGCACGCCGAACCCGCGGCGGCGAGCTTCGTCCAGATGGCCAATCTGACCCTGCGGCGAGAACACCAGCACGTAGGGGTGGTAACCGAGCCAGCGGAAGCCCTGTTTCCGCAGCGCGGCAATCTCCGCGGGGGTGGGATACTGGAACTCGGTCATGTAACGGTGATCGCCGAACAGCAGAATGCAGTTGCCGTTCCAGTAGAACAAGAGCAGTTTCTGGGGATCGAATCGCGCCACCAGATCGGCGTAGAACTTTTCGGCCTGAGTCTGGTCCTTGGTCTGGGGACGCTCTTTGCAGACGGCGTGAATGTTGCGGACCCAAGCCGGCGTCTGCTCCCACAGAGGCTTGACGCCCGTCCGCTGCTCCAATTGCGCGCGGTATCGCCTGGCCACATCCAGCCACGACGGCAACGCCGCCAGCCGCCACCAGGAACTGCGCGTCACTCCCGGCTCGTTCCCGGTGCCGGGATCTTTGGCGTTGAACGCCAGGCACACCTGGGGGACGAGTTCATCGCACTGGGGCTGGTGCGCGAGCGTCAGGTCGTCGTAGCCGAATCTGACCGGCTCCGGCCAGAGTCCGAGGACGCCGCGGCGACCTTCGACGACGGCGACAGGCGGCGAGTAGATGTTGTTGGCGATTCTCATGCAGCGGCTCTTGGCCGCGGCGTCGCCGCGGGCGAACCGTTCGCCGCTGCCCAAGACGACCGCGGGCGAGGTCAGCTTGACGAACGGCAAGTAGACCTCGCGGGCCAAAGACTCGGAGTCGCGCAACCTTACCTCCAAGCGGAACGACAATTCGCCGCCGTCTTCGATGCGGAAGTACAGCCGCAGTTCGTCAGCGGCAGAGGCCGCCTGCACGCTGCCGCTCAATCCCGTGTAGATCAGCACGCCTTCGCGCGGGGCGGGTTGCTGAAACTCGACGGGCGAAGACGCCTGCGGCTTGCGGGCAATGGCCGCGGCTGCGATTCCCAGCCGTTTGGCCGCCGCGGCTTCGGGTCCGCAGACGGCGCCCGTGCTGGCCTTAGCCACGTCATCCCAAACGGCATCCTCACTGAAAACCTCGCCGGTCTGCAGATCCCGAACGGCCACAGCCGCGCCGCCCAGAATCCGCAGTTCCAGCCGGCCGGTGTTGACCGTCAACGTGCTGGTCTCCGCCTCGAACCGGAACGACTCGCTGGCGATCGCCGATGCGGGCAGCAGAATCAGGACTGGCGTCAGCCATACAACAGCTCTGGACCGGGACCGGCCGCCAAGTAGGCTGGGACTCTGTCCCGACCCGGTCGGGACGGAGTCGCAACCTACACGAGACGACAGAACGCTGGACATGCTGTTCCTCCTTCCGTTCAGACTGCTCGGAACGCGGCGAAACAGGGGTTCAATTGCCTTGCAGCCACTGGCGGGCAAAGTTCTCGGCGAGGATGCGGTTGGGGAATGGATGGACGGCCGACTGGACGCCCGGCCGCTCGGCCTCCGGCGTTCGCGCGACGATGTCGCGCCGCCAGCGTTCCGCCTGTTCCGGCACATGGAACACGTTGGCCTCGCGGCGCGGGCGGGCGCCGGCCGGCACCGACACGACCACCACGAAATGAGGCCAATCGGCCAGTGGATCGGTGTAGGACAACTGCTGCAAGTGCAGGAACAGCCGCCGCTCGATCTCGGCCAGGTCTTCGCCGAAGCTCTCCTTGAAGCGTTGCACGTTCTCCGGCAGCACGCCCGGCGGCACGACGCGGCCCGGCCCCTCCCAGGGTTGGAGACGGCTGTAGCGACGGACGCAATCGTGGAATGCGGTGCGGTGATTCTTGGCCAGATACTGTGTCAACGCCCAGGCCGCGGCATAGCCGGTCGAAGTCAGTTGCGCGGCTCCGACCGTCTGGGCGACCAGCTGTCCGTCGGCCTCTTCCGTGGTCCGGTTCTTCAACCACTGCTCCAGCTCAAACAGCCGCAGGTCGTTCACTTGGCCCACGCCCTTCCATTTCAGCTGCCGATCGGTCGTGGTGGGAGCCAGGAACTCGGCCAGTCCCTCGTTCAGCCACATGGGCCAGACGGACATCCGCTGTTGGACGCCGATGTTGTGCAGGATTTGATGTGCGCCCTCGTGCGCGATCGTGGCGATGGCTTGCCGTACCGCCAGTTCGGGCCTGATTCGCCACAACTCGGACTCTTCGTACAGGACCGCGCGATTGGTCAGCACGTCGTAGTAGGCAACGGTGTCCGCGGGCATCTGCCGGAACTTCTGGAATTCGGCGGAGGTACGAAAGATGATCACCACCAGCGGCCATTCGGGCGGAGCGACCTCGATCTCTTGAGTTTGCGCGTAGGCAACCACGCCGCGAAACATGGTTTCCAAGATCCGGCTGGCCGCCTCGGCGAAAGGCTCGCTGCAGTTGTACAGGTACAGGTAGTGCCGCGTTTCCTTGCTCTGAAACCCGGGCAGGAGGGACGAGCGCAGCTGGTCGGCGATCGCCGTCTTGGTCGCCGGCTCGAAAGGCCTCTCGGTGTGCTGCGTCTGCGCGGCAGGCCGCAGGACCAGTTGCCCGTCCGGCAGCATCACGACGCGTTGCTCGCCCGCGATGCCCCACAGTCTGCCCACGACGGAGGCCCCTTGATCGTCGACCGTCAACACGCATTGTCCGCCTCCCGGCGTGACCGGGCCGGGAGGGATCGGCAAGCCCCATGCCTGCCAGGGCGCATCGTTCGCGCCCGGCTCCTCGGCCGCTGCCGCAAGCCTGGCGGCCAGCAGGGCGGCCAGGCCCAAAGCGATCCCGGCCCGGCGGACGGTGCGCAGACAGAGGGCAAGCGGCCCGGGCGGCGGGCCCTGGGAACGTGACATCCAGGTCATTCTTTCTCCCCAGCTGCCGGGTGATTTGGTTTCAAGTCATAGCGCTTGATTTTGCGGTCGAGCGTCGAACGTTCAATCCCCAGCAGGGCTGCGGTCCGGCTCTTGTTCCAGCCTTCCGCGTTGAGCGTCGCCAGAATGTGCCGCCGTTCGACGTCCGCCAGCGCGGCGGGCTGGTACTGGCTGACCGGCAGGGGGATCTCGCCGGATTCACTGGCGGGCGCCAAGCTGGTCAGCGTCAAGTCCTCGACGCCGATGCGGTCGCCGCGGGACAACACGACCGCCCGCTCGATCACGTTCCGCAACTCGCGGACGTTGCCGGGCCAGCGGTACTTCTGCAGCAGTTCCAGGGCATCGGGCGTAAAGCCGCGCAGCTTCTTGCCGGTCTCGTTGTTGAACCGGTCCAGGAAGTAGACGGCCAGCTCGATCACGTCCTGGACCCGTTTCCGCAGCGGCGGCACCACAATCTCGACCACGTGCAGGCGGAAATAGAGATCCCGCCGGAACTTGCCGTCGGCGACGTCCTTCTCCAGTTCGCGATTTGTCGCCGCGATCACGCGCACATCGACCTTGATCGCATGGTTTCCGCCGACG
Organism: uncultured Pirellulaceae bacterium; assembly: GCA_964443915.1. GTDB lineage: Bacteria > Planctomycetota > Planctomycetia > Pirellulales > Pirellulaceae > Anammoximicrobium. The sequence continues at coordinate 10,850 of CAYUFW010000192.1, forward strand.
CGCTCGAAGGGGTGGCCTTCCAGCACCCGGAGAAATTTGGCCTGGATCGACGGACTCATCTCTCCGATCTCGTCCAGCATCAACGTGCCGTGGTGTGCCGACTCGAACTTGCCGATCTTGCGCTCCGTGGCCCCCGTGAACGCGCCTTTCTCGTGCCCGAACAGTTCGCTCTCCAGCAACGTTTCGGAGAGCGCCGCGCAGTTCAGGCAGACGAACGGCCCTTTCTTCCGCGGACTGGAGAAATGAATCGCCCGCGCGACCAACTCCTTGCCCACGCCGCTTTCGCCGCGGATCAGGACGGTGGCCCGGTTCGGCGCCGCCTGGCCGATCGCCTGGTGCAGCTTCTGGATCAGCGGGCTGCCGCCCACGATTTCGCTGTCGGCGCCCAGTCGCTTGCGCAGTTGGGCGACTTCGCTCTGCGTCTGCGACAGGTTTTCGGCCAGTTCCTGCTGGCGTCCCAGGTTCTTCAGGGCCAGGGCGACGTTGTCCGCCACGGCGAGCGTGAATTCCAAATCATCCGGATCGAGCGTGCGATTGGCGTGCGTCGAATAGACGTGGATCAGGCCAACGACTTTGCCGTCCTGCCGGATCGGAGCCGCGATCACGCTGGTCGACTCAATCTCGCCTTTGCTGTCGCGCGTGCCCAGCGTGCTGTCGCCTTGAACGTTCCGCGCCAACACGGCTTCCCGCTCGCGGAGCACCGTTTCGGCGAGAAACGTCGAGATGCGGTGGTATTTCACCTCTGGTTTGGCACGCGACGCGACCACGTGCAGGTCGGAGACCTCCAGGGTATCGTCCAGCTGGCGAGGTCCCAGCAGCACCGCACCCGCGTCGCTGTGCGTGCCCTCGAACAACCCGTCCAAGGCCAGTTGGGCCACCGCCTCGATGTCGGTTTGGTTCGCCAAATTGAAGGCCAGCCGGCACAACTGGGCGGCCGCCTGTCCCAGCCGCTGCGTGCTGGACGGAGCGCGGCCAGGGGCCAACAGCGTCGTCTGGCCCCGGCGGTGCGTGATGTGGGTCGGTTCCAGCGTCTCCAGCAGTTGCGAATCGCTGGTGTCCGAGGGCGTGAAGCCCGACACCGTCTCCTCACCCGGCTCGCTGGTCGAAACCGGTTTGGCGCTCGATTCGGTGAACGCTTTGCTCAGATCAAAGCAGAAAGCCATCTGGCAATTCGCGATCCGGATCACGTCGCCTTCGGCCAAGCCGATGTCCCCCGTCACCCTCTGGCCGTTGACCAAGGTGCCGTTGCGGCTGTCCAGATCCCGCAGCGTCCACTGCCCCTGGGTCGAAAAGACCTCCGCATGATAGCGGCTGCAGCGTTCGTCCTTGATCACGATCTGATTGGTCGGCGCGCGGCCGATGGTGACCGTCCGGCCGGGGGTCAGCCGGGAGACGTCCGACCACTTGGACCCTTCACGAATGACGAGATAGGCGAGCATCGGCTATCCTACCGGTGTGCCAAACAGCTTTTCTTGCAATTATTTCCTGACACGGTTATATTTAGGTTACACGAAATGGCCGGCCGTGACGACCGATGGGAAACGCCAAAAACGAGCGATTTGGGTTTCCCCAGGGTATCGTCTCCGTTGCCTTGGGGGCGGGCTGGCCGGCAATTCTCGTTCTTTCAGGGTATCCTAGGAGATCACCAAACATGTCGCAGAGCTTTTTACGGTCATTTCGCCTCGCGAAATGGATTTTGACGCTGCTCGTCGCGCTCCTGCCCGCCGCCGCCTGGGCGCAGAACTGGGGCTATCAACGGTCCGTCGGCGGGATCATCGTCGACCCGAACGGCGCGGTGCGCTTGCCAACGGTCAGCGAACGCCAGGAGATGCTGAACCAGCTCAGGGCACAAGCGGCGAAGAATGCCCCCGCACTGGATCAGCGCGCGGAATTGCGCAAGGTTTCGTTGCGGGCCTTGGAGACAGCCCTCACGGACCTGCTGGCCGGCAACCAAGACCGGTTGCCCGACGATTTGCTCTACTTGGCTGGGCTGCAACGCGTGCAGTACATCCTCGTGTACCCGGAGCAGAATGATATCGTCCTGGCGGGTCCGGGCGAGGGGTGGAAGTTCGACGAGAACGGCAACGCCGTCGGTGTCACGACCGGACGTCCGGCAGTGCGTCTGGACGATCTCCTCGTGGCCTTGCGGACCGTCGAGGCAGCACGAACCGAAGGCATCTCGGTGTCGATCGATCCGACGGACGAGGGGCGTCAGCGCTTCGAGGCGTTCATGAAGCGGCAGACGCAATTCTCGCCAGCGGTGCTGAAGCCCGCCGCCGAGGCCCTCGGATTGCAGCAGGTGACGTTCACGGGGGTGCCCACCGACAGCCATTTCGCCCGGATTCTGTTTGCCGCCGACTTCCGCATGAAGCAGTTCGGGATGAAGCTCGACAAGCCGCCCGTGGTCGGCCTTCCCAGTTACATCGACATGCTGAAATCCAGGAACCAACTGCCCGGCAGCGCCACGCCGCGCTGGTGGATGGCCTGCCACTACGAGCCGGTATCGCACAGCGGTGATCGCCTGGCCTGGGAGATCCGCGGGCAAGGCGTCAAAGCGCTGACCGAGGACGAGGTCGCCGCCGCGGACGGCTCGGTGCAAGGCACCGGGCGGGCGGATCCGATCGCCAAACAGTGGGCGGATCTGTTCACCAAGCACTACCCGGGCTTGGCCGCCAAGGACTCGACCATGGCTCAACTCCGGAACCTGATGGACCTGTGCGTGGTCTCGGCCGTGATCAAGCGGGAAGACCTCGTGAGCTTGGCCGGTGGACCGGGCTTTCCGCTGCTGACCAATTCGGACAGCAAGTTCGCGGTCGGTCAGTTGCCCGCGCCGAAGACCGTGGAACCTCAGTGCAGTTTCCTCAAGATCGGCCGCAACTATGTGATCACCGCCTCGGGCGGTGTGCAAATCGAATCCTGGGAAGTGGCGAGCAAGAGCGTGGTCAGCCCGCAATTGAAGTCGGTCCATACCCAAGGTACGCCGCAGGCCGGCAAGACGTGGTGGTGGAACTGAGGGGGAGAACGGGAACTCGGTTGTCCAACGCGGCCTACTCGTTGGCCGTACCTGCAAAACGCCGCAGATTCACGAACCGCACGCGATTCAACCCCTGGGCCGCCGTCGTAAAGTGCTCGTCCACGTACGGCGGCCGGGGTGCCGCGTCGCCCGGCGGATCGGCCGATTTCAGCAACACCAGTTCGCTGGCCGACAGCACCTGCGCGATCCGCGCCGCGATCGAGTCGCTGGTCACATTCCAGCTGTGCGGCAGAGGCCGAGGAGGGAGACCGGCTTCGATTTCCCGCAGAAACTGGACCGGCGAAAAGACGATCGGCTGGCGGCCATCGCCGGCGCCCAGCAGCGGCAACAAACCGTTCCAGGCGTCTTCCCAGCGGCAATCGGGCAGCAGCATGGCCAACAGACGTGCGGAAACCCCCATCACGTCCACGCACAGCCAATGCGCTGCCTCATCGCCCAGCCCCCACACGGCGTCCGCCTCGCGGATGACATCGGCCAGCTTGCCGCCCCCCGCGATCACGACGCTGACCGCCGGAGGCTGCTCCGCCAACCAGCCGTGGAAGGCCGCGACAAACCCGCCGAAGCCAAACAGGCTGCCGCCGACCTTGATCACACGGACCGCAAGCCCGCTCATCGGCCGCACTCCTCGCGCACGAGTACCGCCAGCGCGTAGGCCGGAGCAGCGCGGGAAACCGCGGCCCCGAGCCGATCGGCCAGCGCAATGACCGGCCCTGTGTGGCCCAACTTGCTCAAGACGCGCTGCGCCAGAAAGCCCCCGTGGCCCGACAAGACGAGAGGCAAATCCCAGCCGCTCCGCACGGCGCGAGACATGGCTGTTTGCACGAGTTCCGCCTGGGCTTCCGCGACCGCCGCAGACAGGGCGATCGCATCCGGCTCGCCGAACTCCGTCTCGTCCGCACAGATCATCCTGCCCAGCCGAGCCACTGCGGCGATCCGAGTCGCGGGCCGGCCATCCGCCGTCTCCCGGTCCTCCGGTTGCTCCGGCAACTCGCCCAGCACCAGGTAAACGTCGCGCATCGTCGCGAACAATTCTTGGGCCACCGGACACATTCCGCCCCGGTACGGCACCTGCCCCACGACGGCGCACACCGGACTGCGTTCGATGCCCGTATAGACCAGCTCGCCGGCCAGCGGAATCACGTCGCACGTGGTGGAACCGATGTCCAGCAGCAGCGCAGCCCCCGCCGGAACGTACCTCGCCGCCAACCGAGCCAACACGTGCCAGTTCGACGCGGCGGCCAGCATCGGCTCCGCGGCGGCCAGTTCGGGCCCCACCAGACGTCCGTCAACCAAGTAGACATGCACCGGCAGCCCTGCGGCGGCCTCGCAGACGGACGCCAGGATGTGACGCACCCCCGCTGACTTGGACGGATAACAATCCGCCAATTCGCCGGTCATCGTGACTCCAACCGCCGTGCATTCCGCCGTCGAGCCGATGATCGACCTCAGCAATCCGGCGAGCTGATCCGGGGATTTCCACAGCGCCAGGGGTACCGAGCCCGTCCGCTCAAGTCCGTCGGAGAATTTGACGTGGGCGCCGCCGACGTCGAAGGCCAGGCAGTTCATAGCGTGTCCCTCGGATGAATTCGATCCGATGTCGAGCCGGCGCCATTCGCAGAAGCGGAGCATCCTGTAAGAATGCCGGCCGCCCCAGGCTGCAATCCCTCGCTGACGATTCGGGTTACTCGATTCTTGCCAGTCGCCTCAAGGCTGGTCCCGGCCGTCGCTGAGCCAGGCGAGCGAAAACCGGGCAAAGCTGATCTTGCGGTAGTTGTCACGCTCGAACAAACATCCGATCGTGCCATTGGGCAAGACCGACAGGCAGCAGTAGGCGCTGGAGCCTTCATAAACCGTTTTGGCCACTGGCCATGTCTTGCCTTCGTCGTAACTTAGACGCACCGTGAGGCGGATGCGCTGCTTCGCGTCGGCCGGATTGCAGAACAGGA
>CAYUFW010000193.1:0-565 GCA_964443915.1 uncultured Pirellulaceae bacterium
CTCCTACAGCCGCCACGGGGCGCGGAGGGGCGGGTTGACCAGGCGGTTGGCCTCGTCGTCGCCGACGATCTGCTCGGTGACGGGGTCGAACTGCAGTGGCCGTCCGCAGCGGAAGGCCACGTTGGCCAGGTGGTAGATCGTGGCCACGCGGTGCGAGCGCTCGGCGTTGCCGCCGGTCAGCGACCGCGTGCGGATGGCCTCCTCGAAGAACGGCAGCCGGACGGGATCGGGCATCTCGTCCAGTTTCTTCCGGTCCTCTTCGCTGAGCATCTTCAGCAGTTCGGCTTCGCCCAGGTTCTTGTGCTGCTGCCGGCTGTACCGCTCGCCCCACTCGGTGCTTTCCAGCACCAGGACCTCTTCCCGGTCCCGCAGGAAGTCCAGGGCGGCGACGGCCCGCTCGTGGAAGCCCCGGTGCGCCGCCACCTGGATCTGCTCGCGGTTCTCGTCGGGCAGCAGCACCGCCCCGATGTTGGCCCCGGTCAGGCTGAGCATGACCCCGAGGATGTTGTTGACCATCTCGGTGAGGTCGAGGGTGGAGCTGACCGCGCTGACCGCGTCCGCCAGG
>CAYUFW010000193.1:575-15813 GCA_964443915.1 uncultured Pirellulaceae bacterium
GCTCGCCCCACTCGGTGCTTTCCAGCACCAGGTTGAAGCCGTCGGCGTACTTCAGTTCGCACCAGCCCCACATGCCGCAGCACTCCGGATGCGCCGGCGGGGCGTAGGGGGTGATCTCGACGGGCGCCGTCAGATCGCGGCCGTACTGGTAGGCCAGGGCGTGCAAGTGGTGGTGGGCCATGTCGGCCAGGCCGCCGCCTTCGTGGTCCCAGTAGCCGCGGTGCGTGCCGCCGACGCGGTGCGGGTTGAAGGGCCGCAGCGGGGCCGGGCCGCAGTACATGTCCCAGTCGAGGCTCTTGGGCACCTCCCTGAGTTCGTACTTGACCTTGCCGCTCCACTCCTTCACCTTGAACCCGCCGGGCCGGACGAGCACCGAGTCGCACTTCTTCAGCAGCCCGCTCTCGAAGATCTTGCGGACCTTGTTGGGGCTGTAACCTCCCTTGCGTTCGACCTGGAAAACGCGGCCGAAGCGCTTCTCGGCGTCGGCCACCGCGCGGCCTTCGGAGATGAACCGCGTCATCGGTTTCTCGCACACCACGTCCTTGCCGGCTTCCATGGCGGCGATCGAGATCAAGGCGTGCCAGCCGGGGTGAGTGGCGACGGCCACCACCTGGATGTCCTGCCGTTCGAGCAGCAGGCGGTAGTCGGTGTAGAATTCCTTGTTGTCGCAACGGTCCTTGAATTTCACGTCGCACGAGGCCAGTCGGCGGACGTTGGGACCCAGGCACTGGAACGTTCCCGGCCCTCGCCCGCCGCAGCCGATCAAGGCCCCGCCGATCTGGTCGCTGGGCGGCGTCTCGCCCATTCCCAACACGTTCCGGGGCACGATGGTAAAGGCCGCGATGCCCGCCGCCGAGCCTTGCATGAACCGCCGGCGACTCAGCCCCGCTTTCGGCTTCTTCATGATCTGTCCTCCTCAAGGGTTCTGCGGGCGATCGTCCCGGCGCATCACCGGGCCGCCGCCCGCCGCGTCGAACCGCGCCGGCCCGGCCACATCACGCGCCGCCGGGCCGCGGCGCACGGCGATCATTGTATCGGCCCGGTAACGGCCTTGAGAATCAGGGGCACGGGCCGCGGATTGCGAAAACCCCAAACGGCGATCGCTCGCTGCCGCCTGGACCCCGTCCAGGAGTCGCTGCACGCTTGCGTTGGCGAGACGTCTCGCATCCTCCGGGCCAACTGCTAGAATGGGGGCGTCCCGCGGCTCGCTGCCGCCCCGCGATTCTCCCCGGGAGACGAGCCGGCGCGGCACGGCCGCAGCTGCGTAGATGGCGAGCGGCAGGCGTTTTCGAAGGCGAGTTCCGAACCGGCTTGACGCGACCTGCGGCCTGCCGATCTCGGCAGAAGTGGTGTGTCCGAATTGAGCGAGGAGGATGACGATGACGACAGCAAGCCCTCTGCGGCTGGCCTGCATCGGTTGCGGCTCGCGGGCCCAAACCTACACCGCGCTCTGTGCGCGGCAGCCGGAGCGTTTCCAGATCGTTGCCGGTGCGGATCCGGTGGCCGAGCGCGTGGACAAGGTGCGCCGCCTCTCCGGGCGTGCCGATTTCCGCGGCTTTGCCGACGCCGACGCGCTGCTGGCGGCCGGACGGATCGCGGACGTGATGGTCGTCGCCACGCAGGACAACGATCACTACCGGCACTGCCTGGGTGCGCTCGGAGCCGGCTACCACGTGTTGCTGGAGAAGCCGATCTCGACGCGCGTCGAGCAGGTGCTGGAGATCGAACGCTTGGCCCGCACGGCCGATCGCCGCGTGATGGTCTGTTTCGTGCTGCGTTTCGCCGCGTTCTACCGCAAGGTGAAGGAGATCATCCAATCGGGGATGCTGGGCGAAATCGCCTCGATCCAAGCCAACGAGGGCGTGATGCCGTGGCACCAAGCGCACTCGTTTGTACGCGGCCACTGGTCGGTCGCCGGGAAGAGTTCGCCGATGATCATATCCAAGTGCTGCCACGACACGGACATCGTGCATTGGCTGGTCGGCCGCCGTTGCCTGCGCGTGGCCAGCTTTGGTTCGCTGGAGTTCTTCCGGCCCGAGCGGGCGCCGGCCGGCGTGCCGGTGCGGTGTACCGACGGCTGCGCGGTGGGCGACACCTGCCCCTACAACGCGCTCCGCTATACGACCGACATGCGGTCCGCCTGGCTGCCGATGGTCTTCGACCGCGCCGCCGAGGCGACCACGGATGAGATCGTGGCCTGGTTGCGCACCAGCCCGTGGGGCCGCTGCGTGTATCGCTGCGACAACGACGCGGTGGACCGGCAGGTGCTGGCCATGGAGTTCGAGGGCGGCGTCACCGGCACGTTCACGATGACGGCGTTCGAGAACGGCCGGCACATCGAAGTGTACGGCACGCGCGGCGTGCTCAAAGGCGGCGAGACCTATCGCAAACACTTCGGCGCGCATTTGATCTTCTTCCCCCACGAAGGCGAACCGGTGCGGTACACGGTCCAGGCCGAGGACGGCGGGTACGAACTGCACGGCGGCGGCGATCCGGGGCTGGTCCACGCCCTGTACGACGAAATGACCAAACCGCCCGAGTCTCCGTTGGCCGCCGGACTCGACTCGACGGTCCACAGTCACCTGATCGGCTTCGCCGCCGAGGAGGCCCGCCTGACCGGCCGCACCGTGAACCTCGATGACTTTCAGCGGCGACACGCGAGCGGTGATTAACGCGGCCTGCGGCCGCAGCCCGATTGGCGAGCGGGGTGGCGTCAGCCCCCCGGTTCTGACTCGGACAACTTGCCCGGAACCGGGGGGCTCACGCCACCCCGCTCGCCACGCCAAGACCCTAACGCGGGCAACTGGCCGCGGGTTCCGGCTGCGCCAGCGGGGCGGTCATGGCTTGCGGAAGGATGCGCACGTCGCCGGCTTGGTTGCAGAAGTAGAGCCGGGACGGGGAGGGCTTGTCGCCGTCGCCGTCGGCCCAGAGGGCATAGAAGTCGGGGTGAGCGTCCACGGGCCGGCGGACGTAGCTGTGGTTGTACGGGCTGCCGGCGGTCAGTTGCCTGGCCATCTTCCATGTCGCGCCTTGGTCGCCGCTGGTCCACATGGCGATCTCGCCGCCGGTCTTCCAGGGTTGAGGGCCGCGCTGCGTGGAACCGATGATCCGCCACGTGCCATCTTCCTCAATGTACAGCGACCCGCAGTCGAAGTTGTTCAAGGACGTGGTCACCGGGTGAAAGGCCCAGCGGTCGCCGAGCCAATGGGCGACCGTCCAGGTCTTCGGCCCGCCGGGGCCCTCCGCGGCCTGACCGGCGGGCGCGGTGAGAAACAAGATGGCCGGCCGACTCTGGCGGTCGAAGGTCAAATGCTGGACGTACACTTGCAGCTGTTCGCTCCAGAAGTCGCGGATCAGCGCCGCGCACTGGGCCTCCCGGATCGGCGGCGCGAACGGCTTGCCGTCGGCCGTTTGCCAGGTCCGGCCCATGTCGTCGCTCTGCAAATAGAACAGATTCGAGCGGTCCCGCGTCCGCCCGATCCAGTTGTTCATGGCCGTGGCCACGCGGGAGCCTTGGGCCGCGGTGAACTGATAATTGCCGTGCCCGGGCTTGTCGCCGTCGGGGCTGATCGTCCAGGCGTTCAGTTGGCTGGCCGCCTTCCAAGTCTCGCTGTCGGCCAGACTCTTGCCGTTGGGGCTGGTAATCCAGAAGGACTCGCGATTGTGATCGTACTTGGTGAAGAAGACGAAAAAGCCCTTGTGCGGGATCCACCAGGGGTTGGGATACGTCATGGGCGTCGTCACGATGCGTTCAAAGCTCTCGACGCTGCCAGGCTCCGTGCCGCGGTAGACGTAGCCGTTGTCGCCGTGACCGCTGACGAACACCCACACGCGGCCATCGCCGTCGACCGAAATCGTGGGGTTCCTGTGGCCGTCGGCCATCTGGCCCGGTTTCAGATTCGACGCGCCCCAATCATGGACGATCGTGGGACGCGGCACCACGCCGCGCTCGTGGTCGTAGTACGAGGCCAGGGCCTGCAACTGCCGCTTGCCGACCACCGTGCCACCGTAGACGAAGAACGTCTTCTTGGCTTCCGCGCGGTAGACGGCCATGGGCGAGTGTTGCGAAGGGAACAGGGCAAACCCGCCGCTGTAGTAGCCTCGGCTGGCGTACCAGATCCCGTAGTAGCCGTCGGCGGTCGGGTTTTTCGCCGGGGATTTCTCAGGTTCGGCGGCGGACAATACAACCACCAGTGACATCATCACCGCGACTGCCAGTGAAAAGGTTCTTCTCATTGAATCACTCCTTCTTGTCCAGACTGGTTCCGGGAGTTATCGCGGAGCGAATCCCGTGCCGTACATCGTTCTGCTCCCTTTGCTCACAGGCGCCACGGCGCGCATGGAACGGCTCAGCAGCGCGTTGGCCTCGTCGTCCCCCACGAACCGTTCGGCGGCCGGATCCCAGCAGAGCTTGCGGCCCAGCCAGCGGGCAATGTTCCCCACGTGCGCCACCGTGGCGGTGCGATGCCCGGTTTCGACCGTGCAGTTCGGTTGCTGGCGGCTCCGCAGGCATTGAAACCACTGCCGCGTGTGTGGGGGTCCCTTGTGCCCGTAGAAGATCTCCACGTTCGGCGGCGCGTCGCGGCCGAGTTCCGGCGGATCCCAGGTGACCAGCCCGCAGGCCACCGTCACCGTGCCGCGCTCGCCCACGAAGATCGCTCCGCCTTGCGGCGCGGTGTCCAGCTTGACGACCACGTCGCCGGGGTAGCGGTACTGCAGCGGACACTCCAGTCCGGTGCCGAGCGGTTCCACTTCGGTCGGGCCGCCGGCGTCCATGCCCAGGCCCCATTGCATGAGGTCCAGGCCGTGCGTGCCCCAGGAGGTCATGTTGCCGCCGGACCAGGGCCGGTAGGCCATCCAGCCGAACTTACCCAGCCGCGACGGCAACAGCTTGGCGTTGAAGGGGCACACGGCGGACGGTCCGAGCCACAAGTCCCAATTGAGATCAGCCGGAAGCGGCTCGCCGGGCAAATCGAATTCGCGGGGCGTGTCGTTGTTGGTGCAATGCACTTCGCGGATCCTTCCCAGCTTGCCGGAGCGGACGAACTCACAGGCGTAGATGGCCGCGGGGATGGATCGCTGCTGCGGTCCGACTTGGCAGATCCGCCGGTGTTGGCGGACTGCCTCGACCATCGCCCGGCCTTCCTGCACGGTCAACGACAATGGCTTCTCGCAGAACACGTCTTTGCCGGCCTGACAGGCGTGAATCGTTTGCAGGGCGTGCCAGTGATCGGGCGTCGTGATGATCACCGCGTCGACGTCCCGGCTCTCCAGCGCGCGGCGATAGTCCTCGTACCCGGCGCACGTGTGGGACTTGATCGCCTCGGCCACGCGTGGTGCGTAGACGTCGCAGACGGCCGTTACCTGGACCTCGTCCGTCAGGTGCGCGAAGATCTGCTGGGCCCGCGCGCCCAGCCCGATGAATCCGATGCCGATGCGGTCATTGGCGCCGGGCCGCCCGGATGCGGCCAGCACGCGGCTGGGAACAGAGGCGGGCAGCGCGATCGCGCTGCCTGCCAGCTGCAGCGTCCGGCGAAGAAACCGGCGGCGCGAGAGTCGAGCGGTGGGCTGGTTCATGGGGGACGGTTCCTTAAGGACCTGGGGACCATTCCCAGTGATTTTGACCGGCCAGCGACCGAGATGCAACCGCCGGATGACGGCGAAAGCGCACTGGTGCGTTGGAGGTGCCAACACTCCGGACTCTTCCCGGCCCGGCGCTCCGCAGCGCCTGAGCCCGCGCGGATCAGAGGACGCAGTAAGAGAATTGCGCTGATCGGCAAGGCGGGGCTGTTGTTCCGGCCCGCCGACCGGGCTAAAACAACAAGCGGAACGATCATGCGAGGAGGGTGCCGTGAAGCAACACGCGACGATTTCCGGTACGCAGACAGCATTTTGCGCGCTCGTGGTGGCGCTGGCGGCGTCCGGCCACGGGGCGGAAAGCCCCGTGGCCGCCAAGGGCACGGGAGCGACGAGCGAAGCCGACCTGATTGCGAAAGCCCTGCAGGCCACCAACGGCGCGGAAGACGTCGTGTTTGCGGTGCGGGCACTGTATCAGGACGGACACTACTACGCCAATTTCGGCCATTGGTCGCTGGACCCGAACAAGATGATGTACGCTCCGGGAGGATCCCGGCTGTGCAAGCTGAACCTGCGGACCCGGCAGTTGACGGTGCTCCTGGAAGACGAAGAAGGCTCGATCCGCGATCCGCAGGTGTACTACGACGGCCGGAAAATCCTCTTCTCGTACCGGCCGGGCGGAACGAAGTACTTCCACCTGTACGAGATCGGAGGGGACGGCAGCGTGCTGCGGCAACTGACCGATGGACCCTTTGACGACATCGAGCCCACCTATCTGCCTGACGGCGGCATCCTGTTCTGCTCGTCGCGGTGCAAGCGTTTCGTCGCCTGTTGGTACACGCCCGTGGCGACGTTGCACCGGATGGACGCCGACGGCGGCAATCTCCGCATCCTGTCCTCGAACATCGTCCACGAGAACACGCCCTCGGTCCTGCCCGATGGCCGGATCATGTACACGCGCTGGGAGTACATCGATCGCGATCCGTCCAAGTTCCATGCCTTGTGGACGATGAATCCCGACGGCACCGACCAGATGCTCTACTTCGGCAACTCGACGGCCAACCCGTGGGTCCTGATGATCGACGCCAAGCCGATTCCGGGCAGCACGCAGGTTGTGGCGGTCTTTTCGCCGCACCACGGCAACCGCGAGCACGAGGGAAACGTGGTCGTGCTCGATTCGCAGGCCGGTCCCGACGAGCGCTTGCGCCCCCGGCAGATCAGTCCGAAAATGACCCTGGCGAACGGCTGGATGGGCGGCAGCGACGGCTTTCGCGATCCGTACCCCCTGTCGGCCGACTGCTTCCTGGTGGCGCAAGGCAATCGCCTGCTGCTGATGGACGGCCAGGGCCGGACGCAGACCGTCTGCGAGGCCGAGACGATGGTTCACGAGCCTTGCCCGCTGCAACCCAGGCCGCGCGAGCGCGTGGTTCCGCCGCGCGCGAGCCCTGCCGAGGCGACGGGACGCGTCTTGGTCCGCGATGTGTATCGCGGCCGCAACATGCAGGGCGTCCGACCGGGCGAGATCAAGAAGCTGCTCGTCTTGGAACAGCTTCCCAAGCCGGTCAGCTTCAGCGGAATGCAGCAGAACTTGAGTATGAACGGCACCTTCACCCTCAAGCGAATCCTCGGCACCGTGCCGGTCGAAGCCGACGGCTCGGCCTCGATCGAAGTGCCCGCGCTGCGGAGTCTGTACTTGGTGGCGCTGGATGAGAACGACCTGTCCGTCAAGAACATGCAGAGCTTCTTCACGGTGATGCCGGGTGAAACGCTCGGCTGCGTCGGCTGCCACGAGCCGCGCGGCCAGACCGCGCCGGCCGCGGACGCGCTGTTGGCCCTGGAACACCCGCCGCGCCGGCCGGAACCCATTCCGGGCGTGCCCGAGATCGTCGACTATCCCCGCGACATCCAACCCATTTGGAACCGGCACTGCGTGGACTGCCACAGTGCGGAGAAACCCGAAGGGAAAGTGGTCCTCACGGGCGATCACAACGAGTGGTTCTCGCAGAGCTACTACACGCTCTTCGCCCACCAGTTGGTGAACGACGGCTGGGGCTACCTCGAAGACGGCAATCGTCCGCCGCGCGGACTCGGATCGGGGGCCAGTCCGCTGATGAAGCTGATCGGCGGCGGCCACTACCAGGTGGAACTTTCCACGACCGAGCGCAACCTGGTGCGGGCGTGGCTCGACTCCGGAGCGGCTTATCCGGGCACCTACGCGGCGTCGAATACTGGAACGGTGGCGGTCAAGATCCCGATGCCCGTGCTGGAACGCCGCTGCGCCTCTTGTCATCCCGTGCCTCCCAAAGATGATCGCAACAGCGTCGTCAGCGGTCCCCGCCTGTATGGAGACGAACCGCTGCACGAAGGCGGTGGCGGCCGGGCGACGACCGTTTTGACCGGGCTCGGACCGAGAATCCGCAAGGTGCGGGCGTTACACACAAGGACCGGATACTCGAACGTCCCCGACTACTGTCTGAATCTCTTCAACTTGACTCATCCGGAGAAATCGCTCATTCTCCTGGCGCCTCTGGCGAAATCAGCGGGCGGCTACGGTTGGTGCCGAGCGAAACCTGCGGGAACGGGGATGGAGCCGTCAGGCGGCGTGTTCCCTGACACAGCGGACCGCGACTATCAGGCGATCCTCTCCGCCGTCTCGGCCGCCGGCAAGACGCTGCAGAGCAACAAACGGTTCGACATGCCCGGCTTTCGGCCGAATGAACACTACGTCCGCGAGCTGCGGCGGTACGGCATCCTGCCGGCGGACTTTGATCTGGGCCAAGACCCGATCAACGTGTACGAAGTCGATCAGGCCTACTGGCGATCGTTCTGGCACCAGGGCGTGACGCAGTAGGCCGGACGATCCTGGGGCAGACACTGGCCAGGCGCGAGTCTCTCGAAGTTGCGGCTCGGCGGTGACACGCCCGCTGCGACCCGCGCGCCTTCAAAACTCACACGCGAGGGCTTGGGCCGCAGTTCAATACTGCACTTCGGTCAGCAGGTAGAAATTGATGCCGGGGCGGTACAGGCCGCGGCCCGAGAGAAAGTCCAGATGTTCGCGATAGAAGCGGTCGCCGAGGTTCTCGACGCCGCCGAAGAGCGCGAAATCGTCCCGCGGCCGCCAGAAGGCGCGGGCGTTCAGGATCGTGAAGCCCGGTGTGACCTGTTCGTACAGGGAGGCGGCGACGCGGTCCTGGCGATCGACCATGCGCACCTCGAACTCGGCGCCCCACTTGGGATTGGAGTTCGCTTCGTGGACGCGGAGCCCGACGCGGGCTTCCAAGGGCGGGATGCCGGGCAGCGGTTCGTCGTCGGCGCCCTCGACAAAGCTCCGCGGCGTATCGGGGTCCAGGCCGAACTCCTCGCGTTGCCGCGAGCCGAGCCGCGACGGCTTCGTCCGGCTGTGGTCGTCGCCCTGCACGTAGCTCACCCAGGCAAAACCGGTCAGCCAACTGCAGAAATCCTGGTCGGCCAGCAGTTCGAATCCCGCCAGCGTGGCCAAGTCCGTGTTGACGTAGGCCGCCTCCTGAAGACCCTGACCGGGATCGAACGGCGGAAACGGGGGCTGGTAGTTGAGGCTGATGTCGTCGTAGGTGATGTAATCGAAGACCCACGCGTAGAAACCCGTCAGCGAGACCCGCAGATCGCCAAGGTCCCCGCGCACGCCCAGATCCAGCTGGATCATCCCTTCGGGATCCAACTCCGGATCGCCCTGGACGAAAGTCAGTCCCGGCTGCAAACTGCCCAAGAATGGTCCGTAAGCGTACAATTCGGTCAACGTCGGCGGTCGCATCCCGTAACTGGCCCCGCCCATCAGCGTCCAATCCGTGGTCAGCGGCTGCTCGGCCGTGGCGTACAGCATCCAGGGGAAGAACTGCTGTTCCAGTTCCGCGTCCTTCAGGACGCTCAGGCCGGTCGGCACGTTGACCGGCAGGAAGTCCGGCGGGGGAAACTCGTAGACTCCCATGCCGGGCACGGATTCCCGCGCGTTGGTCTCGATCAGGTCGACCCGCGCGCCGGTCCGTACGGTCGGTCCGCTGTCGCACGGCAACACGTGCTCGGCGAACAGCCCCACGTCGGTCGAGTGCGACCGCGGAATGGGGTAGTTCATCCCCTCGATCGGCGCACCGAAAAACAGGGTATCGGGCACAAGGTCATTCAACTGCTGTCCCAAGCGTATCAAGTCCGTGCCGACCGTCCATTGCGGACACTCGTCTTCGCCCCAGGTGACGGCGACGCGATAACCGGCCGACATGCCGTCCACGTCGGTCAGCAGGTACTGGTCGTCAGCCAGGCCAAAGAGTTCCCGCAACGTGGGGATCTGACGGTTCTTCGCGGACCGCCGGGTGTCCCCCGTGAACGCGGTCCGGTTGTACCAGGCTTCGACCGTCAACAGGTCGTAAGCGGTTCCGCCCCAGTCCGTGTAGCGCACCTCGTAGCCGTCGGTCTGCAACGCGTTGATATCAAAGATCAGGCTGGGGAATTCCACGTTCGTCTCGTCCAGACGCAGATAGCAGAATTCCAGCCGGCTGGTGGCCGTCGGATCGCAGCCGGCGGCGACGTGCAGATTGCGCGAGTTGTAACTGGCCGGAATCAAACCGCCGGCGTCGAACTCGGACGAGCCCGTTTCGTAGTCGTTCCCCGTCCGATGCCCGTAGCCCACGCGGAATCCCCAGTTCTCGCCGCCGCCCCACACGTTCTGGCGGCCGTACCACTGCTCGCCGTTCGTCTGGTATTCCAACGTCGTGCTGGCCAGGGCCCGGACGCCTTCTTCGAAACGGGGAGACTCCACGAGTTGGAAATCGATGAACCGCAGGGCCGGTCCGAGCCGTGCCGTGTACGGGCCTTTGATCACCACCATGTCGTACAGCATCCGCGAATCGATCTTGTCCAAGGGCGTGTCCAGATCTTCGCGCGCCGGCGCCCAATAGGAGCCCGACACGACCAGCCGTCCCGTCCGCATACCGCGGATGCGCGGGTCATTGCTGTTGGGCGACCGCGGCTGCGTCCGCGCGCCAGGGGCCGAGAGCGATTTGCCCAGCAGGCTGCCCAGATCGCTGGTGGCACGCAATGAACTCTCCGCCCCCAGGATGAACTCACTCGTCCCCCACGGGTAGCGGCGGTGTCGGCCTTGGTTCACCGTCCGGTCACGAAGCGCCTCCGTCATGAAGACGTCGTCCCTCAAAGGAAGCGCCGGCGCCGGCAGCGGCGGTCCCTGTTCCCGGAACCTGGGAGGCGCGGGCGCTGCCGGATCTTGCAGGTAGTCGGTCAGCTGGAACGAGAACTCCTCACTGTCGTCCGCGGGCGAAAGGGGGGCGTCGGACGAAACGGGCAAAACGACGCTCTCGTTCTTCTCGGCCTTCTCCGAGGTCTCGTCCGCATCGTCCGCTTCCGTGTCGAGCCAACTCACGTCAGCCACCCGCACCTCTGCGTCGGAAACCGTTAGGCCGGGAGTATCTGCCCTCGCTTCGGAACCAGACGGGGAGCAGACTGCTGTCAACATGCCGCACAGAAAAACGAGTCCTTGCATGCGAATGGACATGTTTTGGCCACGTGTGCTTGGTTAGGGGTGGACTGCGAGCGTTCGCAAAACGACGGGTGCGGCACCGCTACGCCCCGCAAATTCGTCGCTCTCGACACATTGGGAATCATCGGCAGAACCGTTAAAGATCTGCGCCGGATGTTGCGAGAAAGGCCGCGACGGCTATTCGGGCAGGGCCGATCGTGTTAATCTTTAGCGATCGCAACGACTTTGCCGAGGATTCAGGCTTGCTTCTGCCACAAGACCCGACGCGCAAGCCAGGGAGCTG
The DNA here is from genome assembly GCA_964443915.1 of uncultured Pirellulaceae bacterium. Taxonomy (GTDB): domain Bacteria; phylum Planctomycetota; class Planctomycetia; order Pirellulales; family Pirellulaceae; genus Anammoximicrobium. The sequence goes on from CAYUFW010000193.1 coordinate 11,960, forward strand.
ACGGCCGACTCACGGCTGGCATGTCAGGTTGCACGAAGCCCGGCTTTTCAGAGAAGAGCCAGTGGCACAGCCTACTATGTTGGCCGTGGTTGGCCGTGCCGGTTGTCAGGAGCCAGTGGCACGGCCTACTGTGTTGGCCGTGCCGGTTGTCAGGTCGCATGAAGCCCGGCTCTTCGGAGAAGGCAGGTTTTTTCCAGGGTGACGAGCTTCCGGCAAGGTACTTACTTGCCCAAAACGCTCTCTTTTGGCATACTTCTTCGTTTTCCGAGGACAACGGATGGAAATTTGGCCCGCAATCGACCTTCGCGGCGGCAATTGCGTCCGACTGCTGCAGGGTGATTACAGCCGCGAAACCGTGTTCGGCCACGATCCGGCCGCGATGGCGCGCCGTTGGGTGGCCGAAGGTGCGAGTTGCTTGCACCTGGTCGACCTGGACGGAGCGCGGGACGGACGCAGCGTCAACCGGGACGCGATCGAAGCCGTTGTCCGGGCCGTCGATGTCCCGTGCGAGCTGGGGGGAGGGATCCGCGACGAAGAGACCATCGGGCAGATGCTGGACCTGGGTCTTTCGCGGCTGGTGATTGGCACCAAAGCCTTGAAAGACCCCGCCTGGTTCCGCGAGATGTGCCGCCGGTTCCCGGAACGCCTAGCAGTCGGCATCGACGCCCGCGACGGGCGCGTGGCGACCGACGGTTGGCTGGCCACCAGCGAGGTCCCGGCGACGGAACTGGCGCGAGAGATCTCGCGCCAACGGATCGCTGCGATCATCTACACGGATATCGCGCGGGACGGGATGATGGCGGGGCCCAATTTCGCCGCCATGGACGAAATGAACCGGGCGGTGGAAGTCCCCGTGGTGGCCTCCGGCGGCGTGACGACGGCGGACGACGTGCGGCGGTTGGCCGAACTGGGGCTGGCCGGCTGCATCATCGGACGGACATTGTACGAGGGGAAACTGACGCTCGCTGCGGCACTAGCCGCCGCGGCGGCGACTTAGATAGAAACGCGAGAGAAGTACGTAGTAAAGGAAACCGGCATGGCGAACGTGAAAATCGAAGACATCCGCAACATCGCACTGTGTGGGCACGGTTCATCGGGCAAGACGACGCTGGTCGACAAGATGCTGGTCCAGACGGGGACGGTCAACGCCAATCCCAGCGTGGACGAAGGCTCCAGCATCTGCGACTTCGACCCCGAGGAGAAGCACCACAAGTACACCATCGAGGCCAAGGTGGTGCAGCTGAGCCATGCCGGCAAGAAGTTCCACGTGCTGGACACGCCCGGTTACCCGGATTTCATCGGCCAGACGATCGGCGCGCTGCACGGCGTGGACAACGCGGCCATCGTGATCAACGCCCAGTCCGGCATCGAAGTGAACACGCGACGGGTGTTCGCCGAGGCCGGCAGCGCGGGGCTGGGACGGATGATCGTCCTGAACAAGATGGACGGGGACAACATCGACTTCTCCGCCCTGGTGGACGGCATTCGCGAAATGTGGGGCTCGCGCTGCGTGCTGCTCAACGTGCCCCTGGGCCAGGGCGCCGGTTTCCGCGGCGTGGCCAGCACGCTGCACGTGCCCGGCGACACGGCGGGCGCACTGGTGGACCCCAACGAGATCCACGATGCGCTGATCGAGTCGATCGTCGAGGCCGACGAGGCGGTCATGGAACGCTACCTCGAAGGCCAGCCGCCGACGGACGAAGAACTCGCGAAATTGATCGTCCGGGCCGTCGCCCAAGGCACGCTGATTCCCATCGTCTGCTGTTCGGGCAAGTCGGGAGTCGGGCTGACGGAGTTGATGGACGCCGTCGCGCAGTGCGGTCTCTCGCCGCTCGATCTGCCGCGCAAGGCGACCAGGGACGGGGAAGAGATTCAAGTGGAAGCGAAAACCGACGGCCCGCTGGTGGCGCAGGTTTTCAAAACCCGCATCGATCCGTTCGTCCAGAAGCTGAATTTCATCCGCGTCTTTTCCGGCACGCTGAAGAAAGACCAGAGCGTGGCGTCCAGCACCGCGCGCAAGGGGCTCCGCATGGCCCAGTTGCTGCGCGTCCAGGCCGACGACACCTCCGCGGTGGAAGAAGCGGGGCCCGGCGACATCATCGCCGTGGCCAAGACCGAAGAGCTGCACACCGGCAGTTCGCTCGGCGATTACGGCCTGCCGGCTCTTCAGTTTCCGACGCCCATGGTCGGGCTGGCTGTCTCGCCCAAGAGCCGGGGCGACGAGACGAAGCTCTCCGGAGCGCTGGCCAAGATCGCCGAAGAAGATCCCACGATCCGCATCGACCGCGACGTCCAGACCAAAGAACTGGTCATGACGGGCATGAGCGACTTGCACCTGACGATCATCCGCGAACGGCTGCACCGCCGCGACAAGCTGGACGTGGAGACCAAGGAGCCCAAGATCCCCTTCCGCGAAACGATTCAAGCCCCGGCGGAAGGCATGTACCGGCACAAGAAGCAGACCGGCGGCCGCGGCCAGTTCGGCGAAGTCCACATCCGCATGTTCCCCTTGCCGCGCGGCACGAACATCGAAGAGTACGCCACCAAGGCCCGCTTCGCGTCCATGAAGGAGTTCCACTATGACGAAGCCCACAACTTTCTCTGGGTCAACTCGGTCGTGGGCGGCGTGATTCCCGGCAACTTCATGCCCGCCATCGAAAAGGGCTTCAAAGAACGCCTGGAGGGCGGCGTGATCGCCGGCTACATGATCGAGGACCTGTGCATCGAAGTTCATTTCGGCAAGTACCACGAAGTGGACAGCTCGGAAACCGCCTTCCGCACGGCCGCCCGGATGGCCTTCAAACAGGTCTTCGAGAAGGCCCGCCCCTGCCTGCTGGAACCGGTCGTCAAGATGGAAATCACGGTCCCGGAGAGCAAGGTCGGCGACGTCTACAGCGACATGTCCAGCCGTGGCGGCCGAGTCATGGGCAGCGACACCGCCGGCGGCAACCTGCAGACGGTCAAAGCCGAAGTCCCCTTGCGCGAAGTCACCACCTACGCCCGCACCCTCTCCAGCATGACCGGCGGCCAAGGCAGCTACACCATGGACTTCAGCCGCTACGAAGTCATGCCCGGCAACGTCCAGCAGGAAATCATGGCCAAGGCCAAGGTGCAGGAGGAAGAAGAAGAGTAGGCACCGCTCGAGGCCTTCGTGGCGTAAGCTTCCAGCTTGCGGTACCACGAGCTACCGAAAGCTGGAAGCTTACGCCACCGAAGAATCGGACAGTTGTTTCTCGAACGGTGCGAAGGCCGGACAGCCGGATTTGACGCGCTGGCGTCGGGGCCAACCGCGGCGGAGGATTCCTGTTTTCGCCGCCCTGGAAAACTTGCTTTCCATCTTTTCATGACTACAGGGAGACTGAGGCAACGCACGCTGGATCGCGCACCTCTTCTCACTGGAGTCTGAAATGGCCGCCAAAAGGAAACCCGACTTTGCCAATCTTTCGGCTTACGAACTCCCGCCGGAAGAAATCGAACGGTTGTTGGCAACCGGCGAGTCCGAGGACCGGCTCGTCGCCTATTTCGGAAAAGAGGCCTACCACGAATTGCGGGAGTTGTCCCGCAAGCCGCGGCGGGCGGGTCCCGGCAAACGGGTTCTGGTGCTGCCGGGCATCATGGGCTCGGCGATCGGCAAACGCCGCCTGTTGCTGCATGATACGATCTGGTTCGATCCGGCATCGATCATCGTCGGCGAACTGGAGCACCTGTCGCTCGAGTCGGCCAAGCGTTGCAGCGCGTTGGGCATCCTGCCGCTGTACTACACCCGGCTCAAGCTGTCGCTGTCCCGGCAGGGCTTCGACCTGCACTTTAGGCGATCTACGTAGTGTTCACGAAATTGGTCTTGGCAAGAAAAT
>CAYUFW010000194.1:0-15777 GCA_964443915.1 uncultured Pirellulaceae bacterium
TCGTCCAAGCCTTCAAAGGCACGCCCGCCGGACAAACGTACGCCAACCAGGCCCGCCAGTTTCTGTCCAGCCCCAAAGCCGCCCAAGCGCGGAAGGCAGCGGTCCAGAAGCTGCGGAGACTGCTGCAGGAACAGAAACTGGAAGAGGCGTACACGCTCCTGAACGAGGCCCTCGATCAATTGACTTCCCTCACGATCATGCTGGAACAGCGTGACGAGGAGCTGTACTTGGCGGAAGTCGCCAGCGTTAAAGATCCGATTGCGAACGCCCGGAACATTGCTTTTCGCAAGCAAGCCCAGGCGGCCCTCGATCAGTTGGCCGCTTCGCTGCTGCCCAAGACTCAAGACCTGCTGCAAAGCGCCGCGGCCGCTGCGAGCGCCTTGCGGACCGCCCCCCAAGCGACCGTCGCCGGTCAGACGCTGGCCGGACCCCAGTGCCTGGAAGCGTTCGCCATCGCCTGGAAGGAATTGCACCTGTCCGCACTCCGCGGCCGCGCGGTCGACTGGGCCTACATGACCAGCATCCCGGACGACATGAACCTGCAGCAGACGGGGACGCCGCGGATCGTGGAAGCCGACTACCAGCGGTTCTACGAGGATTGGGTGAAAGCCTTGGCCGCGCTGATCGAAGCCGATGCCCAGCGGGCCGCTGAGACCGAGGTCCCGACGCTGTACGTCCAGTACCTGCAAGTGCTCGCACCGCTGGTGGCCGCCACGCGCGACGACAAGCTGATGTCGGCCGTCCAGCCGGCGCTGGACAAGCTGGCCGCCAAGAGTGCGGCGTTTGCTGCAGAGGTCAAGGCCTATGTCACCGCCACGCACGAATTGTTGCGCTGGCGGGAGCGGACGGCCCAGGCCGGTGCCGCAGCCGCCGCGGCCACCTTCCCCCCCAGCGATCAGGCCCTCGTCAAGTTCTTCCTCGCCGAGGGCGAGTACCGCGGGCTGGTGAGTGAAAGCACCGCCGATTTCAGCCGCGCCCTGTTGGCGGGCTCGTGCCCTGAGGTCATCCCGGCCGCGAGCAAGCGAGCGCTGGAGCAACCGGTCCTGGTGAAGGACATCGTCGGCCTGAGCGGCGGCAAGGTTGGAGTGGCCAGGTACAACACGCGGCACTACACCACGCTGCCGCTGCCGGACGTGAGCGCCGAAGCGGCCAGGCTGCAGCAGGATCTGCTGGTCACGGCGCAGCAGCCGGCGTTGTCCCTGGAGTCCGCGGCGGCCATCGACGCCGCCCAGCACGGCAATTTTGTGGCGGCCGGGGGCACGGTGAAGGGTTTCTACCTGGAGGGACTGATCCCCCGGTTTGCCGCGCTGCGTCCGGAAGCCCAGCAGATGGTCGCGCTCGGACCCCTGCCCGCCGAGGTGACTCCGAACGCCTTTATCAACCACGTCCTGGTCCGTTTGGACGTGGCTCCCGCGTGGGTCCAGCACAAGTACTTCTTCCTGCCGCTGGCCGCAGCGCAGGCGGCCGGAAACGCGCCTTGACGCCAAACGGCTTGCGCTCACTCAGGACGGGTTCCGGGCAGTGCCGGTCCAACGCGAGGCGGTCTGGCCGTTTCCCCGCGGAGGGGCGCCGGCCGCTGGTCCTGGGGCGGCCCGGACACCGCGACGTAGGTGACTTCGGCGTCGGTCAAGTGGACGGCGGCCCCGTCGCGCTCCGTGTCCACGCTGACGTGCATCGAGAGCGAAGTGCGGCCGATCCGCACGGCGCGGGTGGTGAAACTGACGATGTCGCCGACCCACACCGGGCGGTGAAACTCGATGCTCTTCATGCCCACCGTGACCAGCGCCTGGTCCGGCCAATTCCGGCTGCGGATTTCGTGGTGGGCGCCCACCGCGCCCGCGAGGTCGATGTAGCTGAGGATCACTCCGCCGAAGATCGTCCCGTGCGGATTGGTGTCGCGGGGCAGCATCACGGTCTTGAGCGCCAAGTACCGGTCACCTTCGTCGGCTGTCGATGGGGACTGTGTCATGTCGCGCCTCCGGCTTCAGGTCATGCCGCATCATTCTTGCGGGAGAAGGCACCAAAGGCAAGAGGCAGGCCGCCGTCCGCGGCCCAGCGGAACAGCTCGGCCTCCCAACCGACCAAATTTCCGCTGTCGTCTGCAGACCCCGCCTCCCTTCATCCCTGATCCCGCATCCCTGATCCCGCATCCCGCCTCCCCTCCTGGGGTCTTCCCCCTTTGCACTTCACGGTTTACAACAGACACACACTGGAATCAATGTTTCTCCAACTGAAAGGAGCAGCTTTATGCCTCAGCAGAGATGGACGATGAACCGGCGGCGTTTTCTGACGGCCGCCGCCAAGGCCAGTACCGTGTTCGCCCTGCCGATGGTCGTTCCCGGCCGCGTGCTCGGTCTGGACGGCGGAGTGGCCGCCAGCGAGCGGATCGCGCTGGCCGGCTTGGGCATCGGCGGCCGCGGCGGCTACGTGCTCGGCGTCATGATGGACGAGCCCGCGATCCAATTCGTCGCCATTGCCGACCCCCAGAAGGCCCGCCGCGAAGGCGTCAAGCAGCGGGCGGAGCAGAAATATGGACCGGGCGTGGAGATGTACCGCGACTTCCGCGAGATGCTGCCCCGCGAAGACATCGACGCCGTGCTGATCGCCACCGGCGACCGCTGGCACACGATGGCGTCGGTCTACACGGCCAAGGCGGGCAAGGACATCTACTGCGAAAAGCCCTGTTCGATGACCATCGCCGAGAGCCAGGCTCTGGCCGACACCATGCGGCGTTACAACCGCATCTACACCGCCGGCACGCAACGCCGCAGCATCTCGAATTTCCAGTTCGCCGCCGAACTGTGCCATACGGGCAAGCTCGGCAAACTGGTGACGGTCCACGCCAACACGCTGGACCCGTCCGTGCGCCACGACTGGCTGCCGGCGGAACCGGAACCGGCGGCCGACGAGTGCGACTGGAATCTGTGGCTCGGGCCGACTCCCTGGCGGCCGTACAACAGCACGTACACGCGGGGCGGCTGGCGCGGGTTCTTCGACTTCCACGGCGGCGGCATCCTGGAGTGGGGCGCCCACACGGTCGATCTCTGCAACTGGGCGGGCACCAACGACACGCTGATGCCCGTGCTGTACGAACCCACGCCCAGCGGCTGCATCGCCACGTACTCCAACGGCCTGAAACTGGTCATGCGCGACGAAGGCTGGATGGGTTTGGGCACCTGCAGCGCCCGCTACGAAGGCGAAGACGGCTGGGTGGAAACCGGCGACAGCGGCCGGCTCGAATTCTCCTCCGGTGCGCTCCGCGCCGAGCAGCGGCAATTCACCGAAGCCGGCACGTCGGCCGTCAGCCACGTGAAAGACTGGATCGACGCGATCAAGACCCGCCGACCCGCCAACGGGAACGCCAATGTCGTGGCGATGAGCCATATCATCTGCCACTGCGCGTACATCGCTTGGCAGCTGGGCCGCCCACTGGAGTTCGATCCGGTCAAGGTCGAGTTCCCGAACGATCCGGAAGCCAATCGCATGCGCTCGCGGGCCCTGCGCGACCCGTGGCACGTGTAGGGGAGTCTCGGCGCGTGAGGATCGAGTCGCTTCTGGTCGAGGCCTGACTCGATCTTCGGACTAACCCAAGGGAACTCCTCGAAATTGGAGTCGGAGACCATGCGAGCCATCACACTCGAACTGCCGGACATGTTGGCGGAGGACGTTGATCGCGCTGTGCAGGCAGGTTGGTTTGTCGATCCACAGGATGCCATCCGCGAGGCACTTCGCGAGTACTTGAGTGGACGGCGTCTCGAACTCCAGGAACGCCAACAGCTCGAGGACATTGCGTGGGCGCTTCGGGAGGCGGAGAAACGATGAGGATTATCGTCGCCGATACCGGACCGTTGATTCATCTCCACGAGGCGGGCGTCTTGCGTCTGCTGAGTCTCGCGGGTGAAGTCTTGGTGACGCCGCGGGTGATGAATGAATGGAAGTCGCAGCCAGCAGGACTCCGCCCCGAGCCGATCCCCGATTGGATCAAAATCATCGCCGCATCCGTGTCCGCTTCGCAGCAGGCTCAGGCTTGGCTGCAATCGGGGTTGCTGCACGGCGGCGAGGCGGAATCCCTCGCGGTGGCGTTGGAGATCCCGGCAGATTGGCTCCTGACGGATGACTTAGCGCCGCGTTTGTTGGCTACCAACCTCGGCTTAGAAACCCACGGCTCACTCGGGGTGGTCCTCTGGGCAGCCGCCCACGGGCATCTTGCCCGGCAAGACGCGAGCCTTGCCCTCGACCGTTTGGAGCGATCGACTCTTTGGCTGTCGGCCAAGGTGCGCATGGAAGCGAGACGAGTTCTAAGACGGCTATTCGAACCGGATATGCATGCCTGAAACTGTTTGCCTGTAACTGTTCCTGAAACCAACCGTCACTTCGTGACACCAAAAAGGAGACACGCATGTTTGTGAAACGATACCTAGTCCCCGCGGCCACCGCCGCGATGCTGTCGTGGTCGTTGGCCGCTTCGGCCCCGGCCCAAAGCAATTCGAAGGAAATCATGGCCAAACCGGCGGCGGAACTAGTCGAGCTGGTCAAAGACCCGAACGCGTCTGTGTTCGAAAAAGCCAAGGCTTGCCAGCGGCTGGCAATCATCGGCACCAAGGATGCCGTTCCGGCGCTGGCCGGGCTGTTGCCCGATGAGAAACTGAACCTGTACGCCCGTGTCGCGCTGGAGGCCATTCCGGACCCGGCGGTCGATGAAACGCTCCGCGAGGCCGCCGGCAAGCTGACAGGCCGGCAGCTGGTCGGCGTCATCAACTCGATCGGCAAACGCAAGGACGCGAAAGCGCTGGATCTGCTCAAAGGGCTGGCGGGCAGCGCGGACAGGCCGGTGGCCTCCGCGGCGGCCCACGCCATCGGCCGCATCGGAACGGTCGAGGCTGCGGCGGTTTTGACGGACGCGATCGCCAAGGAGTCGCCTGTGAAGCGTTGCCTCGGCGACGGGACCTTGGCTTGCGCCGAGGAACTCGCCGCCGCCGGCAAGAAGGCCGAGGCGGTGGCCCTGTACGAAGCGGTCGCCAAGGCCGCCGTGCCGAAGTACATGCAGATCGGCGCGTTGGACGGCGTGTTCCGCCTGCAGAAGACGGAAGCCAAGGACCTGCTGTTGGCCCAGATCCGGTCCGCGGACAAGGCCAACTTCAAGCTGGGTCTGTCGGTCGCCCGCTGGATGCCGGGGGCGGATGTGACAGCGGCCCTGGCGGGGGAACTGGAAAAGCTGCCCGCGGAAAGGCAAGGGCTGCTGCTGCGGGCGCTGGGCGATCGCAAGGAAGCGGCCCCGCTGCCCATGGTTCTGGCGGCGACCAAGAGCGAGTCGCCCGCGGTTCGCGAAGCGGCCATCGCCGTGCTGGCGAAACTGGGCGACGCCTCCGCCGTCGCGATTCTGCTGGAAGCCGCTTTGGGCGAAGGCCCGGCGGCGGCCACGGCCAAAGAAGGATTGAAGAGGCTCGAGGCACAGGAGACGGACGCCGCGATCCTGGCCAAGCTGGCGGGTGCCGACGCCAAGGCAAAGGCGGTCTTGTTCGAGCTGGCCGGGGCGCGGCGGATTTCGGCCGCAGCCGGCCAGGTCCGCGAGTCGCTGGGCAGCAGCGACGAGGCCGTCAAGCTGGCGGCTCTGACTGCCCTGGGGCAATTGATCGAACTCAAAGACTTGGATCTGCTCACCAGCCGGGCCCTGGCGGCAAGCAAGACGCCGGAAACGGAAGCAGCTCAAGCCGCCCTGCGGATGGCCGCCCTGCGGATGGCCGACCGTGACGGTGCGGCGGCCAAGCTCGCGGGTGCCCTCCAAAACGCCTCGGCCGACAACCAAGCCTACCTGCTGGAGTTGCTCGGCAAGATGAGCGGCAAGAAGGCCTTGGAAACGGTCGCCAACGCCGCCAAGTCCAGCGACGCCGGGCTCAAGGAAGCCGCGACGAAAGTCCTGGGCGAATGGCCCAACCCGGAGGCCGCCGACGCGCTGCTGGATCTCGCCAAGACGGATCCGGAGAACAAGTACCGCGTCCGCGCCCTGCGCGGCTACATCCGCATCGCCCGCCAACTGCAACTGCCCGACGAGGCCAAGCTGGCGATGTTCCATACCGCGATGGAAACGGCCAAACGCAACGAGGACAAACAGGTGGCGCTGGACATCCTCAGCCGCATTCCGTCCGCCGAGACGCTGCAACTGGCGGTCTCGTTCGTGGGTGATGCCGCCTTGAAGAACGCGGCCGCCGATGCGTCCGTCAAGATCGCCGCCAAGCTGGTCGGCCGGCAGCCCAAAGTCGTCGCCCCGGCCATGCAGAAGGTCGTTGACGCCCAAGTCGGCGGCAACCCCGGTAGCCGGGCCCAGCAGCTGCTGGACCAGGCCAAAGCCGCGTCGAACTAGCTGACACGGTCCTGCGGAAAATCCCGCGGCGACAAGCACTCTTGCTTGTCGCCGCGTTGATCGGAGCCCGCTCGAGTCGGGCAGCGGACCCTACGTCACACCATGCACCATCCACAGCCTGACGGCGGAAATCCACCGCGTGGTTTTACCCAGCACGGATGACAGAGCCAAAGCACGGATGAACGGCCGACGATCCGGCACTGTCGTTCAGCTCAACCCAAGCCGCGGCAGCAGCGCGGCGTACAGGTGGACAACGGTGGCCGCGACCAGGGCCAGGCCGGCGTAGCGGTGGATGTCCAGGAGCAGTTCCAGGCCGCCGGTACCGAACACGGGCAGCATGCTCACGATCATCGTGCCGATGACGATCAGTCCGGCGGCGAGGATCAGCCAAAACATGGTCTTGGCCAGCCGCAGGAAACGCGACGGCTGCTCCTGGCCCTCGGCGCCAGCCGGCTGTCGCGGGCGACCGAAACGGTTGGCCTCGCACCAGGTCACGGCTCACAGCGGCAGCACGAAGGTGAACGCGCCGGCGCCGAACATGTGGACGAACAGCCACCAGCCGCCCAGAGCGCCATACTGGAGCATCGCCACAATGGACGTGATGCCCAAGACGGCCACGCTGGCCAGCGTTCCCAGGTAGACCAGCCACGCCCACCAGCCCCATGGCGAAGGCGGCACCGAGCCGCGGCGGCGGGCCAGGACCAAGATCAGGTGCGCGACGATCACCACGAGCACGACGAGCAAGGCCGTGGGCAAGAGCACCAGGAACAACGCGCTTCCGCTTCCAGCCGTTCCGATCGTCGCTATGTTCAACTCCGCTAACATCGAACTGCTCCCAGAGATTAAACCAAGTAGGGTGGGCCAAGTCTTCGCGGCCCACCGCGTCGTGTCCACTTCAAGCCCGGTGGGCCGCGAAGACTTGGCCCACCTACCAAGGATCAAGACTTGCGGCACGCCATGCCTGCCACGCCGGCCAAGCCCCGCATGGCGTACCACAGCAGGACCAGGCTGACGATCCCCATCGATGCAAATCCCATCCACTTGAACGCGGTGCGGCCTTGGAACGACTGGTTCCAGGCGTCCAGTCGCGTCTTGTCGAGACCCGCCAGTTCGTACATGACGTGCATGCGGGGTTGCGCGTCCAGCACCGGGCTGATCGCCGTCACCTGTCCCTCGAAAATGGGCGTGCCGGCTTGATGACAATCAAAGCACCCGGTGACGCCGAGGGATGCCCGCGCGGGGCGTACGTCATGGCCCAGCTTCCAGGCGTAGGGCTGGGCGGCCTCGTGCTCGAAGGTCTCCGGTTTTCCATCGGCGGTCAGGCGATAGGCTTTGCCGCCCGCCACGTACACCGGCTCCGCGTCCGCCTGCTTGATGATGGCCTTCAATTCGCCCAGCGCCTTGGCCAGTTTGGTCTGAAACTCTTCCAAGGCTTTCTGATTGATCCGCTCTGCCAGCTTAGCTTTTTCCTCTTCGGTCAACTCCGCCTCGGCAATACCGGCTCGCGGCTCGCCCAGGATTTCCTTCTTCTCGTCTTTGCTCAGCTTGACGTCCAACAGCACCTCTTTCAGCGTCTGACCCTTACGGACCCGCAACGTGCTGCGCAAGGCCCCGTACACATCGTCGGGGTCCAGCGGTCTCACCTTGCCCTTGGACATCGCGCCCCAGAAGGCGGGCCACGTCATGCGATACGGATACAGCGTGCCGCCGTCCCGTTGGAAGACCGGCTCCACCATGCCGGGAGCCAGATCCTCCGAGTAATCGTGCGAGGACAAGCCCAGGCCGTGAGCCAGCGCCGTCTGGATGCGGGACGCCTGCTGCGCGGGACGCGGCCCGCAGTGGCAGGCGGTACACGAGAGTTTCTGGAAGTGGACGACCGGCAGGCCCTTGTGCTCCGGTTGTGGTGCGCCGAGCCGTCCGCCCCCGTCCATGTGACATCCGCGACAGGACAGCGTGGCCACCGCTTGGCCCGTCGGATGGTCCTCGCCCTCGAACCCGCGCACCGTGTGATGCTCGATGCCGTTGCGATGACAGTCGGCACAGGTCAGCCCGGCTTGGAGATGCACGTCTTCGTCGCACGTCCAATCGGGCGGAGCGTCTTTGCCGACCTGGCGCGTCGTGTGGCAGTAGTAGCAGGTGTTGTCACTCGTCTTGCGGATGACGTCGAAGAACACTTTCTTCTCGGGGTTGATGCGGTTCGGGGCATAGGTGGTGGTCGGCAGCTTGCTGCGCGAATTCTCGTCCACCTTGGCCGGATCGAAATCGTCAGGCAGGCTCGAGACCTTGCCCTCGACAAATCCCAGCCCCAGAGCGGCCGTCGGTGCCCAGGCGAGGTTCTGGTCCTCGATCTGCTTCGACCACAACTCCATGCTGTACGCATGATTGTTGCTGTGGCAGATCATGCAGTCGATTTCGAGCTTGCCGGACAGCTGCCAACGGCCCGGATCGGCCGGAGCCGGGTTCGCCGCGGACGCCTTGGAGGCCTCGGCTGGGGGTTCCTTGGCCGCCGGCTGCTTGGCTGCCGGCTGCTTGGCGGGCGGCTGCTTGGCGGGCGGCTGCTCGGCCGGCGCAGCTTCTTCGCCCGGCCCGCCGCCGGGGAGATGGCGTCCGAATTTCAGCACGAAGTCCCAGGCGGAGATTCCCAAGTCGTTGGGATGATAGGTGCCAGGCCAGCGCCGATACGACAGCGGGATCTGCGTTCCCGTGCGCGTGTCGGTCCAAATCCAGGGCTCGCCCGGCCGGCCCGGCTGCGCCGACTTCTGGACGGCGTTGAAGTGGTGCCCCAGGGAAATCGCCTCGTAGTCGTGACAGCGGCCACAAGTCCGGCGAGGCGAATAGGGAGGCGCCTTGGGGTCGGTCGGATCGATGCGGCGCTGGTTGGCGTCGTACAAGTCGATCCAGTGCGTGTACTGACTGCGGCTGCCCGTCTGGGCAAACCTGGATTCCGACGCCGGCAAAGCGGCACACAGACCAACGATCGGAAGCAGGACTGAGGCGCCCAGCGCGTATCGAAACATGGATTCCTCCGCGGCACGAATAAGGCGGGGAACGGTGGGCGTGTGCGATCCGCACGCGCCGACCGCCCTCGCCAGGATACAGGTAGGTAGTTCGTTCCAGCACCGGAAAATGGCCGGCTGACGTTCGGTGTCCGACGGCAGACGCCGGAAGGCTGCGTCCCGTAGTCGATCAAACCGAAGCCATCTGGCCCAAAATCTTAAGACAAGTTTAGGCGATTGTCATCAGGGTGTGAGGGCCACGGGGCAACTTTCCCGAAAGATTTTACGGGCCGCCGATTCGCTGTTTCTTGCGGGTGCCGGGTGAGCAGGGGCGGATGTTGACCGCTGAGCATTGCCTACTCGGCGGTCTGTTCGCCATTGCGGCGCGGGCTGCTCAATCACATCATTCCCAAACTCGCCGCGACATCGTGCCATTTGACGTCGTGCGGCAGGCAGCCTTGCCGGACGGCCAGGGCGGCGGTGGCGCCGGCGGCTTCACCCATGGCCACGGCGTCGCCCGTCACGCGGTAACTGGAATGGGCCAGGAAATCGCCGCTGATGCAACGGCCGGCCAGGAGCAGGGCGTCGGCGTCCTTGGCGATCAAGGCCCGGAGGGGAATGTCGTAGGGCCGCGTCGAGCGTTTAACGCCGTGGCTCTCGATGCCGGTCGAATGCTGCTGGCTGGTCGAGTGGACGTCGATGCCGAAGTTCACGCGGCAGACGGCGTCGTCGTGCCTGGCCCCCTGCAGCATGTCGTCCGCGGCGACGGTGTAACGGCCGTGGATGCGGCGGCCTTCGCGGACGCCGATTTGCGCCGCCGTGGCGACGATTTTCACGTTCCGCCAGGGATCGCCCAACGCGCGCAGGGCGTCGATCAGCTTGTGCAGCTCCGCGCGGGCGCGCACAGTGGCGTCGGTAAGTTCCTGAGCGTCGATGCCGCGGCAGCCGTACTCGTGGTTGATCATCCAGGCGTACAGGTCGTCGTGGATCTTGAAGATCGTGGGCCGGCCGTAAGAAGGTTCCAATCCGGCCCGTTTGAATTCCGCCAACAAGGCGTCTTTGGGGGCGCCCCAGGCTCGGCCCGTGCGTTCGTAGAACTCGGCCGTGGCCTGCGGATCGATGCCGGTGATGAGCATCAGCAAGCTGAACGGCTGCGTTTCGCCGGCGCGCTCCGGGCCGGCGGAACCGGGACCCTCGGCCGGCCGGCCGAAGTCGAATCCGCAACCGGCCAGCGCCGCCAGGTCGCCGTCACCGCTGCAGTCCACGAACGCCTTGCCGGCGAACGCTTCGCGGCCGGACTTGGATTCCGTGACGCAATGCGTCACGCGGCGGCCGGCCTTCACGGCGGCCACCACGCGCGTGTGCAGCCGCACCTTGACGCCGGCTTCCAGGCACATCTGATCCAGGACGAGCTTCATCTGCTCCACGTCGTACGGCATCGAACCCTGACGGTTCCACGCGGCTTGGCCGAAGAGTTCGGCGCGGGCATCGAGCCGCTGGACGATGTGCTCCATCAGCCCGCGTTTCTTGCCGGCATCGATGATCCACGACAGCAGACCGGTCGTCCAAATGCCGCCCAGTTGCCCGTGGTTTTCGATCAGCCGCACGCTGGCCCCGGCTTTCGCCGCGGCGATGGCCGCCGCGACGCCTGCCGGCCCGGCGCCGCAGACCACCACGTCCGTCGAGTCGACGACGGGCACGTCCCGCGCTGGTTCGGCCACCCGATTCGACGACGCCGGTGACGGCTCGCCGGCTTGACTGCCGCCCGCCAGCCCCAGCCCTGCGGCCGTCGCCGCTCCCGCCCGAAGAAATCCTCGTCGTCCCATTCGCTGCGTCATCGCATGCACCTCCGGCCAAGCGTCTACGGCTGCCTTGCGGCATCCCCGTGGTTGAATCATTCGTCACGACCGTTTGCTTCGTATTGTACTGGAAAGCTGGCAGCCGTCAGCCGCCCCGCCGATACTTGGCCGTGCCGGAACGGCGCAGACTTGTTCCGGCCTACTTTTTGCTGGACGTTGCCTGGGAGAGCAATCTGCCCGCGCTAGCGCCCGACGAAGGTCCCGCCGGTCAGTTGAGCCGTGGTCCGGAGGAACGTGGAGAAATCCTGGTCGAAGTAGTTGCCCAGCCCGACGGCGTTGACGGGGATGTTGGCGTGCTGGCGGCAAAGGGCGTAGATCTGCTCGGCGGCTTCGGAGTTGAAGCGGTTGACGGTCTCGTAGGTCGGCGCGCCGTCGGAAAACAGGATGATCGTATCGACCGGATATCGGTAGGCCAGTTGCATGGCGGCCAGGGTGTTCGTCCAGCCTTCGGGCTTGACGGACTTGAGGTACTCCAACAGGCGAGCGCGGTGGGCGGCGCCTTCCGGGCCGCTGACCCGCAGCAGCGAGCCGTCCGTCGGAAACGCCGTCGCGCCGGACGAGAAGACGATCAGCACGCACTCGTCCACTTCCAGATGATCCAGCCACGTGAGCGCGATCCGCTGGACTTCCTCCCAGCGGCCTTTCTGCGTCATGCTGCCGGAGGCGTCAAACAGGACGGCCACCCGCTTGAGTCCGCCGCGCAGGCCAACCAATTCGCGGTTGATCGTCGCTTCGCGGGTGCGTTGAGACTGCAGTTGCGATTGGGCCGCCTTCAGGTCATCCAGCGCGTTGGCCAGCTGCGTCTTCAGCGCTTCGACTTGCAGGGCCAGCAGATTCTTCTTTTCGTCCATGTCGCGGAAGTACACGGCGGCCCGTTGGAGGCGATCCAAGTAGTCGTCGCGCGTCACGGCCGCTTCCTTGGCTTTCGCCTCGGCTTGCTCGGCCCGCGTCATCGTCGCCTGCAACTGCTGGGCGGATGCGGTCTGGTCCGCCTTCTGCCGCTCCAGGGCCTGGGCCAGCAGTTCTTCCAGACTCTTCGTCTTGCTGTCGCTCGTCTGTTTCAAGTCGGCGAGGCTCTTCTCGCTGGCCCCCAACTGTTGTTCCAGCTTCGCGACGCGTTCGGTCAGCGCCTTGGTCTGCTGGTCCAGCAGGTCGCGTTCTTTCTGCAGGTCGTCGCGCTCCTTCTGCAGGTCGTCGCGCTCCTTCTGCCGCTGCTGGAGTTGTGCGGCCAGGCTGGCGAGGTCCGCTTCCAGCTTCGTCTTGGCCGCGGAGAACTGGACTTCTTGCGCGCCCTTGTCCTTGGCCATCTGGGCGAGCTGTGCCTCGATGGTGGCCTTGGCCGTATTCAGCTTGGCCAATTCGTCGGACCGTTGCTGCAGATCCTGTTTCTTGGCGGCCAACTCCGCGTCCAGTTGCTTGCGGAGTTCCTCCAGAGACTGCCGTTCGCGTTGGCTCGTTTCCAGCGTCTTGCGGGTGTCGGCCAGTTGCGAGTTGATGGCGGCCAGTTCGGCCGAGACGCGGCGCACCTCTTCCTGCACCCGGCGGTTCTGGTCCGTCAGCGACAACTTCTCCCCTTCCAGTTCGGCGTTCAGCTTGGCGCGCTTGATCAGGCTGTTTTGCAGATAGATCGCCACCACCACCACCATGACTACGGTGAACATGGTCACGTCGTTGCTGGAGATCCAGCCCGCCAAGCCCGCTTCGCTGGAATGAAAAGTCGCCTTTTCGAGTTGCATGCTTAACCTTGGAAATACAAGTACGCGGCCAGGATCGCCGCCAAGACCGCCCCCGACGCGGCGACTTCGCCCCAGCCCCAACTGCTCCGTGACCGCGCCCGGTCTTCGGCAGACAGCGTACCGAACGTCAGGCCGCGGATCTTCTCCAGCGATGGCGGCGCCGTGGCATAGCTCACCAGGATCATCACCGCCGAACAAACCAGGAAAATCAAAACGCTGTAGTACTGAAAGTATAGGTTGTTAATGATCCACAAGAACGAACCTTCGGGATAGCCCGTTTCGAACCCCGGCAATCGCAACTTCACCGGGGTATCCACCGCCAAGCGGAAGACGCCTAGCGCAAACCCGATAATCAGCGCAGCCAGACATCCCTTGCCGTTCAGACGCTTCATGAACACGCCCAGGAAGAACACCACAAAGATCGGGGGCGCCAGGTAGCCCTGGACGCCCTGCAGATAGTCGTACAACCCGCGGGCACCCTGGATCACGGGAATCCACAACAGGCCGATGAGCACCATCGCCGTGGTGGCGACGCGGCCGATCCACACGAGTTGGTGCTGGGATGCGCCGGGGCGAAGTTTCTGGTACAGGTCCATCGTGAACAGCGTTGAACTGGCGTTGAACACTCCAGCCAAAGAACTCATCAACGCCGCCAGCAGTCCGGCGACGACGGCTCCACGGACGCCCACCGGCAAGGCGTGCTTGACCATCAGCGGAAAGGCGGCCTGGCATTGCTCTGCGATCGGCTTGCCGTTCTCGTCCAGCAGCATCCGCAATGCCTCGACCTGACCGCTCTTGGCTAAAGCGAAACAGATCATACCCGGAATAATGAAGATGAAGACGGGCAGCAGTTTCAGAAACGCGGCAAAAATACTGCCGCGGCGGGCCTCCCGCTCGCTCGGCGCGCCCAAGGCCCGTTGGACGATGTACTGGTCGGTACACCAGTACCACAGGCCGACGATCGGCGCACAGAACAGCATGCCCAGCCAGGGATAATTGCCGTTGAAGTACCAGGCGATCCGCCCAGGCTCGATGACCGGCTCCCACGTGCCCTCCATGCCCGCCGGCACCAGCGGCTTCCACAGATTGAACATGTCCGAGCCGCAGACGGCCCGTAGTTGGTCCCAGCCTCCCAACGCCCGCAAACCAAAGACGGTCACCAGCACCGAACCCATGATCAGAATCAGGGTCTGCAAGGCCTCGGTGTACGCCACCGCTCGCATCCCGCCCAGCACGGTGTACAGCCCAGTCAGGACCACCACCGCCACGGACCCGATCCAGAAGCTGTTGAAGACCGCAAAGCCGAGGTCCAACTGCATTTCCGGCAGCAACGTGGCAAACACCACGCCTCCGGCAAAAATGCCCACCGCAATCTTCGTGAGCACGTAGGCGACCAACGAAATGATCGATAGCACCCAGCGGGCCGTAGCATTGAACCGCCTCTCCAAGAACTCCGGCATGGTGAAGACCATCGAGCGGGCGTAGAACGGGACCATCACCCAGCCCAGCACCAATAGGCACCAGGCGTGCAGTTCGTAATGCGCCATGGCCACCCCGTCGGTACACCCTGACCCAGCTAGCCCGACGAGGTGCTCCGAGCCGATGTTCGAGGCAAAGATCGAGGCCCCGACGACGAACCAGCCCAGGTTCCGGCCTGCCAAGAAGTAATCGTCGGCGGTGTCCTTACCCTTCAGGATGACCCACCAAGCAAGTCCCAACAGCAGCGCGAAATAACCCGCAATGACCATCCAGTCGAGGAATTCCATCGGTGTCGCCTTTCCCATGCCACGGAGAATTGGTTGCAGCAGGGAATAAAGACTAAGGGACGGATAGCCGTCCGACAAGCGGAGTCGCGCGGCCAGAGACGGGTCGGCGGCCGGCTATCCCAGAAGCCCGACGTTTCAAGAAAACGCGGGCAACCGGGCGGTAGCCGGACGTCGTTCGAGTCGTGAGTGAGCGGAATGGCGCTAGCCACCGGTCACCGGCGATCCGTAATACCGGCGGCTAGCGCCTTGCCGCTCATCTGGCTCCGGTATCTCTCGAGCGATGCCTGTCTACGGCCGCGGCGAAAAGCACCCTGGATCAGACGCTGGCTTCGCCGCACGGCCGTGGCGGACTACTCCAAGGCGATCGCCGAAACCTGCGACTACGCCGCCGAGAAGCAACTGGTGATCACCGTCAAACCTCACGGCGGTCCGAACGTAGGCGGCATTCAGCGATGCGGTGAAGCGTTCAGCGCTCGGCACCGATCCCCGCCCAGCGCTCGGCGCAGGCCTCCGGCTCGGCGCAGGTTTCCCCCGCCAGCGCTCGGCGCAGGTCTCCCGACCTCGCCGGAACCGCCGACCGCAGATCTCTTGAATGGCCCACCTCACGCTCGCCCACGGCGCAGGCGGCGCAACTCTTCACGCAGGCGGGCCGCCTCGGCTTCTAAGAGGTCTCATCGCCTGACGCCCAAGCCGTTCTGGTGTTTTGTTCGGCGAGTCCTTATCCTGCACGGGGCGGGGACTGGTAAGCGATGTCGAATGAGCCACCGCGCGGAGGACCGTATCTTGCGCACGCCACTCCTGATTGCCGTCACGTTGGTCTGCCTGAGTCGTACGCCGCTGCCAGCGATTTGCACCTCGCCGAGCCGGTACCCAAGGCCGTGGACGCCGGACAGCCGATTGCGGAAGTCACCGAGGACTTTGACGGCCAGCCGCGCGACGGACAACCGGATGTGGGCGCCGACGAATGGGTTTCACGGAACCAAGGGAAGGACACGAGGCCATGAGTGCGCCAAGATAAGCTGCTGTGAATCAGCCGGACAATCCGGCCTGGCCAAAGGC
>CAYUFW010000195.1:0-15776 GCA_964443915.1 uncultured Pirellulaceae bacterium
CGAGTGGCGACTGGTGTGCTTGACGCACAATCTCCTCAAGATCTGGCGCCACCAGTGCGCGCCCACGCGAAGCTGACCTCCAACCGAACAATCGAGGACCAGGGGATCACTCTCCTGATTCTCGGACAGGCTCCTAGGCATGCGCTCAACTCAAGCTGAAACTGTCCCACCATTTCCTCCACCGATCGCACCGGCGGCCCATCCTGTCCATCCACGCGGCAGTCTCCCATCGCTCTCGCCTCCTTGCGAATTCAGCCATCCTTGTCTCCCTGCAAAGCCAGCAAGATACCGCGTACCATCCTGCATGTCTGCTGCCCCTCTGCTCCCGCTCTCCCCGCGCTTCAAATCCTCTGCTAGCATCGCGCGGCAGAATGGGATCGTGCCCCCGGACGGTTTTCGCCTTGGCGTGCCGCGGCGCAGGCGACGCGCTGGTCGTGTTCGCCAAGTCCCACAGACGGATTGCCCAACCGGTACAGGCGGCCGATGGTCTCCGCCACACGTTGGGGCGGGCTAAATGCATTGTACGCGCGGTTTCGCCCGCTCCGATGTTATGAAGTAACCGGGTTCTGCGGACGTACCGTCGTGCCGATCGTTTAGAGTATTCGCTTTGGGAGCGGATTGTGGGATGGCTGTCCCAGGAAGGGCCGGTAAGGTTCAACGGTTTCACGGATTGGATGAGGAGCAGGCCATGAGAAGGTCGTATGCGTTGGTGGCGGTATTGGCCTTGGGACTGTTGCCGTGGGACGCAAGCCGGGCTGACGACGATTCGGCGTCGGAGCGGCAAGGCGGCGCGGCGGACGGCACGGCATGCGACGGTTTCACGGGACTTGAGATAGCAGAAGCCGAGGCCTTTCCGGTGGACGTTTCCGGTTCGCCGTCTGGTCCGGAACCGGTTCACGTCGACGTGCGGTGCTGCGACGGTGGTGTCTGCGGCTGCGACAATGGCGGCGCGGACGGCGCCCCTTGCTGCTGCCGGTGTTGCTGCGCGGCTCCCTGGCGGCTGTTACAGTTCCCGGCGTTTTGCGGCCAGCGGATCGAACTGGGAGGCTGGGTGGATCAGGGAGTCGCGGTGAACGGCCGGAGTCCGGTCAACCGCTTCAACGGGCCAGTGGTCTTCAACGACCGCTCCAACGAATACCAGATGAACCAGCTTTACCTCTTCGCCGAGCGGGCCGCGAAGACCGGCGGCTGCGGCTGGGACATCGGCGGCCGTGTCGACCTACTGTACGGTACCGACCACCGCTTCACCGTCGCCAACGGCCTGGAAGACGCCTGGAACACCGGCCAGCGATTCTACGGGCTGGCCCTGCCCCAAGCGTACGTGGATGTCGCATACAACGACTTGACCTTCCGCGGGGGGCATTTCTATTCGCTTCTCGGGTACGAATCGGTGATGGCCCCGGAGAACTTCTTCTCCTCACATTCGTACACCATGCAGTATGGCGCGCCGCGAACCCACACGGGGATGGTGGTGATCTACCAGGTGAACGACGGCTGGAGCGTTGCCGGGGGGTTCGATCGCGGCTGGGACAACTGGGAAGACAACAACGACTGCCTCAACTTCATTGGCCGCGCCATGTGGACGAGTTGCGACGGGCGCACTTCGCTTTCCGTGGGTCTCACCACGGGCGACGAAGATGATGCCGGCTCGAACAACCGCACGGCGTACAGCGTGGTGTTCACCCGGCAGTTGACGTGCCGTTGGAAGTGGGTGCTGGAACACACTGCCGGCTGGGAGGAGAATGTGACGACCCAGTTGGGTGTGGCAGATGCCGAGTGGTACGGGCTGACGAACTACTTGTTTTACACCATCAATCCGTGCTGGAGCCTTGGCCTGCGGTACGAGTGGTTTGCCGACGATGACGGGGCTCGCATTGACCATCGCAATGCGGCGGGAGGTCCGCCGAAGGGGATGTTCTACAATGGTGTTCCCTACCACTGGAACGGTCTGACGTTGGGTGTGAACTGGACGCCCCATCGCAACATCACCCTGCGCAGCGAATTGCGTGGCGACTGGTTAAGCCTCGTGGGCAACACGGTGCCGGGAGACGGCCCGTTCAACGACTACCGGGACCGCGACCAGTTCCTCTGGACGACCGACCTGATCGTGCAGTTCTGATTACGGCGGCCGGACGTGGTGGTTAAGTTCCGGCCCGGGCGAGTCGCGGGCACGCTGGCCGCCGACTCCCACGGCCCCAGGCAGCCGGACGCTCACACGATCGGCACCGCCTGTGAGCGTAGGCTGGCCGCGATCCGGCAGGGGCCGCCACGGGGTTCCCAGGCAGCCAAGCTTCGGCTGGTCGTCCGTGGCCGACAAATTAGCTTGTGGGACACATCGGCCTACAAGCTATTGCAGGTGCCGCCCTGTGGCCCACGTTCGCCCGTGCCGCGTTCACGGGCGTTGTGGCCAGTGGCCCCGGCGTCGTGACGTAGCCGCTTGCCGCGATCCGGCAGTCGGACTGTCACACGATAGGCACCGCCTGTGAGCGTCAGCCGCTTGGCCGCGATCCGGCAGGTGCTGGCCAGGCGTCGCGACGAGGTCTTGACTGCCTTCTGGCACCGTTCCGGTTTCTGCCAAGCTCATCCACGACGAGCCGGTCAGCAGCCCTTCTGAACGAAGCCAAGCTGGCAAGGACCGCCTCACTTCTGAACACAGCCCTTCTGGACGCAGACTTTCTGCTCACATCCTTTTTGAGCCACTCCCTTTTGGACGACGCCCTTCTGGACGACGCCCTTTTGGAGGGCTCCCTTCTGGATGACGCCCTTCTGAGCGCAGCCTTTCTGCTCGCAGCCCTTCTGCTCACATCCTTTCTGAACAACGCCCTTCTGGGCTACACCAGTGCCGAAATTGCCGAACAGGTCAAAAGCATGCGAACTGCTGACCACCATGGCTAAACCGAAGCCAAGCATGATTGGGAAAACAACTCGATACTTCATCTCGTGAACTTTAGGTAAGGTAGGTGGGTAAGTTGGTGGCGGGACAGACACAATCGTTGGCGGAACACGGCGGAACCGAACTGTTCGTTCGCTCAGGCGGCAATCCGCTGTGGGTTAGGCCTCTCGACGGCGAGGTGTGTGTCGTCGATGCCGGCCATCTCGTCCATCAGCACCTTCAAGTCGGGCATCAATGCCGCCGGCACTTCTTGCCCTTGTTGCTCCAGCAGTCTGGCGATTTCTTCGGCGGGTAGGTCTTGGCTGTGAGGCAGGTAATGCACGACCTGTCTTTCGTGCGGATGGCATTGGTGTTATCGGTCAGAACGAACTATCAGTCCACTGATCACATCGGCGGGAGACAAACAGGGTAAGCTATTCCGGCTAGCGTGCTGTGGCAAAGGCAAGCTGCCGAAGGAGTGCCGATCTCAACCGGGCTTGTCAGCCAGTCGGCCACACATCGCGGCGCGATTTAGCGGACCAGAACGGAGTCTAAGGCGACGGGCCAGCCGCTTGGATGCGATCCGGCAGGTGCCGCCCGTTCCCGCCCCCGCGTCCCGCCGTTCGCCCGTGCCGCGGTCACGGGCGTTGTGGCCAGCTGGCCCCGGCGTCGCGACGTAGCCGCTGGCTGCGATCCGGCAGGTGACGGCCAAACCTGCGCAATGGGCTTTCCATCCCGCGGGATGGCGTCCGCGACGGGGGCTCGTGGGTGGCAGGGGGGCACGGGCGACGTGTCGGCAGCTCGAAATGCTCCGTTTCCGTGCCTTGGGACGATCGCCAGGACTTTCACCAGGGCCTTTTCTTCTGTTCTTAGGTGGCCAGCAGAGGCTACGGTTCGCTTCCCGCGCGCAACGTGTCGCCTCCCTCCAGCGTGATGCGGCAGAGGTAGTTCACCGCTGTACTGGCCCACGTGCGGCCGGAGGGATGGGTTGCGATCCAACCGAAGTCGACCGGGAACCAGGCGACGGGCTCGCCGTTATCGGATCGCTCAACGACGGTCTCAAGGCCGCGCACCAGGGCCCGTAGCGGGAACTGCTGCGAGCCCGCGGCAATGGCCGGCCAATCCCCATGGCCTTGAATGACTTGCAGGCATTCTCCCGTGGCCGCGTCCCACACTCGGGCCGTGCCGTCTCCGTCGCTGACGATCCGATCCCCGCCAGGGTAGAATGAACAGGGGTCTACTCCGTCTCTATGCCCACGTAAGATACCTACAGTGCGGCCAACAAGACTTCGTATCTTTGACCAAAGCGTAGTCTTTGCGTCGCACACCGGCACGGTGTTTTCCCCAGAAACGCTAACGATCCTATCCCCATCGTGGGAAAAGTACACAACCCCTACTCCGCCTCTATGTCCACGTAAGATAGCTAGTGTGCGACCAAGAAGAAGGCTTCTTATCCTTGCCGAAACGGTAGTCCTGGCATCCCATACCCGCACGGTCTTGTCAGAAGACCCGCTAGTGATCCGCTCCCCGTCGGGGGAAAACGCCACGCTGCGCACAAAGCCTCTGTGCCCGCGCAAGACCGCCAACTCCGCACCGCTCGCAGCATCCCAGAGTCGCACGGTCTTGTCAGAAGACCCGCTGACGATCCGCTCCCCGTCCGGGGAAAACGCCACGCAGCGGACATAGTCTTCGTGTCCGCGTAAGACGGCCAACTCCGCACCGTTGGCGGCGTCCCACACTCGCACGGTCTCATCATCCGAGCCGCTTGCGATCCGATCGCAGCCGGGGGAGAACGCCGCGATTCCTACATAGGCCTTGTGCCCGCGTAAGACGGCCAGTTCCTCACCGCTGGTAGTGTCCCACACCCGCATGCTGTGATCAGAAGACGTGCTGACGATCCGATCCGCAGCGGGAGAAATGCCCACTCCATATCGTGTGTTGGGCCGTTGGAGGACGGCCAATTCTGCGCCGCTGGTGGCGTCCCACACCCGCACTCTCTCGGAAAACAGCCCGTCTGTGCTGAGGATCCGGCTTCCGTCAGCAGAGAAATGCACGCTCATCACCCTGTCCACACGGGCGCGCCGGACGGCATAGCCGGTGCCGCTGGCAATGTCCCACACCCGCACAGTCTTGTCCCAAGACCCGCCCCCACTGGCGAGCTGACGTCGGTTGGGGGAAAACGCCACGCAGAGCACTTGGTCTTCGTGCCCGCGGAAGACGGCCAGTTCCACGCCGCTGGTGGGATCCCAGAGTCGCACGGTCTTGTCAGAAGCCCCGCTGGCGATCCGCTCCTCGCCGGGGGAAAAGGCGACGCTAGTCACCGCGCCCTCGTGCCCGCGCAAGACAGCCAGTTCCACGCCGCTGGTGGGATCCCAGACTCGCACGGTCGTGTCAGAAGACCCGCTGACGATCCGCTCCCCGTCGGGGGAAAAGGCGACACTAGTCACCGCGCCCTTGTGCCCGCGCAAGACGGCCAGTTCCACACCGCTTGTGGCATCCCACACCCGTACGGTCTCGTCAAAGTCTCCGCCCCCACTGGCGATCCGATCCCCACCGGGGGAAAAGGCGACACTAGTCACCGTACCCTTGTGCCCGCGCAAGATAGCCACCTCTGTGCCGCTGGCAACGTCCCACACCCGCACAGTCTTGTCCCAAGACCCGCCCCCACTGGCGATCCGATCTTCGCCAGGGGAGAAGGTGACGCTACTCGCTTCGCAGTTGTACCCGCCTAGGACGGCGAGACTCGCGCCGCTGGCAACATCCCACACCCGCACAGTGGTACGGTACCCGCGTCCGTAGATGATCCGATCCCCGCCGGGAGAGAAGACTAAGGCACTTGCCTCGTGTCTGTTTCCCCCGTGTAAGACGGCGACCTCCGCGCCGCTGGCCGCGTCCCACACCCGTATGGTGGCGTCATCCGAGTCGCTGACGATCCGATCCCCGTCGGGGGAAAAGGCCACATTCCTCACCTCGCCTTTGTGCCCGCGCAGGACGGCCAGTTGTGCCGTGCCGAGGTCTACCGGCGGCGGGCGGCGGGCGGCAAGCCACGGGAAGCCCGGGGTGGAATCCTCCTTGGACACACGCCAACGCTCAATAAGTCGGCAGAGCCTTTGCTCCTCCGGTTGCAGCCAGGGTGCGTTCTTTTCGTTCCACCCGCCCTCCGGCTCCACGTAGTGTAGGGCCGCTTCGTCGCAGTCGTACCACCATCCGTTGTTCCAGAGGCACTGGAACAGGCCTTGGGGGTAGTCTTGAGCGTGCCGGGCGACGAAATGGACGTCGCGCCGTAGGGCCTTTTCGAGCAGCCGGAGAATGTGCCGCTGCGGACGATCCTCCGGCAGCGCTGCCACCGCGTCGTTGAAGTCGATTGCCAGATCGAACGCTAGGCCGGCCTGCGTCTTGCCTTCCAGGAATGGCAGATTGGTGAGCGTCGCCTCCAACTCGTCCCACAACCCGGCGCGGGTCTGATGGTAGGGCAATTCCTCCAACGTGCGACGGTTGTTGCAGCCTTGTGCGGCAAAGTAGCCAGCCAGCGCGCGGTGGGCGGCCGGCGGCTCATGCGGCTCATCCAGGTATTCACGCTCGACGGCCTCACGCAACTGGCCATGGTAGAAGTCGAGCTGCTTGCCGCGGCGCATGAGGTACGGCCGCAAGAGACGCTCCAGTGCAGCCACGTTACCCTGCTGGTCGCCCGGTGCGATCAGGCCCACCAGTTCCTGATGTGACAACCCATGGCGGCTGACTCCCAGATAGGAAACGAACCGCCGCACCAGGTCGGTCCCGATGCGCTTGCCCGCGGCGTCGCGGAACCCGGGATCGGTAGAGAGGCGATCCCGCAAGACCCACAGGAACAGGTCGCGGACGTTTCCCGGCAGTTGGGCAATCCGCCCGGTGATCTCCTCATACGTGCCCAGCGTGCGCAGCTCTTCCAGGGCCACTAATAGGTACAGCGGCATGCCGCTCTCCGACTTTCCCAGAAGCTGCTGCGTCTGTTCCTCGCTGAGCCGCTTGTGGTATCGGTCCGCAAGACCTTCGGCGATCGCACGGGCGTCGGCGGCGGTCAGCGGATGGGCTGTAAGCTCCTCGACCAGTTTGCCACGGCGACGCAGGACCTCCAGCACCGGATGCTCCAACGACGAGACCACCAGGCGGGCGTCGACGGGCAACTGCATCGGCAACCAGTTGAGCGAATGGGCGCCGTCGGCGGCGTCCATCTGGTTGAGGGCATCGACGATCAGGACCACCCGCCGCACGGCCGCCACCTGTTTCAGAAGCGCCGGCAGTCGCGGGATCAGTTCTTTGACGTCTTGCGAGATCGGATCGCTGCCGCCTGTGGCCCGCTGTAGCTCGTGGCACAGCCGCCGCAACGTGCGCCGCAGGTCGCTCGAACCGGCGCTGGCCCCGACAAAGTGCGGCACGACCAGCCAGTCGGGGTGCGCGGCGGCTAGGTCTCGGGAGAACTTGCCCAACAGGGCCGATTTGCCGCATCCCGGGCTGCCGGTAACGGCCAAGACATTCGGCTGCCCGTCCGCAATGGCAAACGCCGCCAGGCGATCCAACGCTCCTTGGCGGCTGCCAACCACATAGCGCTCCGAGCGCTCGGCCACGAAGGCATCCATCGCCTCATTCTCTTCCGTGAATTCGTCGGCCGCCGCCGGCGCTTCTTCGGCGAACCGGTCTCGCAATTCAGGATCGTCCAGCACGCTCTCCCAAAGGTCACGGTAGACTTGCTCTCCGAACTGCTCCAAGTCGGTCAGACGTTGTTGATGATCGTCCCACGTGGCAGGGTAGACGGTCGGCTTCAAGCCAGCATCGACGATTGTTTGTTTCAGTGCCGCCAACTTCTCAGTGCGCTGGCGTGCCCAGGCTTCGGCCTGAGCAAGACCATACTGCTGAATCTCGTCGGGCTGCGGGAACTCGCGGTATCCGCCTGCCTTGGCAGTCTCTTCGGGGATCGAGTCGGTGGCGGCCGGGGCGCGAAAGTGGAAGTAGGCGTAGCCGTGATCGCCGAGGCGGTCCAGCACCCCGTACTTGATTTCCTCTGCGGTGATCGAGTGTTCCTTTCCAGGCGGCGTCCAGCCGTAACGGCCGCCGAGAATACAGAGGAACCGCGGCCGGCACTCGTCGATGATCTCCCGGCAGACCAGCAGAGCGTCCTGGTCGCTAGTGACACCCCAGCGCAGGTCCACGTCGACCAAGTTGATCCGCCGTTTGAGCAACTCCTCGCGCAACCGGGGGAAGATGAATCGCACCAGATGGTCCCGCTCCGCGTGCATGTCGCGGAATGTGGACGAGATGAACACGCGGACGGTCTTCCAGAGGGCAGCCATATATCACATCACGCATGTCGGGAGCATCCGGGGGGCAGCTGGGCCAGCATGCATTGTCTTGCGTGCGGAAGCGTGTAGCAAGCAGGCCGGCTGCAAGCAGGCCGGCTGTCGCTACGCGACTTGGACATGGCCGCTTGTCAGAGCGACATGCTGAGCGGCGGGCTCGGAATCATCGGTCTGCGTCGCCGTCTGAGCCGGTGTCCCACAATCGTTCCTTTTCTGCGATCAGCGGGCGACCCGACACGCCTACCCGATGCGGCCAACGCCAACGCGCACCACTGCCGAGGACCCGTCTCTGAAAACAAGGTCCGCGGAACCTGTGGCGCGTACCAGTTCTCCAAACAGCGACCTGCCGGCCGTCTGGCCTTTGGCGGTGATCCCCTGGAGTCCCAGCCCAACGGCGAACTTTTATCTCGTCGGAACCTGGAATCGGGCAGGGACGCGGCCAGGGTGGCCGTTGGGCGACGGTTCGCGGCGTGGCTCCCTGCCGAGTTTGCCCCTCCGTCGCCCACGTCGGCGCCAGTCGCGTCTTGGCGGCAACATCGGACCACGGGGCCAACGGGCGAACAGGACGCGACTGGCGGCGAGACCGATGGGGAGGGCCGCCCTTCGGCACGGGCCGCCGCCCGGCGTCTGGACACCTGGCCGTGTCGCGTTCACGGGCGGAAGTCGCGGGCGGCCCCGGCGTCGCGACGTAGCCCCTGGCCGCGATCCGGCATCCGGACGCTCACACGATCGGCGCCCTCTGTGAGCGTCAGCCGCTTGGCCGCGATCCGGCAGGTGCCGCCATTCCCGCCCTGGTCGCCCCACGTTCGCCCGCGTCGCGGTCACGGGCGTTGTGGCCTGTGGCCCCGGCGTCGCGACGTAGCCGCTGGCCGCGATCCGGCAGGTGCGGCCATTCCCGCCCACACGGCGTCCACGTTCGCCCGCGTCGCGTTCACGGGCGTTGTGGCCTGTGACCCCGGCGTCGCGACTTAGCCGCTTTGCCGCGATCCGGCAGCCGGACTGGCGACTCGTACAGCGTGCCTCGGACCGATTCGCAGCGAGGGGAGTCCATCCGGCAGGCGAGGCCGCCGTCTTCGACTGCCGCACTCCGAAGCAGCCTTACGGAAGCTCCAACGGTCCCAGCCGGAATTCGGGCCGCGCCTGCATCTGGACCGCGGCGTGGCTGTAGAACGGGTACACGCTCCACTCGACACAGGTCAAAATGTCCGACCGGCCGTCCCCGTCCAGGTCACCGACCCAGGGGTGCGGGCCGTGCGCGGTCACCTTGATCGGCTCGCCGTAACAACACAGCGCCTGCGGCAGGTCGAACATCGGCGCTGCCTTCGTGCCAATGTTCCGCAACAGGTAGATGCTCGCCCTGTGCGACGAACCGGCGCAGCTGTAGATCAGGTCCAGCAGCCCGTCGCTATCCCAGTCGGCGGCTCGGAACGACTCGGTCCAGTGCTCCTGGCGGCCCACGACCGAGTCATCCAACGGGCGCCCGTCCGGCAGTACCAGGGCATGGTCCTTCTTTAATCGCAGCTGGCCTGCGGCATCGCGGTATTGCACGAAGAGCGTGGCCTCGCGTGTGGCGCCGTCGTGCGTGATCAGGTCGGTCAGGCCGTCGCCGTTCCAATCAGCAAACGCCGCCCCGGTGCGCCAGAAGAACGGCTGCCCTTCCTCCAACTCGCCTTCCCACCGCGTCATCAGGATGCAGCCCGTCGCGGCCCGCTTCTCCGGCGTGTCTTCGTATCCCTCGGGGTTCAGTTGTAGCCGCGGGCCGAATCGCGGTTCGCGGCGCGTGCCCACGTTCTGGTACCAGAAGATCCGGTTCGAGCAGTTCGGAAGCAGCAAGTCGGAAAGACCGTCTCCGTCCCAATCAACGTACACGGGATAGGGGTAGCCCATGTTGTGCTTGTACCGCTCGCAGCCGGGATAGACCAGGCTCATCAAGATCCGGATCGGCTTGCCTTCGGAAAGAATCAGTTGCGGCTCAGCGAAGGCGGGTCGAGCGTTGGAGCCCTGGTTGATCAAGATCCGCGGCCAGCCGTAGCCGCCGCCGACCAGGAGGTCCAGGTCGCCATCGCCATCCCAGTCGCACAGGCACGGCCAAGCCTGGTCGCTGAGGGCCAGCACCGCCGAGAGCGACTCCGCAGGACCGCACCGCTGGAAGGACGGCTTGCTGCCTGCGTGCGGTCGTTGCTCGTAGAACACCAGCTGCTGCCAGACGTCACTCTGGACCAGCAGACCGCGGCGCGACCCGTCTTCCACGGCGGCCACGGACCTGACCCAGAAGTCGTCGATCTCGCCAAGCGTCTCGGGCGGGGCGAAGCGGGGCGGGTCGCCTCCCAGCCCCTTGCGCCAAGTCACCTTCCACAGCTCCGGTTCGCCGGGTGGCCCCTCCGCCAGGCCCACGGCGTCCAGTTTGCCGTCGCCGTCCAGGTCGGCGAAGCACGGGTCGCGCCCTGCGTCGATCGTGACGGCTGGTGCCAGTTCGATCGGCCAGCGTTTGGCGGCGGTGTTCCGGAGATAGGTGCTGCCGACCACGAAATCGACCGTGCCGTCGCCGTCCAGGTCCACGGCGCGGCAGGGCTGCCATTGGGTCGTCTGACGGGGCACGCTGCCCGTAGCGACGAACACCGGCATTCCGCCTTCGTCGCGCCTGCCCGAGTTGAGGTAGAAGTACAGCCGGTCGCTGCGGCTGGGGCAATAGACCACGTCGGGCAGGTTGTCACCGTTCAGGTCGGCCACGCCGGTCGTCATGTAGACGCACTCGAAATGCTTGAAGTCAGCGGCGTCCAGGGAGTCCTTGTGGCGAATCCGCACCAGATCGCCGAACTCGAAACAGTCGGTGCTGCCCACGCGCGGATAGCACACAATCCCGTCCCACGGCCACCCCGGCCGGTACGCATAGTTCCACGTGCCCACCAGGTCGGCCTTGCCGTCGCCCGTTAGGTCCACCAGTCGGGCCGGATAGGCCAGGGTCACCGGGCGCGGGACGCCGGCGTTGTAGCGCACGAGGTCACCGACACCCACCAGCGGTGTGTGCTTCTGTGACTCCAGGGCCGGGCGTTTGGCCGCGGTGCGAAAGCGGATCTCGAACGCCGTGTGGCGGGGATTTTCGATCACCCACTCCAGACGCCCGCGATCGCCGTAGGCGAAATCCTCGCTGCGCGCGAAAGGCACCGTTTGGCCGGTGGCCTTGTTGATGATGTCGATCGAGTTGGGATCGACCACTCCGGGGAGCCGGCCCTCACGGATGATCCGCCCGAAGTCGACGGTCGGGTCCATGGGCACCTTCGGGCAGGGCAGGTCCGAGGTGACCGTCAGCGAGACGCGATAGGCGGGCTCCGCGCCTGGATCGGACAAGACCAGCGTACTCAAGACGAGGGCACAGACGGACACGGACAACATGCTTCGTCTTCTCCGCTTGGCTCGGGATCGCCCCGGCCTCCGCAGCACTGGCAGGTTCACCAGGAACTCGTCCCCCGAACCGAATCCGAGACGGGAGCGACGCCCCCTCCAACTTCAGCCGAGACCCAAGGTGACCGTGAATGTACTCGAACCGGATAGTCAAGGCGTTGCCGGCGCTGCCAACGTAGGCCCAGGATAACGACCGGCCTCCATCTGCCCATCCGTCAACCACTTCAGGCTCACTCGGAACACGATCATGCTGCACGATTTGGCGAAGCCGGGCACGCCCCGGCCGGTGGCGGTGCTCTTGGCCATGACCAGGATTGTTCCCTCGTGCGTGACGGCGACGGAGGAATAATCGAACCAGTCGCCCGCGGAGTTCAGTTCTTTGGCGTACGCCCATGTGCGTGCTCCGTCGCGGCTGCCGCGGAGCACGCCGTGGCAACGGACGTTCTTTTTGGCGTCGGGGTTGGAGAACAGAACCAGATCGGCGCCGCCGATGAGCTGCGGTGGATGGCGAACCATTCCAGCACAGGTCCCCTGGTCAACCTCGACGATCGAAGCGTCCATCCCCTCTTCGGCAAAGGTCCGCCCCCCGTCCCTGCTCAGGGCAGTGCGTCGGCGGTGGTCGCTGAAGTAGGCGCGAGCGTTGAAGTACACGTCCCCATCCAACCGCTCAACAAGGCATGCCTCGCCGGTGCCTCGGAGGAAAATGTTTCCGCGGTGGATGGTCTTCCCATGGTCGTCACTGTAGAGAACCGTGCTGTAGCACTTGGCGCGTCTATCGGGGATGCTGCTGTCGTCGTAGCCGTCGCTCTTGTCCACGGCGCGGGCCGGCCAGAGAAGACGGCCCTTCGCGGCACACCCGGCGCAGAACCGTGCGTACTGCCGCCCATGCCGTCAGCCGGCACGACGATGCTCGGTTTCCAATCGGTCCACGTCGCGCCGCTATCCTCGCTCTTGAGCCACCCCCCACCGCACATCAGCAGGATCGTCCCCGTGGAACGGTCAACACAGGCCGAACCCATGTGGAACTTGCCTCCGTCCTTGCGGCGAAGAGTCGTCATGGGCAGCCATGTACGCCCCTCGTCAAGGCTCCGCCGAAATACGATATGACACTCGCCGACATTGTCACCCGCAGCCCGCCAGCGTTCCTCGCAGAACGCCAATACGGTTCCGTCGTTGGCGACAACCAGATTGGGAATGTGGTAGTTGGCGTCACCGCCCTGCTCGAAAACCGCAATCACATCCGGCGACGTGGTGGCCGGTTCCGCACAGACGGAATCTGGCAGGAGAAGTGCCGCGACTACAAGTACGGCGATTGCCTGCCAGCGGCAGATATGTAGGGGCAAAAGTGCTGACATGCGAGTAGCATAGGACGCCGACGGGAGCGGGTCAACTGTGGCGAGATCCGGCACTGACCACCCGATTGCCGTCCGCGTGGCCCACGTTCACCCGTGTCGCGTCCGGCGGTTATTGGCGGCCCAACTTTCCCCGACCGCGAGTACCAGCAGCAACGGAGCACCTGACATGCCTTGCTTTCGACCCCAGGAACCTTCGTCTGCAGCCAGCAACGTGCGCGATTCCAGTCGCTCAAGGCTCGGACCTCGCACCGTAATTCGCCGCCCCCTCAGGCCGCGCCCGGATGCTTTCGGCCGCCGCGCCGTGCGGACGGTCCGCCAATCGCTGAAGAACATGGCGTCACTCCCGCAAAGCAAATGAGATTAGTGGAAGGATACCTCCGGCCGCACGTCCGCCGCCGACACTCGACGGGCCGATGTGCGATTGGGTTATCCCGTGGGCGTTCGATCGCGGCGGTCCAGGGTCGCAACTCGCACTCGATCAGCGTCACCCCACGGTCCACGCGGGGACCCCACGTGCTGGACGTCAGCCAATATGGCGTTGTAGCGTTCGTCCATTTCTTTCTCATTCCTCCGCCTCTAACCAAGGCCCGTGAAGAATACGTCCAAGGCGGTTTGGTCCGCCAGCGGGCCGTCCAGCAACGTCTCCCAAGCCGGTAGTTCCGACTGCGATTGCTTCCACTCCTGCGCAGCGAGCCGCCGCATGGGCGATGGTTGACGGGGCAGCTCCCGCGACTCCCCCGGACGCCAGGCCGATTCCCGCCGATCCCCCACCTCGCGCTGCGCCTCTGCGAACCGCTCGACCGGCTCGTCGGCCTCAGCAAGCGACGGTGTCCGGAAATAGGGGTACTCGGCCTCTCCCCCGAGAGTTGCCGCCGCGCTGGACCCGACCGTCCACCACTCGCCGTGGCCGGTCTCCTTGGCCGAAGCCGGTATCGCCGCTCCTTCCCCGGAACTGGCTGCCGCTTCCTCCGGGGTGCCGCCGCGGTTGATAAAGTTGATGACGTCCAGCACGTCGGCCGCGGTGAGATTGCCGTCGCCGTTCACGTCGAAAAAGGGCCGCCCGAGGTCGGCGCTGGAACGCGACGGCAACTCGCCGCTTCCCTTCCAGTTGATCTCGTTGATGACCAGCAACACGTCGTAGGCCGACACCACGCCGTCCGCGTTGACGTCGAAACGGTCGCTGGGGTTCTGCCAACTCGGCAGACTGATCTCCACGTCCGCCCACCAGTTGCCATCCGCCTCGATCCCCGCGGCGACGTAGGTGATGGCGATGCCCAGGTTCGGCTCGACGAAGGTCTCGCCCAAGGCCAACGGCAAGTCGGCCGCCAACCGGGCCGCGCCGCTCATGTCGAGCAACAGGCTGTCGACGTCTGTGATTTCCGGATCCGCGCCCACGTACTCAACCCACGGCGAAGTCAACCGAATCTCGACCCCCGCCTCCTCGGGATGGTCCTGGAGTGACTGACGATATTCGAGCCAGTAGACGGGATCGTCCGCCCCCCCCGTCGGGACACGGACGGCGTACGTGCGGCCGCTGACAAACGTGCCGGCGCCAAAGTCGTGCGCGTAGATCCGGTGAACGCCCTCGTCCCGTGAGGTGCTGACGTTCGTCTCCATGTCCATCCAACCGGCCCGCTCCTTCCAGACCGTGCTGAACTGGGCCACGGTCCTCTTCGGCCGGTCGGGAAAGCGCGCCCACGTCCAGCCCATCACGTCAAACGGATCGCCGTAGTCCTGCCAAGAGCCCTGCGGACTGAGGGGATTACCATCCTCGACGTCCCACCACGTCGAGTGCCCCATCCCGATGTTGTGGCCAAACTCATGCGCGACGGTCCCGGCGTTGATGCCGCTGCCTTGAAGGTAAATCCTCTTGCCGTTGACGTGACCGAGTCCCGCCCAGGGCCATCCCAGCCCCGCGAAACTGACCGCATAGCTCCAATAGTCGTCAATGGCGAACAGCTCTGAAGCCGCCGCCACCGCATACTCCGTCAGCTCGCACAGCCCCTGGCCTAACAGTCCGGCATAGTAGGTGCTCGCTTGCGGCAGGCGGAAGGTCGGCGTGACGTCGACCTGTTCGAACCAGAATTGTCCCCAGGACGACTGACGCATGAACTCGCCCGCTGACTCGAAAATCGTCTGCCCGTCGGAGGCGGAAACCGGATCGCCCGGCCGATCCGGAAAATCGACGCGGATCAGCAGCACGTGGACACCACCCACGGCCGGATCAATCGGACCGCCGCTGCACGGCGGGGAAAACGCGCACGTCGTCGCCTCCCACGGGCGGACGCAGATCAGCCGGGCGTTCGTGTCCTCGATGTGCCCCGCCACGTCCACGGCCCGGTACTCCAGCGTGGTCACCCCATCCTCGCCGATCGCGAACGGTCCGGCGTAGGTCCGCCAGTCCTCCCCATTCAGCCGGTACTCGATCCGGTTCACGCCGCTGCCCGGCTCCGGGTCGGTGCCCGAGAGGTTCACGACGACAAACCGGATGAAACAGCCGCCGCTGTCGGCCGTGCCGTTGAGTTCCTCCGTCGTCGCCGGACGTACGGTATCGATGCGGATCTCGTCGGTCCGCTCGGGCTCGATCCGACCGGCGTCGTCGATGGCGCGGAAACGCAGCGTGGTGACGCCCTCCTGCTCGATGGTGAATGGCTCGTCGTACACCTGCCACGGCGCGTCCTCGCCGAAGCGGTACTCGATCCGGTCGATTTCGGCGTCCTCTGTGGTGGCCTGGAGTGTCACCAGCACCGGGCCGAGCAACCAACCGGCGTCGCCCTCGTCGCCCGCCAGCGTGCAGCTGCTCAACGGCCCGCT
>CAYUFW010000196.1:0-290 GCA_964443915.1 uncultured Pirellulaceae bacterium
GGAGAACCCGACGGCCGCGCCGGTGCCGGTAGGCCGGAAGTCCGAATCGCTCTATCGCTACCAGGCCGGCCAGGCGTCGCTGTTCTATCCGGACAAGGCCGGCAAAGGCCCGCTAATCCCGTCCTTGCGTCTGGTCCTCATTCGGCAGGGCGTAGAGGATTTCGACATCCTCAGCCAGCTCGCGGCGGCACAAGAAAAACTGCAGGCCCGGCTTTCCGAGAACGGGCGCAAGGCCAAGGCGGCGGCCATCGCCCGGCAAGCCCTGGTCGCCCCGGTTATGTTCGACATGG
>CAYUFW010000196.1:300-531 GCA_964443915.1 uncultured Pirellulaceae bacterium
CCGCCAGCCGGCTCGAGGCGGTGCGTGGCATGGTCGGCAGCGAACTCGAGGTGGCCAACCAGCAGCCGACGGTGATCGCCTATCCTGGCCGGACCGCCGACGGCCGCCTGGGCGTGATGGGTTACGCGGAGGTGGGCACGCACCTGACGCTCGCCGGCCGCGACGTCACCCTGGACGACGACGGCCGCTTCGAGGTCCCGCTAACCGCGGAGCAACTGGCCAGCGGACTCC
>CAYUFW010000196.1:541-15771 GCA_964443915.1 uncultured Pirellulaceae bacterium
GCCTGAAGGTCGTGGAAAAGGTCGTGGAGAAGACCACCGAGAAGGGCGTCCAGAAGGTCACCGAGAAGGTCACGGAAAAGGGAATCAACCGCAAGGCCTGGGCCTGGCCCGGACTGCGATAGAGGAGTGCATGAGGCGCGCCAGCGGCCCCGACATCGAAACCGGGTGGCCCCGACACTCTTCCGCAGGAAGCCTCCCACATCCTTCGATACTGGCGGAAGATGTGTCGGGGTCGCGCAGCGACAAGAGGCTCAGCCGTCGACGATCCGCTTGCCACAGAGCCTGCGATGCAGCTCAAGGCCCCACAAAGCCCTTCGGCCGTCCCTCGCCTACTTCGGGCTTGGATCGGCAGCGATCAACTCCTTGAGCGCAAACGATACTCGGCTCGTCTTCCCATCCCGCTGAATCGTCATGTGAACGACGGTGCCCACAGGGGACTTCAGCAGCCGACGTATCTGGCAAAGCCGGAACTCGGCCACCGGCCTGCCGTCGATCTGCACGATTCGGTCTTTCGCGCGAATCCCAGCTTTGTCGGAAGGGCTGTCGCGATCCACCGAGTGTACCTCAATACCTCCATTCCTGCGCAGCAGGTGTAGTCCACTTCTATCCCATGGTTCCTCGGGATCGTCGTATCTCTTGCCCTTGGCAAGATAGATTGCCTCGTTCGGGAAATCGATGGTCACCTGAAATCGTCTGAGGTAAGGCATCCCCACTCCATGGCCCCCACGGGCTCCGACGCGAACGTTCCGATGTCGGAATGGTCCAATCGCGAGACTGGAAAGGACTCCCTGCTGCACCGATTCACTCCGGGCTGCCGTTCCCAACATGGCGGTACGGACCGTATGGATATCCCCCGATTCCACAGCCGCCGCAAACGTGGATCGTGAAAGGTCGACGGTCGTCCCGTGCATTCCCGTATCGACAAGGAGCGGAACGGTTTTGTCATCACCGATCGTCGCCAGGATGCGCAACTGACCGGCCTCGTCGTACGCAAATGGGATGCGTGCTCCCCAAGCCGACCTGTCTCTGATCGGACGCTCAAGGATGTCCATTCGATGGTGGTCGAAATCGAAACGGACAATCGAACCCCGCAGCATATAGATGCCCAGGACTCCGTCAATCTCGAATCCCGACAATTCCTCTGCCCTGAACCGGCAGACTGTCCAGTTTCGCTCAACCATATCGCGGCAGCGCCGGCAGCTCAAGAGGCTTCCCGAATCTCTTTGCCTAGCTCAGGCGTGAACGCCTGGGCTAGGCAAAAGCCTTCCAGACCGGCACACAGCATTCCGTCTTCCATTTGCCGGCCGTCTCGATCTTCCAGCACCACGCCACAGGAATCCTGTCCCACGGCGCCGGCTCCTTCTTCCGTCGGCCGCAACCCCACAGTATCATGGGAGCGGCACGACTCTATCCCGAAACGGGGACTGGCTCCGAGCGAGCTTGACCCCAATCTGCACACCACAACCCTCGCGAGGTGCCTGTCCATTTTTCGGGACGCTCCCCGACAATCCCCAGACAGGAGGCGATTCCATGCCGCAATACTCCCGACGCACATTTCTTCATCGCGCCGCACTGGCAGGCATTGCCAGCGTCACGATTGCCGGGACCAAGTCGTCCGGCAAGGTCCTGGGAGCCAACAGCGTGATTCGCGTAGGCGTGGCCGGAATCCGTGGACGCGGCGGCGACCACATCGCCGAATACCTGAAGATGCCCGACGTCCAGGTGACCCATCTGATCGATCCCGATCGCCGCCTGTTCGATCGTCGGATTCGGCAAGTCCGGGGCGTCACGGGCAACACGCCCAAGTGCCTGCAGGACGTGCGCCAGGCCCTGGAAGACAAGCAGTTGGACGCCATTTCCATCGCTACCTGCAATCACTGGCACGCCCTGATCACCATCTGGGCCTGCCAGGCCGGCAAGGACGTGTACGTGGAGAAGCCGTGCAGCCACAACGTGTTCGAAGGGCGCCAGTGTGTGGCGGCGGCGCGCAAGTACGCTCGCATCGTACAGCACGGCACGCAGCGCCGCGCCGGCCAGGCCTGGCAGCTCGCGCGCGACATCGCCGCCGGCAAGTTCGGCCGGCTGCTCGTGGCCCGCGGCCGCAGCTACCGCATG
This sequence comes from uncultured Pirellulaceae bacterium, assembly GCA_964443915.1. GTDB lineage: Bacteria > Planctomycetota > Planctomycetia > Pirellulales > Pirellulaceae > Anammoximicrobium. The sequence goes on from CAYUFW010000196.1 coordinate 2,657, forward strand.
CGCAAGAGCATCGGCTTCAAGCCGCCCACCACTCCGCCGCCCGAAGTGGACTACAACCTCTGGCTCGGGCCGGCTCCCCAGCAGCCCTACCACGAGAATCTGGTGCATTACAACTGGCACTGGTTCTGGGACACGGGCAACGGCGACATCGGCAACAACGGCGTTCACGCGATGGACGCCACGCGCTGGCTGATCCCCAACGCCACGCTGCCCCAAGCTGTCTTCAGCCTCGGCGGCCGGTTCCTGTGGAACGACCAGGCGCAGACGCCCAACTTGCAGTTCGCCGTGTTCGACTTTGGCCCGGCCAAGATGATCTTCGAGGTAACCGAGTTCAAGACCGCCGGCGGCCGGCAGGACCGCGTGTTCGACGGCCAGGGGCCTTCGGAGCCGATCCGTATCGTCACGCCGCCGGACGTGAAAGATCCCACCTCCCCGCGCGGTCCCGGCGAGGGTATTTTCGGCAACTTCATCGCCTGCGTCCGCTCCCGCCGTCCGCAAGACCTCGACGCGCACATCCTGGAAGGCCACTACTCCAGCGCCCTGTGCCACCTGGCGAACATCTCCTACCGGCTGGGCCAGGACGTGTCGTTCGCCAAGACGCCCGACGAACTGGGCGACAACGAAGAAGTCCACAAGACGTTCGCCTGGTTCAAAGAGATGCTCGTGGGCATCGGCGTGAACCTGGACAGCGCCACCTACCGGCTGGGCCGGCCGCTGAAATTCAATCCGCAACAGGAGAAGTTCATCGATGCCCCCGACGCCGACAAGCTCCTGACCCGCGAGTACCGCGAACCGTTCGTGGTGCCGGCGCAGGTTTGAGGCGGAATGGGACCGATTACCGTGGGTCTATCTTCTCTGAGGCCGTCCCGTCTCTGCGGTGTTCTTCCTTGCGCTGCACGCCCGGCCCGTCTTGTGGCGTCAGGGAACACCGCAGAGACGGGACGGCTTCAGAGGAGTGGGCATACTTCTTTGGTTGCGGCCGCAGGCTGCGTCAGGTGTCCAGGTAATGGACCTCCGCCGCTTCCCGCAGCCGCGCGGCCGCTCGTTCCGGCGTCAGGTCGCGCTGCGCCTCGCCGAGCATTTCGTAGCCCACCATGAACTTCTTGACGGTGGCCGAGCGCAACAGCGGCGGATAGAAATGGGCGTGCAGTTGCCAATGCCGGTAGGGGCCGTTGTCGTTCGGCGCTCCGTGCCAGCCCATCGAATAGGGAAACGACGTCTCGAACACGTTGTCGTACCTGGTCAGGAATCGTTTCAGGACTTGCGCCAGGTTGTGACGCTCTGCGTCCGTCAGCTCGGGCAGCCGCAGCACGTGCCGCCGCGGCAACAGCATCGTCTCGAACGGCCACGTCGCCCAGTACGGGACCAGCACGACCCAGTGCTCGTCCGCCAGCACGATGCGGTCCTGACGCTGGAGTTCTTGCTGCAGGTAGTCGACCAGCAACGGTGTTTGCGATAGCTCCCCGTACGCGGCCTGCTGCCGTTCTTCTTTCGCCGGCTCGTTCGGCAGGCAGTCGCTGGCCCAAATCTGCCCGTGGGGGTGGGGATTCGAGCATCCCATCACGTCGCCCTTGTTCTCGAACACCTGGACCCAGCGGTAGAGCTTGCCGAGTTCCTGAACTTGCTCCGCCCACACATCGATCACGGCCCGGATGTCGTCCGTCGCCATGCGGGGCAGCGTCAAGTCGTGGCGCGGACTGAAGCAGATCACGCGGCAAGTCCCCCGCACTGCTTCGCCGCGGAACAGCAAACTGGCATCCGCGTCCCGTGGCGGTGTTTCCGGCAGCAGGGCCGGGAAATCATTGGTGAACACGAACGTCCCGGTGTACGGCGGGTTCTGCGCTCCGCCCGCGCGGGAATTGCCGGGACATAGGTTGCACTGGGGATCGAACGCTGGCCGCGAGTCCGCCGGGTCTCCCTCCCGCCGCCCCTGCCACGGCCGTTGCGTCCGGTGCGGCGAAACCAAAATCCAATCGCCCGTCAAGGCGTTGAAGCGGCGATGCGGATGTTCTCGCACCGGTGCGGACATGGCCTCCTCCTCAGATTGACCCGGTGGCCGGGTTCAGACACGCCAGCGTTGTTCAGCGACGGGCGTCGCTCCCAGCGAATTGCCGTCCGGCATGACCATTTTTTATCCGATCCTCTTCCGATCCGTCAGGCGTCATGCGAAGAAAAAATGCCGGCGGCCGTCCGCCTCGTTCAGTCTGCTCCGCGGATCGTCCACGGAGCGAGGTTGCCGTTGGCTAGCTGGCCGCTCGTTCCAGGAAATTGTAGAATGCCGATCGTGTGTGTTCGATGGGATTCGCTCGCTTCACTCACCTGGGAGATATTTGCCATGAGAACGAATCGTCGTGAAATGCTGAAACTCGCGGCTGCTGGTGGAGCCGTCGCGATGGTGACTTCCGCCGCCCGCGCCGTTGCGATTCCGGACCCACCGCAGCCGGCGCGCCTGCGGTTGTCTTGCCAGGAAAACGTGGCGCCGGGCAAGAGTCTGGCCGAAAAGCTGGACTTCCTGGAAGCCAACGGTTTCGAGGGCATCGAGCCCAGCGGGCGAGGGCTGGCGGGGCGCATCGAGGAATTCCAGAAGGCGCTGCAGGGCCGCAAGATCAAGATCAGCGCCATTTGCAGCGGCTATGAAGGGGTGCTGATTTCCGAGCAGGAGGAGGTCCGCCAGAAATGCGTGGCGACCATGAAAGAAATCCTGACGGCCGCCGGCGCGCTGGGTTCGACCGGCATGATCATGGTCCCGGCGTTCACGGGCCAGACGAAGCTGGGGCACTGGGAGTCGCGGGAATTGGTGCTGCAGCTGCTGCCCGATCTGGCCGAGCACGCCAAGCAGGCGGGCACGTGGATTCTGTTGGAGCCACTGAACCGCCGCGAAGCGCACTTCCTGCGTCAGGTCCCGGACGCCGCCGCCATCTGCCGCGACGTGAACCATCCCGGCATCGGCGTGATGGGCGATTTCTGGCACATGACCTGGGAAGAAACCAACGACATGGCCGCCTTCCTGTCTGCCGGCGACTACCTGCGGCACGTCCACATGGCCAGCCGCAAGACGCGGAAAATGCCGGGCGAGGACGAAGGCGACAACTACGTGCTGGGCTTCAAGGGCTTGAAGCTGCTCGGTTACCAGAACTTCGTCAGCCTGGAATGCGGCTCGAAGGGAGACCGCACGCAAACGATCCCCGCCGCGGTGAAGCTGCTGCGCGAGCAGTGGGAAGCGGCGTGACGGACTGGTGGGAGGGGGAATGTTGGCAAGGGAATGAGTTGACGGAGTATTCCCTTGCCGAATATTCCCTTGCCCACATTCCTTTGCCCATCTTCGTCGGCGCTTCGGGTTCGCAGCGCCGCTAGCTTTGCGCGCTGATCTGGCCGACGGCGAAAAGCCGTTGGATTCGTCTTGTCATTGTGCCGCATTTTTCCGATAACTCCCCCGCGTTTTTCTCGGAGCATGGGATGTCCCTTGACTGGCGTGGGTGCGGCCTGTGAAGCTTCGCAATCCTTGGCTGATTCGGCTGGCGGCTTTCTCCAGCGCGCTGCTGCTGCGGGCGTGGCTGGGGACGGTGCGCGCCCGTGTTTTTTCCGCCGATGGATGCCAGCATCCGCCGGATCCGGACGCGCAAGCGTTCATCTATGCCTTCTGGCACGAATCGCTCTTGGCTCCGGCCAAGATGCGGACCAGGGTCCGGGTGATGATCAGCCAGAGTGCCGACGGCGAACTGATCGCCCAGGTCTGCCGGCATTTGGGCTTGGGCACCGTGCGCGGTTCACCGAAGCGGGGCGGGGCGCAGGCCGTCCTGGAACTGCTGCACGACGGGGAACGCTCGCACTGGGCCATTACTCCGGACGGCCCGAACGGGCCGCGCCGGCAACTGAAGAGCGGAATCGTCCTGCTAGCGTCGCATTCGGGCCTGCCGATCGTCCCGTTGGGTGTCGGCTTCACCCGCGCGTGGCGTGCGCCGAGTTGGGACCGGTTCGCGGTCCCGCGGCCGTTCAGCACGGTGGTCGGCGTCTTGGGCGAGCCGCTGATCGTGCCCCCGGATCTGGATGGCGACGGCATCGAGTACCACCGCCGGCGCGTCGAAGAAGCCTTGTTGGCGGCCACCCTCGCGGCGGAGGACTGGGCCGAACAAATCGCTTCGCCGCCAAGCCGGAACAGCGTCGGTCGCGTGCCCGCTCCGCACTCGGCGGCGGTGCGTGATCAGTCTGTTCCGAACGTCTCTCAGAATGTTTTCGTCGAAGTCCCCTGTAACCATTAGGAGTCAGAGCGATGGATCGCACCGAACTGTCCCAGATGTTGCTGGAATTAGTGGAAGACGAAACCGGCGACAAGTTCACGGAGATTGACGACGACACGGACCTGCGGACGGGCCTGAGACTCGATTCGCTGGACATGGTCAGCCTGATTCTCAAGATCGAAACGCGGCTGAGCATCAAGATCGAAAGCGACGAGTTGAACGGCGTCACCACGGTCGGGCGGATGCTGGACTTGCTGCAGGCCAAGATGGGTGTTCACGTCGACCGCAAAGCGGCCTGAGCGGCAGCCTCGTGCTGCTTCCAGGCTCAATTCCGAGGTAGCGGAAGCCGTGAGACTTCCGACGTTTTCGGACTCTCGCGAGTTCGGCTCTACCGACGTTCCTTCGGCCGTCCAGGGGATTCCTATGTCTGTTCGATCTTACGCGGCGACCTCCGAGTGTACCGTGGCCGCGCAGGGCGTGATCGCGGCCCCGCTGAACGTCCTCCCTGCGCTTCGTGAGGATCCCGGCGGCTCCGTTCGCCGGCCCATCCCGCCGCGGTTCTTGCGGCACTCCGACGAGCAAACGGTGGTCGGACTGGCCGCCGTTCTGAGGGCCATGGATGAAGGGCCGTTGCGCGATACGTGCTTCGACGACTGGGGCGTCGTCGCCGCACCGATGTTCCCCGGCCGCCTGGGCGGCGCCGCCACGTTCCGCAAGTACCAGCAGAGCGGACCCGCCGCCATCTCGCCGCACATCATCCCCCAGAATTCGCTGCACTCGGTCTCCAGCGCGATCAGCATCAGCCTGGCGATGCGGGGACCGAACTTCGGCATCGCCAGGCTGATGCTGAACGCGCTGGAGACCCTGACGGTCGCCATGACGCTGCTGGACACCAGCAACCTGCCCGGCCTCTGGCTGGTGCTCACGCAATGGGCGCCCGAACCGGTGCCCGACGGTCAGGGTTCGACCCAGACGGAAACGATTTGCCTGGCCGTGGCCCTGGGGCTGGTTCCTGGCGCGGAGCATGACGCGCGCGGGATGACGCTGCGATTGACGGCGGCCGCCGCACCTGAGGCGATCGGCAGACAGATCCGTGTGGTCTCGGAGGCGGAACCGGGGGGCTCACGCCGCCCCGTTCGCCAAGAGGCAGATTCGTCTGACGAGACGGGGACGGAGAGCGGCCCTGCAACTTCGCCGCGGCTGGTCGACTTGGCGCGGTGGCTGGCGGGAGGGCCCGGCGGGCGAGTGGCACCGTGGTCGTACTGCTTGCCTTGGGGCGGACGGATCGAATTGGCCGAGTCGAACTACCTCCAGCAGACGAAAGCGGCTTGAACATGACGCAACGCGTTTGGATCACCGGAGTCGGAGCGGCCACGCCGTTGGGCAGCGGCTTCGCCACGTTCGCCGAAAACTTGCTGCGTGGGAAATCGGGCGTGACGGCGCACCAGCTGCTGCCCCAGGATCCCGGCCAGCGGCAATTCATCGCCGCCGTGGACGAGATCCCCGTGCCGCCCGGCTGGAAGGAGGCGGACTTCCGCCGGTACAACCGGCTGGAACAGCTGACCCTGAGTTGCACGGCGCGGGCGCTGGACGACGCCGGCTTGGGTGACGAGCGTGGCGACCTGCGGATCGGCATCGTGCTGGGCCTGGGCGCCGAATACCTGCGCGTCTGGGAACTCGACACGCTGGCCGGTGGGAACCGGGTGTACACGCCGGACCGCGATGTGCTCTCGGTGGTCCACTTCGTCCACCGGGAACTGGGGCTGACCGGTCCCGCCGTCTCCGTGGCAGCGGCCTGCGCCAGCGGCGGCTACGCGCTGGGCGTCGCGCGGCGCTGGATTCAACTCGGCTGGGTCGACGTCTGCCTGGCCGGAGGCTGCGATCTGATCACGCCCATGTCGTACGGCGGTTTCTACAATTTGCGCGCCCTGTCGCGGCGCGACGATTCGCCGTCGCTGGCGTCGCGTCCTTTCGACCGCGCTCGCGACGGGTTCGTGATGGGCGAGGGCGGCAGCGTGTTCGTGCTGGAACGCGACGTCGCCGCCCGCCGCCGCCGCGCCCGCCGCTACGCGGAGTTTGCCGGCTTCGGCGCCACCAGCGACGCCGCGCACATGGTCATCCCCAGCACCGAGCCGCGGCCGGCCAGCCGGGCGGTCCGCCTGGCTTTGGACGACGCACAGGCCAATCCCGAGGACGTCGATTACGTGAACGCCCATGCCGCCGGCACGCCGGTGGGCGACCGGGCGGAAGCCCGCGTGCTGCAACTGGCGCTGGGCGACGCCGTGTCGCGGGTGCCGGTCAGCTCGACCAAGAGCATGACAGGGCATCTGCTCAGCGGCGCGGCGGCCGTGGAAGCCCTCGCCTGCCTGGTGGCGATTCACGATCAGGCCCTGCCGCCGACGATCAACCTGGACGATCCGGACCCGGAGTGCGACCTGCAACACGTGCCGCATCAGGCCCGCCCCGCCCCCGTGCGCGTCGTCGCCTCCAACTCGTTCGGCTTCGGCGGGAGCAACACTTGTCTGGTGTTCCGCAAGGCGGCGTGACGTCGAGGTGCTGTGTCGTCCGGTTGCCAAGGACTCGGTGAACGAGTCAAATGCAGCCACAGCGTGTCGCATCCATCGGCCGCCATCTCTGTAGGTTGGGACTCTGTCCCGACCGGGTCGGGTCGCAGACCCAACCTACTTGGTGACAGGCACGAGCCTGCGTGAAGAGGAACCCTCGCGTGAAGATCCATCAGCTGTCGGTGTTTGTCGAGAACCGGCCGGGGCACTTGATCGCCCCCTGCCGCTTGTTGGCCGAGGCGGGCATCAATCTCGTGACGCTGGCGCTGGCCGAAACGCAGCAGTACGGGATCTTGCGGCTGATCGTCCGCGATTGGCAGCAGGCCAAACAAGTGCTGGAGGCCGGCGGCTTTCGCGTGACGGTCACCGAGGTGTTGGCGGTCCAAGTTGCAGACCGGCCCGGCGGATTGGTCGAGGTCCTGAAGCCCATCTCGGCCGCCGGGCTGAACGTCGAGTACATGTACGCCTTTTCGACGAAGGCCGGCGAGCAAGCCGTGTTGGTATTTCGCTTCGAGGATCCCGATCTGGCCTTGCAGACGTTGCGCGGCTCCGCGGTCACTTTCCTCGACACCGTGGAACTCTTCGGCCGGCTGGACCGGGTGTGAGCGCGGGGCATGTTCGTAGGTTGGGACTCTGTCCCGACCGGGTCGGGACAGAGTCCCAACCTACTTGAGTTGCGGCCGCAAGCCTCGCTAGAGTCTCAGTCCGTACGATGCGCGCGCCACGCGCGCATGTTGTAGGATGGGCATTCCTGCCCGTCACGATCCGGACGGGCAAGAATGCCCATCCTACTTGGGTTGCGGGCGTCAGCCCGCGTTAGGATTTCTTCGCGCCGGAGTTGAGCGCGGCTGGCTTGCCCGGCGCCGCGTCCGGCTCCACGACGATTTCGGGTCCCCCGGAGGCTCGCACCGTCACCCGATACGTCTTGCCCTTTTCCACCTTGATCGAGACCGCGTCGCCGTGCAGCGCGCGAATGCCCAGTTCGGCGGCTTGTTGCGGGTCGTTGGCGATCTTCCAGAAATCGTCCCAGATCTTCTTCTCGAAGTCGGACATCACGCTGCCCCGCGCGTACGTTCCGGGGCGCTGGCCCGGTTCGTCCAGCGTGAAGCCTTCCTTGGGCTTCTGCAGGTCGCCGAACACCCGGCTGAACAGGCAGATCGACGTCCCCCGCTCCAGGTCCGCCTGTTCGACGTACTTGTCCTCGAATTTCACCACCCAGTAGTCCACGTAGACCATGTCGCCGTCCAACTGGAATTGCCTGGGCTCGCCGACCGGATCGCCCAGTTCGTTCAGTTCCACGAATTCAATCTTCGAGAATTTCTTGCCGCTGGCCGGATCGGCGCTGGTGTCCAGCACCCGGATCCGCGCCAACCGGCGCTCCATCTTGTGCAGCCGCAGTGCCGTATCCAGCCGCTGGATTTCGGCTTCCTGGCGGGCGACTTCCGCGTTCAGATTCTTGATTTCCGTTTGTTGCTCGCTGATTTTGGCTTCCTTGCCGGCCAGTTCCTGATCCTTCGCGACCAGTTCCTGCTTGTGCCTTTCGATCTGCTCGCGGCTGGCGGCCAACTCCTGTTCCTTTTCCTGCAGCGCCGCGTCCTTGCGCTGGCCTTCGATCTCGGCGGCGTTATACGTCGTATAACCGTACCAGCCCGCAGTACCTGCCCCGCCCAGCAGCACGACGGCCAGCAGCGTGCGGATCAGACTGTTGACGGTTTGGAGTTTTTCCATCGTTCCAGCCATGCGTCAGACCTCGATCACGGGGTATCGCCCACCAGTGGGCTTATCGGGACAGAGAAACCGGCTCCACCGGTGACAATTCTAGCTTATCGCCAGCCGCCTGGGGCATGGGCAACGCCCACGGATCTTCCTGTCGCCTCATTTTTCTGTCATCATGAGGCGGCGGTGGCAGATGGAATCCGTCGTTTAGCCGCGACCCAACGGGGAGCGCGGGCAGTTCTGGAACGCGAGACTTCGACGTCATGGCTCGTACCCGTTCGCACATCGCCGGCTTGTCGCGGCTGCTGGCGTCGGCACCGCAGCCCGTGTATGCCTTGGACGCCCAGCGCACGATCGTCTACGCCAACGACGCATGCTCGGCCTGGACCGGCTTGGACCCCGATGCGCTGCTGGGCCGCCGTTGCGACTACCAGCCCGGCTATCGCAGCGACGGCAGCTCTGATCCAGTCCACGGACTGTGTCCGCCCCCGGAGGCCTTCCAGGACCGGCCGATCGCGTTCGACGCGGCCCGCCAGGATTCCGCCGGCCAATGGCAGACTCACCCGGCCGCTTGCCTGCCGCTGAGCGACGGCGCCGGGGCCTGTCTGGGCGTGCTGGTCGTCGTCCGCGACCAACCCTCCGCCCCGTCTTCCGCACCTGAGCGTGACGGAACGAGCCCGCCGGAACTGCACCAGCGTCTGCGGGCGATCTTGCAGGAATCGTTCGGACGCGTGCCGCTGAATCAGATCGTCGGCGCGAGCCCGGCCATCGCCCAAGTGCGCGAGCAGGTGCAGTTGGCCCAGGGCGTCGACGCCCGCGTGCTGGTCGTGGGGCCGCCCGGCAGCGGCCGCGAGTACATCGCTCGGGCGATCCACTACCGCGACGCGCCGTCCCCGCCCTTGGCGCCTCTGGCCTGCAATCTGTTGGACGCAGAACTGCTGGAATCCACGATCACATCGTTCGTGGCCAGTTGCGCGGAGTTGCAGATCGAGCGGCCCGCAGCACTGCTGTTGCTGGAAGTCGACCAGTTGCCGCCCGACGCCCAGAAGACGCTGGCCGGAATCCTGAGCATCGGCGAACTGGGCGTCCGCACCGTCGCTACGGCGCGCCGGTCCCTGACGGACCTGGCCGCGCATGATCGCTTCCGCCAGGATCTCGCTTGCGCCCTCAGCACGCTGGTGATCCACGTCCCGCCCTTGGCCGACCGGCTGGCGGACGTGCCGCTGCTGGCCCAGTTCTTCCTGGAACGCTGCAATGCGGGCGGCGGCAAGCAGTTGTCGGGATTCACGGCCGAAGCCCTGGATCAGCTGGCCGCCTATCCTTGGCCGGAGAACGTGGACGAGTTGGCGGAAGCCGTTCAGGCCAGCTACGCCGCGGCCGCCGGTCCCCTGGTCCAGCCCGGCGACTTGCCCGAAAAGCTCCGCGTCACCGCCGCAGCCGATGCCCATCCGCCGCGCGCCGACGACACCATCGTGCTGCCCCAGTTCCTGGCCGAGATCGAAAAGGAACTCCTGCAGCGTGCCCTGCGGCGCACGAAAGGCAACAAAGCCAAAGCCGCCCGCCTGCTCGGCCTGAGCCGCAACCGCCTCCTGGGACGGCTGAAACACTTCGGGATCGAATGAGGGGAGGAAAGTCAAAAAGTCGAAAAGGGAAAAAGTGGAAAAGTCGGAGAGTCATGACGCGGCAAGCACGTTGCATTCGGTTTTCCAGGGAGACGCGGCGTGGTAGCCGCCAACGTAACCATCCACCGGGCGAGCCGGTGGCATTCGGTCCTCGGTCGCGCATGCTCGTTACGCTGATAACTCCTCCGCCGCCTCCCGGCGGCGACCTTCCGCCCTACGCTTCGTGCGCCGCCTCGAACAGCGATTCCAGATTGGCCAGCGGGATTTCGGGCGTGAGCACATTGGCCGGGCTGACGAGGTAGCCGCCGCCGAACCGTTGACCCGCTCGTCGAACTGCCGCAGCGCGGCCTTCATTTCCGGAAGCGAAAGCGCGAGGTAATCGTCGTTAGCCCGCATGATGCACCGGCTACTTGGGATCCCAGGAATGCGGAAAGGGCGTGCCCGCTTTTCGACTTTTCGACTCTTTGACCTTTCGACTTTACTTCTGCACCGCCCACATGTAATGCTGCGACGCTACGTACAGCACACCGTTGGCCACGACGGGCGTGGTGTACATGGGGTTGCCGAGCTTGATCTCGCTCAGCAGTTTCGGTTCGCGGCCTGCGGCCATGACGTAGAACATTTTCTGGCTGCCGAAGTACAGCTTGCCGTCGGCCACCAGCGGGCCGCCCCAGGTTTCGGCTTTGGTCTCGTGGACCCACTGGCACTTGCCGGTGTCCGCATCCAGACAGTGCAAGCGGCCGGCGATATCGACGATGTAGACCAAACCGTCGGCCACGGCGGGCGTCGCAATCGTGCGGTCCAGGCCGTCGTAGGTCCAGATCTTGCCGCTGGCCGTGATGTCGCCCCGCTTCGTCGCGTCGATGCAGTGCAACATGCCCTTGCCGCGCCCGTGCGCCGGGTCCTGGCCCAGGGCGATGTACACGCGGCCCTCGTGGCAGACGGGACTGCCGATCAACTGGCTGGGGCCGATGTACGTGCCGTCGTTCTTGTTCGGGCTGTCCTTCTTGCGTTTGTCGCCAGCATAGTACGGAATCAGCTTGCCGTCGCGGTATTTGTACTCGGGCGGATTGCAGTCGTAGGACCAGAGGTTCTTGAGCGGCACCGGCTTGTCGGGCAGGCCCTCGACGGCCTCGAAAGCGTAGCACACGCCGTCGCTACCGCCGACGATCACCTGCGTCGTCTCGCCGACTCGTCCCAGCGTCGGCGAGCACCATGCGCAGTGGTACAAGCGAGAGCTGAGCCCGATGTCTTCATAGGCGGCCAAGCGGCCGGTGTGCTTGTCGAACGCGACAAACGCCGGCGCTTGCGGGGCCAGCACTTTGTCGTGCGCCGAGTTGACACCGTTGGAGGTCGACAGGTAGGCGAGTGCGCCGTGAATGAGCACCGAACAGCTGGCCGTATCGTGCGGGCGGACGCCCAGTTCGTCGATCAAGTCACAGCGCCAGATGATGTCCGCGTCCGTCGGTTCCAACTTCACCGCGGGCGCATCCGACCCGGCGATGTACTGCCCCTCGTCGTCGAACGGTCCGTCATTGCCGTCGGCCAGTCCGTCGGCGTCCAGGCAAAGGACCTCGCACGCACAGGTCACGACGTAGACCCGGTCGCCGTCGACGGTGGGCGACGAGCAAACGCCCAGGTGCTGGTGGCCGTAGAGCAGGCCGGGCGGCACCTTGGTCCGCTGCGGCACGGCCAGCCGCCAGAGCAGCTTGCCGGTCTGTTCGTCGAAGCACTGGACCAGTCCGCCGCGGGTCCGCTTCAACCGTTCGTCGCCCGCCAGGTTCATGTCGTCGGTGCCGACGTACACGCGGCCGTCGGCGATGGTCGGATTGCCGTAGGTGGCTGAGCCGCGTTTGACGACCCACTTGACGTTCTTGGCCGATTCCGGATCGATCCCGCCCGCACGTTCGCGCGTGCCGCGGGAAAACGTCTCCGGCAGGCCCGTTTCGTCCGACACCATGTTCCGCTCGGCCCGCCCGCCCCACTGCGGCCAATCGGCGGCACGACCCGCGACGGACGAGGCGAGCAGGGACGCCAGACCCACCAGGACAACGGGACAGCGGATTCGTGAAAACAGGACGGTGCTCATGAACGGTTCCTTTGATTCTGGGGGGAGTCTTGGGAGGGGCTAGCTGCGGAGGTTCAGGCTGGCCGAAGCAGTCATATCATAATCGATCGGCGTTCGATACGGACCAGGGCGGACGACCGCGGCCCGAGAATCGCGGCCCATCTTCTGCCCGCCGGTGTCCTCGTCTTCAACCTGTCCGGGGGCTACAATCGGGACGCACTTAGCCCCGTTCGAGAGGTCCCCACGGATGGCATGGCAATACCACGGATGAAGACGAGTACTTTGTTCCTATCCGCGGAATCGCTATGCCATCCGTGGGGATCCACGTCTTGAGACGCGGAGAGGACCTTTATGGCGGAACGCAAACGTTACGACTGTGTGGTGATCGGCGGCGGGCACAACGGGTTGGTGGCGGCGGCCTACCTGGCCAAGGCCGGCAAGTCGGTGTGCGTGCTGGAACGGCGGCACGTGTTGGGCGGCTGCGCCACGACGGAAGAACTGTGGCCGGGGTACAAGGTGTCCACGGCCGCCTATGTGGTCAGCCTGCTGCTGCCGGAGATCATCCGGGACTTGCGGCTGAAGCAGTACGGATTCACGATCCTGCCGCGGAGTCCGTCCTCGTACACGCCGCTGCTGGACGGCCGCTCGCTGCTGATGGGGCCAGACCGCGACCAGACGCTGCAGCAGATCGCCAAGTTCAGCCGCCGCGACGCCGAGGCGTTCCCGAAATACGAGGCGTTGCTCGAGCGAATCGCCGCCGCGATCGAACCGGTGCTGGCCAAAACGCCGCCCGACGTGCTGCCCTTGTCCAAAGCCTGGCGTAAGGTCGGCGTCACCAAGCGTTTCCGCGACACGTCGCGGCTGTGGGAGATGTATCAAGCCCTGGCCGAGTTGGGCGACGATCTGC
>CAYUFW010000197.1:0-10024 GCA_964443915.1 uncultured Pirellulaceae bacterium
ACGAATTGGTTTTTATCCCACCTGCCCCAAGCCGCGGGTCGTCTGCGGTGCGACGGGTCGTCAAGGGGGCAGGTGGGATAAAAACCCGGTTGGACGAAACCACGGAGCCGGCGGTGGCTACGGGTTTTCTACCGCAGTTCCCAGCCCCAGGCGTATTTTACCTCCGGGCGATTGCCGCGGGAAGCAAGGGGGGGAGCCGTTTTTTGTGGTTCGGCAGGGGGCCGCGGACGCCGATGGGAACGGTCGTAAGGGCGCCCCAGGCGGCCGGGGTGGGGGCGGCGCGGAGCGTCCTCCAACTCGCTGGGGCGAGAGTTCAAGCGGGGGCTTGCGGAGAATGGCGGCGAGGCGGGCACCTGGGTCATGACGTGTCCTCCGGCGGCATCGCCCTGGCGGGCGAAGTCGCAACCTCCCGGCGTGGATTCAGCCAGCGATCCGTGTAGGGCGACCGATCCAGGATCTCCCGCCAACTCGGCGGATCGTCTCGGTCGATCAGGCGCAACCGGCCGATCTGGCAGCGCGGGCACCGAAGCCCTCGCTCCGTTGCCGGCTATTGCGATTTGGACGTCAGCGAGGCGGCCAGTGGCTTCAAGTTCCGCCGCTCGGTTCGGCATCCGAATGCGAGTCCAGCCACCAACCGCGGCCGACGGCCAGTAGGAAGAATACCAGGGCGGCGAACGACAGCAGCGCGGGCAAATCGTACTGCTCCCACCCCACGCTTTCGCCCACGCTGCCCAGCAGCTTCGGGATGCGGTCGCTGAAGTACAGGAAGGCGATCAGCACGCCGCCGATGGCGCCGCCGGCGATGTAGCCGGTGGACAACAGCACGCCGGGCGTCATTTCCGCGTCGGCCTCGCTTTGCTCGGCCGCCGGCTTGCCGCTGGTGCGGTCGGCCAGCCAGCGCACCAGACCGCCCACAAAGACCGGCGCGGACGTGGAAAACGGCAGGTAGACGCCGACGGCAAACGGCAGCGAGGGGACTCGAACCAACTCCAGCACCAGGGCTACGAAGACGCCCAACAGGACAAGCGCCCAAGGCAGACGCTGGGTCAGGATGCCGTCGGTGATCATGGCCATCAGCTCGGTCTGCGGGGCGCCGTACTTCCGCACCTCCGAGCCGTCGTCGCGCTGCGTCAGCCGGCCGGTGATGCCGGGGTCGACCAAGTAGCAGATGCGGCCTTGCTCGTTCACCAGGTATTTGCCGCGCGGGATGCCGTATTGCTGGCCGACCGCCTGGCTGACGTACCAGACGCGGTAGGAGGCCCGATCGCCCGGAGCCTGAGCCGTCGCCGTCAACTGCGACGCATCCGGCGGGCGATAGGGCTGGGGGAGATCCTTGCGGCTGTACACCGTGCTGGCATCGTTCAACAGCATCAGGATGCCGCCGATGACCAAGGCTGACGAGATCGCGCCCACGACGATCGCCCACTGCTGAGCGCGAGGCGTAGCCCCGACCAGAAAGCCTGTCTTCAGGTCCTGCGACGTAGTGCCGCCGTTGGAGGATGCGACACAGACGACCGCCGCCACCGTGAGCGCGATCAGCCGCTCTTCGGACGACGTCCAGCCGAGCGACAAGAAAATCAGACACGTCAACAGCAGCGTGGCGACCGTCATGCCGGAGATCGGGTTCGACGAGGAGCCGATCTCGCCGGTTAGCCGCGAGGAGACGGTGACGAACAGGAAGCCAAACAGCACGATCAGAACCGCGCCCGCCAGACTCACGGCGCTGAAGGCTGTGCCCAGCGGCAGAGCGGCCCAGATCACGACGATCAGGGCCAGTGTTCCCAGCGCCACGAAACTCATCGGCAAATCGTGGTCGGTGCGCCGCCCGGCAACGCCGCCCGTGATCGAGCTGCGCAGATCGCGCACGCCGGCCAGCAGCGAACTGACGATCAACGGAATCGCCCGGCACAGGCTGATGATGCCGCCGGTGGCCACCGCGCCGGCGCCGACGTACAGTAGGTAGGCTTGGCGGATCTCGCCGGTCGTCATGTCCCGAATGAGTTTCGTCGCGGGATACAGCGGCTCACTCAAGCCGTCGCCGAAGAAATGAATGGCCGGCACGAACACCAGGTACGACAGCACCGCGCCGGCCAGCATGATGCATGAAACGCGGGTGCCGATGATGTAGCCCACGCCCAGCAGCATGGGGCTGGCTTCGAGCGACAATTCGGCTCCCCGGAACCAGCGCAGCGCGTACGCGGGTACTTCCTTCCACAATCGCAATCCCTGCATGAGGAATTGGAACGCGAACGCCAGCCCAAAGCCCGTAAACACGGTCTTGGCGCTCGTGCCGCCTTCTTCGCCTACGATCAGCACGTCGGCACAGGCGGTGCCTTCCGGGTACTTCAGCGTGCCGTGCTGCTGGACGATGAATGCCCGCCGCAGCGGAATCATCATCAGGATTCCCAGCACGCCGCCCAGCACGGAGACGACCATCACGCGCGTGACTTCCATCTCGAATCCGAGCAACATCACGGCCGGCATCGTGACGCCCACCCCGAAGGCGATCGACTCGCCGGCCGACCCGGTCGTCTGCACGACGTTGTTCTCCAGGATCGTCGCGCGGCGGATCCCGAACAGCCGCGAGAACAGCCGGAACAAGGTGATCGACAGCACGGCGACCGGGATCGACGCCGACACGGTCATCCCGACCTTGAGAACCAGGTACAGCGATGAGGCCCCGAAGACGATGCCCAGCACGGCTCCCACGATCACGGCCGGGGCCGTGAATTCGGGCAGCCGGACGTCGTCGGGGACGTAGGGGTGATGCGGTGCGGTCTCTTCCTCTTGAGCGGTCATGGATTGGCGTCCCTCCCTCGGTCCTGCGGCCGGTAGATATTTTCCCATGATTCTACTGTCCCACCACGCCAGCTGCCACAAGCCGAGGTTCGGGGGGGGCGCGTGTCTTCTGACTTGACGGGTGCCGTGCGGTATAATCTGACTCCCGACAATATTGGGCAAAGGCGATGTGATGACGGTACTTCCGCAGAACTTTCGACTCGGCCGCTGGGGGCTGTTTGTCTCCTGGCCCGTCCTGATGGGACTGGCCATGGTGACGTCGTGGCCGGGCAGAGCGTGTCAGGCCGAACCGCCGCTTCCGGATCAGGTCGTGTTTGGAGTTCGCCCGTCAAACTCCGCGCCGCGCATCGCTCCCTTTTCAGCTTCCTGCACGCGGGCCACCGCACGGGCTTCCGCATCGCCCGCACGCTGTTGTAGAATATGGTTATGAGCAAACGCCAAACCGCCGATTCGCCGCAGCCCAGACGTTGGTATCGCGGAGCAGAAGTGCCGATGCGGGTCATTCGGCAATTCGCCCAGCAGGTCGCCGAACGCTTTCAGCCGGAGAAGATCATCCTCTTCGGTTCCCATGCTTATGGCGAGCCGCATGCCGATAGCGACGTGGACATTCTCGTCGTCATGCCGACCCGGAATGAGCTAGATCAGGCGGCGCGCATCAGCTTGACGATCGATCCGCCGTTTCCGCTGGATATTGACGTCCGGACGCCCAAGACGATGACGTGGCGGCTCGAGGAAGGCGATTCGTTTCTGCGCGAAGTCGTCGAACGGGGAAAAGTGCTCTATGAAAAAGTTGACGGCCGAGTGGGTGATGAAAGCCGAAGTGGACTTCGAGGCCGCTCGCGAATTGGCCGGGGCAAAAAGGCGTCTGCATGACGGTGTCTGTTTCCACTGTCAGCAGTGCGCCGAGAAGTACCTGAAGGCGCTGCTGGAGGAGCAAGGGCTGGCAGTCCCGAAAACGCACAACTTGGTCAGCCTCTTGCCACTGCTTCAGCCCCACATTCCCGACATTTGATCGCTTCGGCGCGGCACCGATTTCCTGACTCGCTTTTCTGTGGACACGCGTTACCCTGGGCACCGGGCCACCAAACGGCAAGCCGAATCTCCGCTGCGTTGGGCCCAACGAGTGCGTGACACAGTCCGGCCATTGCTGGGCCTGAAGTAACTGGGGGAAATGGGTTCGGGGCTCGCCATGTTCCGGTCGCACGACGGGCCAATTCGGCACAAATGAGACCCGCCCCATTTCCCCAGGCACGGCAGGCTGGACGTATCGGGACCGCCGTGCTGCGCTGATCCACCGGCTCGGAGGTGGGAGAGCGCAGACGCTGCGCCAAGTTGGCCACCGGTCTGGTCAGAAGTGCCGCCGGGTGATAAGAATATGGCAGTTCTACGCGATGATCCACGGGAGTGCTGCACATGCCATTGTATGAATACACTTGCCGCAAGTGCCAACAGGATTTCGAGTTGCTGATCCGCGGCGAGGAAACGCCGGAATGTCCGGAATGCGGCAGCCGCAAGCTGGAAAGACACCTGAGCGTGGCGGCGGCTCATACCGCGTCCGGATCGAATCCGTTGCCGGTTTGCGGCGCACCGTGTATGGCGGCCTGCGGGCGGTCGGGGTGCGATGTGGGGCGCTGCGCCTTCGAGTAATCGGAACCCCAAGAACGCAAAACGGCGGAGCGCCGCGAGACGCTCCGCCGTTTGCCTTCCCAATCGCTCCCGAACTCGAAGATGTATCGAAGGTTCAAGGGAAGAGATAAACGACTCCCACCGCGGCGGCGCCCTGCAGCAACGCGCCTCGCAGGCTGATCGGCACGGGCGGCACCAGCCAAGGGGCACAGTTGCCGGGCCGGTAGTAGCCCAGGGCGTACTGGCACTCGTGCGGCGGATTGATACCCATCTTGTACGGCAAGAAGGCGATGTTCAGGAAAAAGTGCGCCCCGGAATGGACGGGGTCCATCAGCGGCCCCATGCTGTGCCCGTAGCGCTCCATCGCGACTTCCTCAAAATACAGGGGCTTGTGGCACAACGCCGAAGCTTTCCAGGTGAACATGATCTGCTCCCAGGCGCGCGGGTTGAAGCGATCGTCGCCCAGCGAGCATTCGGTGGGGACGCCCCACCACGCGGCCAGGAAACACAAGTCGTCGTCGCTAAGGCTCCCCAGCGGCACGGGGGTGACATTTCCGTCCGTCCCCGTGACTTGAATCTTGCAGTTGGCGACTTCGGACAGCCGGCCCGACGCGACGACTTGCCCGGTCCGATCCCGCCAATCTCGAGCGGGCATTTGCCGCAGTTGATCCGCTCGCACTTGATGCTCCTCTTCCAGCGTGGCGGCGTCCGGCTTAAACGGAGCGGTAATGTCCAGCGAGATCTTGGTGATCGCGTTATCGCGCAAGGCCTGTTGGGCCGTCTGGCACTTGCGGTCCTCCTCGCAGCAATCGCGGCCGTTGTAGATCCGCTCGCACTTGGCTTCCGCCGTCTCCTCCTTGATCTCCGGAAGCTGGAACGACGGCCCGATCGACGGGCGGGGAGGCGTCGCGGGCGAACTGGGAGTTGGCTGCTCCGCCGCCGGGCCCGGCTTCTCGCCTGCCGCTGAGGGCTTCTCGCCTGCCGGCGCCGGCTGCATGGGCTCGGTCGGCAGTTGGAGGAAGTCGGGGAGTTGCGGCTCGGTGGGCTGCAAGGGCGGCAATTCCAGGGCACGCTTGGGTTTCTGAGCCACGAAGGGGCGGACGCGGGTGGGCGGCACAAAGCCGTGATGCGGCAGCATGGTCGATTTCTGCTGCGGCGATTCGGACTTCTGGGTCCATGGTGCCGGCGGCGCCGGCGCAACGTCGTCGGCGCTCGCCGTCTGGACCACGTCCTGTCCCGACTCGCCGCTCGCGTCACCGCCGGGCCCCAACAGTTTGATCGCTGCGGCGGATTCGGGCGATTGGTCACCGAAGGGATCCCGAAACGGCGTCGGCGCGTTTTGGTGCGCAGCCGGCCGGATCGCGGACCAGTTGTTCTGACCGCGCTGCTGCCAATTGCTGGGCGACTGCGGGACCGAGAACCCGGTCCCGGCCGTGGATGTCTCAGGTTGCCGGTTCTTCCAGCGGAGGACCGTGCCGCTCGGGCTGGAGCTTTCCCCTGAAGGGCTGCTCGGCGTGTCGTCGGGTGTACTGAACCGGAGCGTCCCGACCGGACCTTGGGGCGAATTCAAGTCGGGTCCGTTGGCGGTAATCGGACGCGCATCGCTGGCAACCGACAGCGGCTGAGGCGCGGAGTCATCGCCTCGCGCTCCCGACGCACAAGTCAGGAGGACGGCCGCGATCGTACTCCAGGCCACGGCGGCGCAGATCGCCGCATCCAGACGGGCACGCACGGTGCCACGGACGCGTTCACCCTCCGTCGGACCCCGATGTGGACTCGACACTGTAGTTGGGCGCTTCCTGCGTGATAGCAATGTCATGGGGATGACTCTCCCGAACCGAAGCTGGAGTGACCTGAAGGAATCGCGTCTCCGTCCGCAAAGCCTCAATCGTCCGCGTGCCGCAATAGCCCATGCCGGCTCTCAGCCCCCCGACCAGCTGGTACACAAAATCGCTCAATGGTCCCTTGAAGGGCACCCGCCCCTCGACGCCCTCCGGAACTAACTTGCCCGTGCCCGTATTTCCCGGCTGGCGATACCGTTCGCTGGACCCCTTGACCATCGCTCCCAAGGAGCCCATGCCGCGATACGACTTAAAAGTCCGACCCTGATAAAGGATCGTCTTGCCCGGGCTTTCGGCCAGCCCGGCGAACAAACCACCAATCATGACCGCGTGCGCCCCGGCAGCGATCGCTTTCGTAATGTCGCCCGAGTAACGGATGCCGCCATCGGCGATGACCGGAATTCCGGCATCTTTGGCAGCCTGGGCCGCCTGGTAAATCGCCGTGACCTGGGGGACTCCGACACCGGAGACCACCCGCGTCGTGCAAATCGAGCCGGGACCGATGCCGACTTTGACAGCATCCACACCGGCACGAATCAGGTCGCTGCATCCCTCCTTGGTTGCGACGTTGCCCGCCACGACGTCGATGTCCCACCGTCGTTTGAGTTCCTTGACCGTCTCGATCACATTGGCCGAATGGCCGTGTGCACTGTCGACGACCAGCACATCAACGTCTTTCGCGATAAGGCTTTGCGCCCGATCAAAATCAAAGACCCCGACGGCGGCACCCACCCGCAAGCGGCCCTGCTTGTCCTTGCAAGCATGCGGGAACCGCTTCATCATGTCGATGTCCTTGATCGTGATCAGTCCCGTTAGACAATATCTTTCGTCAACCAGCAAAAGTTTCTCCACTCTTTTAGCCGTTAAAATCTTCTCAGCTTGTTCAAGCGATACTTCTCCCGTAGCCGTTACAAGTTGATCTTTGGTCATGACCTGGGAAATGGGGATGTCTGTCTCCTCCAAGAACCGCAAGTCGCGCCGGGTCAGGATGCCCGCTAGCCGTCCGTCGGGATGGATAATGGGAATTCCCGAGACATTGTGTTGGTCCATCAGCAGTCGGGCTTGTTCCACCGGAGCGTCCGGCGACAGCGTGACCGGGTCATAAATAATCCCGTTGGCACTGCGTTTGACCCGGTTGACTTCCTCCGTCTGGGCCTCGATGGGCATGTTCTTGTGAATCACGCCGATTCCGCCCACTTTGGCCAGAGCAATTGCCAAGTCGCTTTCCGTCACGGTGTCCATGGGAGAGCTGAGCAGCGGAATGTTCAGCCCGATTCGGTTGGTCAGTTTTGAGCGCACGTCCACATCCGAGGGGACCACGTCGCTGAAACGCGGTTCGAGCAGGACATCATCAAACGTGATAGCGGTGTAACAGAGCTTCTCTTGCATGGCATCGTGCTGTCGTTGGAGGCTGGAAGGGGTTAATCGAAGTCTCGAATTATTGCGGGATGCAAGCAGGTTGGCAACTTGCCGCCCGCCAGTTCGCAGTGCTTGTGCGCAAAAGCCGGTCTGGCGGACAGCAATCCAACATTTTGGAAAAAAAGTCGGTTTCCGGGAACAAGGGCGCTTGACGCCCCCAGAGCCGTGCGAAAAGACAACTCAAAGCACGCAAAAATTACATCTTTTTTATTGCTCGCAGTCTGCCTTGATTGACAATTCGCTACAGCCTAGTTTAATAGTGCTATTGGTATCCGAATTGTGCGGTATCTCGGCCGCGGGGTGCCGAACAACGCCCGCGACCTGCCTCAGCAACCTGCGTGTGCATTTTTTATGGAGGGAGGGATTTCCCATGCGTCGCTGTCTGCTCGTCCTGTTAGCTGTCGGTGTTCTCTTTTTCTCAGCCGGCCTTGCGATGGCGGGCTCGCCCTGCGGCGGTTGTTCCCCCTGCGGCGGCTGCGGTGAAGTGACGTACGTCGAGAAGACGTGCTACGTGCCGGAATGGGTCACCGAGACCCGGACCGTGACCGTCTGCGAATACGCTCAGGAGCAGCGGGAGGTCAAGGAGACGGTGTACAAGTGCGTACCCGTACAGAAACAGGTTCAGCGGTGCTGTATCGTCATGGTCCCCGAGCAGCGGACCAAGATGGTCCAATACACCGTGTGCCGTCCCGTCGTGAAGGAAGTCGAGCAGCAGTACACCGTGTGCATACCGCAATGGCGCGAGGAACCGCGGCAGTACACGGTCATGGTGCCCGCCGTCGAGACGCGTCAAGGCGTGCGGCGCGTCTGCAAGACGATCCAGGAGGAAGTCGTCCAGACGGTCTGCGTCGATCGCGGCCACTGGGAGACGCAGATGGTCGAAGTGCCGTGCCTGCCGCGTCGTTGCGGTTTGATCGGTCGCCGCGGCTGCGGCGCGTGCTGCGATCCGTGCTGCTGCTGCCAGCCTTGCACGACCACCGTGTGCCAAAAGGTCTGGGTGCCCAACGTGGTCGACGAACAGGTCACCGTCACGGTCTGCAAGCCGCAGATCGTCGAGGAGCCTTGCGAGTACACGGTCACCGTGTGCAAGCCCGAAGTTCGCACCTGCACCGTCCGAGTCTGCGATTACAGACAGGAAGTGCGGACCCGGAAGTGCTGCGTGACAACCTACGAGACGGACGTGCTGCAGAAGGAAGTTTGCTGCACGGTCTGCGTGCCCCAGAAGAAAACCTGGACCGAAACCGTGACGTGCTACGAGTCGCAAGCGGAAGAGGTCACCCGGACGGTCACCGTGTGCGTGCCGCACCAGGTCCAGAAAGAGGTGCAAGTCAACGTCTGCCGGATGGTGCCCAAGACGGTGCAAGTGCCGGTGCAGTGCGGCAGTTGCTGCCCCACCCGCGGCTGCGGCCTGCGGGCCTGCCGCCGCGGCTGCTAGACGGGCGCCGTGACGTTCACTCAAGAGGCTTCCACGGGCCGGACCGCGTCCGGCCCGTTTTCGTGCGCGGCAGGTCAATCGCGGTTCGGTTGGTAGTTGTCGTCCGTGATCACCACCGCTCCGCCCGCCTCCCGACCTCGATAATCCCGACGATCCGATCACGTTGGACCGCCAGAGCCAAGCGGTCTGTTCTGGCCGTGACCGGCCTGCGGGGCGTCGAAGATAGGGCATTGCATCGCCTGGTGCCACTGTTCGGCGGTCAGGGGGTGGATCGCACCTTGGTCGTCCATGGTCATCGCTGTCAAACGTTCCACCCAGGCGGCGATCTGCTCCACCGAACCGTTTGCCGCCGTCGGCAAGTGCCCCTCCAGATCGTAGGGCATGCGGTCAGCGCGGCAAAAACGGGACAGGTCCAATTTGTGCGTGGCAGTTCGTGAGCGTCCAGAGTCGCACAGTTCGAGACGCTTCACAAGTCCTTCTCCGGGCCGGGTTGGATCTTCACCTTCCGGGTTTTCTTCGCAGCGGGCCTCAGGCTCAGGTCGTTCATCTTCGGCTCGATGCCCAGCCGGCGGCAGTCCGCGTCCACGGCGGCGCTCCAGGCTTCGTAGAGCTTCTTCAACTCGGCGAGCTTGTCGGGATGCCTGGCGGCCAGGTCACGCTGCTCGCCGATGTCGTCGGCCAGGTTGAACAGCATGTCCCGCGCGGGCTGCTGGTTCGGGCCGGGTTGCTCTGCGCCTTCCGTGGAGTAGACGTACTTCCAGTCACCCCGACGAGCGCCGTAGTTGTTGCTGCGCGTGTGGCACCGCCAGAACAAGGCCTCGTGCGGCGAACGGAGCTTCCGGCCGGTCACAAACGGCACCAGGTCGACGCCCTCCAGTCCGGTTGCGTCGGCCCCGGCCAGCGC